>NZ_CP116871.1:2814944-3127715 GCF_031885415.1 Microbacterium forte
ACGCTGTCGAAGAGGTCAAGGACGCCGCGAAGAAGGACGACGCGAAGAAGCCCGCGGCCAAGAAGCCGGCATCCTCGCGCTCCACCGCCGCGAAGTCTGGCAGCTGACATGCCCCGCGGATACCGCGATCGTGCCGAGGACAGCCTGCTGTCCCTGATCGGCGATCTTCCCGAGCTCATCAGCAGCCTCGTGAAGGCCGAGATCAACGCGGCCAAGACCTGGATCTCGAAGACGGCGAAGGATGCCGGAATCGGCTCCGTCTGGTTCCTCGTCGCGCTCTTCTTCCTGTTCTGGGCCGTGCCGGTGATCCTGGTCTTCGCGATCGCCGGGCTGTCGTCGTGGTGGCCGGTCTGGCTCTCCGCGCTGGCAGTGTTCGGAATCCTGATCCTCGCCGTGCTGCTGTTCGCGCTGCTCGGCATCCTGAAGTTCCGCAAGGTGCTCGCTCGGAAGAACCCCGCCCAGGCGGTGGGCGAGGACATCAGACTCGTGAAGGAAGCCGGCTATGACGAACTCTGAGATCACGAGGCCGCTGCCCAAGACGGCTGTCCCCGCAGGGATCGTCGATCCGGTGCAGTCCGCCCGCGCCGAGCTCAAGGCCGCGCTCGCGGCGATCGAGGTCAAGGGCAACTTCCCTCGGCGGATCGACAAGGCATCGAAGCGCGCTGCGGCGAAGGCGCGGGTCTTCGCCGACCGCAACCCAGCCGCCGCCATCGCCGGAGCGGTGGGAGTCGCCGTGATCGTGGGCGGAGCCGTCTGGGCGATCGCCCGCGCGCTTTCTCGCTGACCGGAGGCGCATCCTCCCATCCTGACTCGCGTTCGCGAGTGATTCACAAAGGGGGCAGACTGGATCCATGTCCGATGCACGCGAAGAGAACCCGTCCGGCTTCACCCTCTGGGCCGTCTGGCGACGAAACCCCGATGTCGCGGTCACCGAGTCCGACTCCACGGAACTCGAGACGATCGTCTCCTACATCGAGGATTCCGGAGTCACGGTCCGCGGCTTCTACGACGTCTCGGGCCTGAAGGCCGACGCCGACCTGCTGGTGTGGCTGCACGGGGACACTGCGGAAGATCTTCAGAAGGCCCTGCGGCGCCTGCGGCGCACCGAGCTGCTGCGCACTCTGCTTCCTGTGTGGAACGTCATGGGCGTGCATCGGGATGCCGAGTTCAACCGTGCGCACGTGCCCGGGTTCCTCCGCGGTGTCGAGCCGAAGGACTGGCTGTGCCTCTACCCGTTCGTCCGCACGCCCGAGTGGTATCTCGCACCGGAGGAGGAGCGTCGCAAGATGCTCGCCGATCACGGTCGCAAGGGCGCTGCCTTCAAGGGAGTCATCGCCAACACGGTCGCCGCATTCGCTCTGGGTGACTACGAGTGGATCCTGCCGCTCGAAGCCGACGAGGTCACCGAGCTGGTCGACCTCATGCGTGACCTGCGCTACACCGACGCGCGTCTCTACGTGAAGGAGGAGATCCCGTTCTACACGGGCCGTCGCCTCCGGTTCGACGAGATCGCGGACGTGCTGCAGTAGGTCGACGATGAGCACTCAGAGTCACACTGCCGTCCCGATCCGACTGGGCACTCGCCGCAGCGCGCTCGCGCAGGCGCAGTCGGGTCATGTCGCCGCCGCCCTAGAGAAGATCTCGGGGCGCCCCGTCGAGCTCGTGCCGATCACCAGCGAGGGCGACACGAATCGTGCGTCGCTGTCGGAGATCGGCGGCCAGGGCATCTTCGCCACGCGTCTGCGTGAGGCGCTGCTCGCGGGGGAGTGCGACATCCTCGTGCATTCGCTCAAAGACCTTCCCACCGCGATCCCCGAGGGGCTTGTCATCGCCGCCACTCCGGTGCGTGAGGACGCGCGCGATGTCGCGATCACGCGCGGGGGCACGCCGCTGCACGAGCTGCGCACCGGCAGCAAGGTCGGCACGGGGTCACCTCGCCGCATCGCGCAGGTGCACCGCAGGGCTCCGCACGCGGAGGTCGTCGACATCCGCGGCAACGTCGACTCGCGTCTGCAACGGGTCGCGTCGGGTGAGCTGGACGCCGTCATCCTCGCTGCCGCCGGCCTTTCGCGCCTCGGCACCGACTCGCCGCTTCGCCGTGAGGAGCTGGGGCTGTCCGAATGGCCGACCGCACCGGGTCAGGGTTCGCTCGCGGTCGAGACCCGGTCCGATGCTCCGGCTGAGCTCCTCGCCGCGCTCGCCGAACTCGACGACCACGACACTCGGCTGGCCATCACGGTCGAGCGCGGGATTCTGGAAGGACTCGACTCCGGATGCCAGGCGCCGATGGCCGCTCATGCGGTCGTGGACGGCGATGAGATCCGCGTCAGGACGGTCGTTTACTCGACCGACGGCGGTCGCCGGATCGGCCTCGACGTCACGGAGAGTCTGAACGGGGAGTATATTCGTCGGAACGGCAGCGGCAATGGAGCGGATGCTGCCGGTGGTGCAGACCCGATGCGCACAGCACGCGAGTTCGGGTTGTCTGTCGCCCATCGGCTGCTCGAGCAAGGGGCGGCCGACCTCGTCTCCCGAGAGCATTCCTCATCATGACCAATTCGAAGCAGGACCGACCGCTGGACGGCTGGCGCATCCTCGTACCCCGTGGAGGCCCGTGGGGCGACGGCGTCGCCGCCAGTCTCCGTTCCCGGGGAGCGGTGCCCGTCGTCGCGCCGCTGATCAACTTCGCGGCCACCACAGATCAGGCCGCGCTCGACGTGGCGCTCACCCGCCTGGCTGCCGGAGAGTACGACTGGTTGACGGTGACCAGTGCGACGACCGTCGACGTGATGTTCGCGCACCGCGCTGTGGTGCCGCGTCGTACGAAGATCGCGGCAGTCGGAGAGACGACCGCAGCCGCTCTGCAGGCCGTCGGGTATGAAGTCGCGATGGTGCCGGATGAAGACAATTCGGCTGCGGGCATGGCAGAGCAGCTCATCGCCCTCGAGGCCGAGCCGCGTCGCATCCTGGCTCTGCGCAGCGAGATCGCGAAGCCCGTGCTCAGCGTCCTCCTGCAGGAGGCCGGTCACGACGTCGACAGCGTCGTCGCCTACCGGACCGTGGGCGTGCCGGTCACCGACCGCATCAAGCGCGACGTCGAGAACGGACGCATCAACGCGATCCTGATCACGAGCGGTTCGGTCGCCGAGCAGGTGCGCGAGCAGTTCCCGCTGATCCCGGATGAGACGCTGCTGGCTGCGATCGGTCCGCGGACTGCGAAGGATGCCGACAAGGCAGGTCTTCCGATCACGGTCGTCGCCGATCGTCAGACGGTCGACGCGCTCATCGATGCCGTGTCGAGCTACACCCTCCCGCACGCGGCGGACGAGCTGGCGCCGTGAGCTTCCCCGACGTCCGACTGCGCCGACTGCGGCAGTCCCCTGCCGTCAGGGGTCTGGTGCGTGAGACCTCCCTTGAGCCGCGGCAGCTGGTGCTCCCGCTGTTCGTCCGTGAGGGACTCACTGAGGCCGCCCCCATCGGGT
Organism: Microbacterium forte; assembly: GCF_031885415.1. Taxonomy (NCBI): domain Bacteria; kingdom Bacillati; phylum Actinomycetota; class Actinomycetes; order Micrococcales; family Microbacteriaceae; genus Microbacterium; species Microbacterium forte. The sequence goes on from NZ_CP116871.1 coordinate 2,818,427, forward strand.
CGATGCCCGGAGTCGCGCAGCATTCGCTCGATTCTCTGCGTGCCGCCGCCACCGAGGCCGCCGAGGCGGGTGTCGGCGGTGTGATGCTGTTCGGAGTCCCCGCAGTCAGAGACGCGCAGGGCTCGGGTGCCGACGATCCCAAAGGCATCCTGAACGTCGCCACCGAGGTGCTCGCGGCCGAGGTCGGGGACGCCCTCGTGGTGCAGACCGACCTGTGCCTCGACGAGTTCACCGACCACGGGCACTGCGGCGTGCTCGCGCCTGACGGCACCGTCGACAACGACGCGACGCTCGAACGCTACGCGTCGATGGCCCTGGCTCAGGCCAGGGCGGGCTCTCAGCTGCTCGGCCTCTCGGGAATGATGGACGGCCAGGTCGCCGTCATCCGCGAGGCGCTCGATTCCGAGGGCTTCACCGACACCCTGCTTCTCGCCTACGCCGCGAAGTATGCGAGCGCGTTCTACGGTCCGTTCCGTGAGGCCGTGGATTCGCAGCTGAAGGGCGACCGTCGCACGTACCAGCTCGACCCCGGCAACCGCCGCGAGGGCGTGCGAGAGGCTGTCGTCGACGAGGAGGAGGGCGCGGACATCGTCATGGTGAAGCCCGCCATGGCCTTCCTCGACGTGCTGCGTGAGGTGCGAGACACCGTGCACATTCCGGTGTGGGCATATCAGGTGTCCGGCGAGTACGCGATGATCGAGGCCGCTGCCGCGAACGGCTGGATCGATCGCCGCGCGTCGATCCTCGAGTCGCTGCTGTCGATCCGCCGCGCTGGCGCAGATGTCGTCCTGACGTACTGGGCGACAGAAGCCGCTCGCTGGCTACGCCCTTGATAGCGGTCCGTCGACTCGACGAGGTCGTCTGAGTCCCTCCCTCAGCTCTGCGGACTAGCCTGGAGGGGATGCCGGGAGAGCTCCGTGCATCGCTGAGGAGTGTGCTGTGACCGACCGCAATGATGACCTGTTCTCCGCTGCCCGCACGGTGATCCCCGGTGGTGTGAACTCGCCCGTGCGCGCATACGGTTCGGTCGGAGGCACGCCGCGCTTCCTCGCGTCGGCCGCGGGTGCGACGGTGACCGATGCCGCAGGCAACGAGTACGTCGACCTCGTCGCGTCGTGGGGTCCGGCCCTGCTCGGCCATGCGCAGCCTGAGGTCGTCGCCGCCGTGCAGAAGGCGGCGACTCGAGGACTCTCGTTCGGCGCCCCGACCGAGGGCGAGGTCGAACTCGCTCAGCTGATCGCAGATCGTGTGCGGTTCGGGGAGACCCGGCCCATCGAGCGAGTGCGGCTCGTCTCGACCGGCACAGAAGCGACGATGACCGCGATCCGCCTTGCCCGCGGTGCCACCGGGCGCGACCTGCTGGTCAAGTTCGCCGGCCACTACCACGGTCACTCCGACGGTCTCCTCGCCGCGGCCGGTTCCGGCGTCGCGACTCTCGCTCTGCCCGGCTCCGCGGGGGTGCCCGCGCCGATCGCCGCACAGACCCTCGTGATCGACTACAACGACCCGGGCGCGCTCGAGGCCGTCTTCGCCGAGCACGGTCCGCGCATCGCCGCGGTGATCGTCGAGGCCGCAGCCGCGAACATGGGTGTGGTTCCGCCGCTGCCAGGGTTCAACCGGCTGCTGGCCGAGACCGCACACGCTCATGGCGCGCTGTTGATCCTCGATGAGGTGCTGACGGGCTTCCGCGTGCACCCCGCAGGCTTCTGGGGGCTCCAGGCCGCGGCCGGCGAGGACTACCTGCCCGACATCTTCACGTTCGGCAAGGTCGTCGGCGGAGGAATGCCCCTGGCCGCTCTCGGTGGACGCGCTGAGGTCATGGACCTGCTGGCACCTCTCGGCCCGGTCTACCAGGCTGGCACGCTCTCGGGCAACCCGCTGTCGGTCGCCGCCGGCCTGGCGACTCTGAGGCTCGCGACCCCTGAGGTCTATGCGACCGTCGACGCCGCCGCAGCCAGGGTCTCTGGCGCCCTGGACGCCGCTCTCGCGGACGCAGGTGCCACCCACGCCGTCGCGCACGCGGGAAACCTCTTCAGCGCTTCGTTCCGCGCTTCAGCGCCTCGCAACTATGCCGAGGCCCAGGCCCAGGAGTCGTTCCGGTACGCGCCGTTCTTCCACGCGATGCGCGAGCAGGGCGTCGCGCTGCCTCCGAGCGTGTTCGAGGCCTGGTTCCTGACAGCCGCGCACGGCGAGGAAGAGCTTCAGCGCATCGAAGCGGCGCTCCCGATCGCGGCCGAGGCTGCTGCCCGCGCACAGGCGTAAGCTGCACGATCCCGCCTCATGCCGGGCGTGAGTGCTTTGCGTGAGGCACGTGCGCGTCGCGCGAAGCGTGTGTGTATCGCGTGAGGCGCGTCTGCGTCGACTGAGTCGTGTGTGCCGCTCGAGATTCGACGGACTACGGCGTGATCAACGTCAGACGAACATGACTCGTCGTGACGGTGAGTCCCGATAGGTGCGGCCGAGTGGGCTGAACCAGTCGATCGTGCCGTCGGGAAGCTGCTGCGCCGTCCAACGATGGTCGTCAGCGACGTCTGGATGCTTGAGAGAGTGGTGCCGCGCGCACAGATGGGCGAGGTTGTGGATCTCCGTCCGCCCGCCCTTGGCATGATCGAAAGTGTGATCGATCTGGCATCGATGCGCCGGCATCCTGCAGCCGGGGAATCGGCAGTGTTGATCTCGCGCACGGAGGAACCGCCGCATGGGTTCTGTCGGCCGGTAGGTGTCGGTCTCGACGACAAGTCCGGTCGGATCGAGGAACAACCGGGACCATCCGCCGTTGCGGCCCGCGAGATCGCGGGCGATATCGGGGTGCAGCGGCCCGTGTCCGTCGAGCTGCGCGGGGCGATGGTCGCACCCCGCGAGCGTGGTCGCGGCGACTGTGACTTGGATGCGCCCCTGGATGTTGTCGAGTCCTGAGCCGTTTGCCGCGCTCGGATCGGAGGCGAGCAGGAGGTCGATCAGCAGATCTACCCGCACCTGATCGATCGTGCGGGTGTCGGACGGGATGTGTTCGACCGTGGGGCCGGTCGGATCGGTTGTGAAAGTCCCGTCGCCGAAGATCGCGTAATCGTCACGCGACGGGTCGTCTTGCGCGATGTCGTCCGGATAGATCGGATTCTCGCCGTCGTCCATCGGATCGAGCGTCGGCTCACGGTCGTTCCGCCCGGCGATGACGACGTGCGCGAGTCGGGTGAGCCGGTCGAGGACCGCCGTCGCGAGATGCTCGGGGAGCACGACTGTCAGCGCACACAGACCGTCTCCTGCCGGGCGTACGGTGACTGTGCGCTCCGACTTCGAGCGCGCATGGCGCTCGGCGACCGTGGAGCCTGCCAGGACGGCGGCCAGCTCGCGCAGGTGCGCTCGTGTTCGTGCAGGGGTCTCCCGCTCGGCCACGATGACCGCGACCGTGTCGTACAGCGGCAGCACATCGGCATCCGCTCGCCCGTTGTTGACCGCCTCCCGGACCACTCCTGCGGCCCGCACGATCTCGCGGACATGCGCCGCCGTGATGCGGCCGGCCCTGAAAGCCGAACGCACACCGGGGTGGCTGGCGGCGAGAAAGCCGGCATCGGTGAACGCGTATTCGACGCTGCCCTGAGTGAGGCGGCCCGCCGCGGAGTACTCCGCGATCATCGACCTGTGGATGGCGTCGCGGTGGAACGGGTTCTCGTCGGAGTCAGACCGGCTCAGGCGCATCCGCTCGGCAAGAAGATCGGACGCCTCGGCTTCGAGGCGTGCGATCTGTCGCCGCTTCTCGACCCACGAGTCGAGCAGCTCAGCGCGTTGCTCGAGGTCGGAATCGGTGGCGGATGTCATGCTCCGACTCTAGTAGATTTGTTCGAAGGTCGAGCAGAACATCGGAATGGAAGAAGGTGGAATCGTGGGAACCGACAACGGATCGTTGCCTTCCTGTGAACAAGACACAGACATCTGGAAGGGTGCCGCTGGCAGACTGGACGTATGGTGACGTTGCTGCTGGACCAGACGCAACTCGAGATCGTGCTCTCGCCGATCGAACGTGCGGCGAGCTTCCACCGCGACAATGTGAGGCTCGTGCGCGACACCATCACCAAGGTCCAGCTGATCGACGACGCATGGACCTGGTTGCGTGGCGTGCCGAATCCGGGAACGCACATCCCCGGGGTGCTCGCCGCCGGAACGTGGAAGGCTGCGGGCAGCGTCGACTTCGTCCTCATCCGCCGCCGACGTCCCAGCGTCGTCATCGACCTCTCCGGTGACGAGCAGTACCGACGACTGATCCTCACGACGAGGCACGGCCTCGCTCTGACCCAGGCGCTCCGACTCGACGTGTCGGATGAACCGGCAGACGTCGAGGAGATCGTGGCCACATCGCCCACGCCGGTGTCGAAGGGGAGTCGCCGTCCGGTGATCCGCCCACGGCCCGCCTGAGGGATCCGAGAACGAGCGAACGCCCTCCTCAGCCTCACGGCGCGGAGGTCGTTCGCGTCGGTGCCCTCGAGGGGTGACCTCAGGAGCGGTCGTGCTCGCCCTCGTGGTGCTCGTGGTGCTGGCCCTCGTGCTGCTCGTGGTGGTCGCCCTCGTGGTGCTCGTGGTGCGCGTCCTCGTGGTGCTCGCCATCGCGACCATCGTTCGCCTCGTGAGCGGCATCCGCCTCTGTCTCCGCCTCTGCTGAGACGTCGACTTCTCCGAGCGGGTAGTCCTTGGGCTCGTCCTCGTAGTACGCGCGAGCAGCGGCGGCGAGCATCGAGGTGACGGCAGCCGAACGAGGGTCGTCGTCGCCAGACGCTTCAGCCGACGCGTCGTCCGACGACTCGTCGGACTCGTCGGACTCGTGTGCCTCGGCGAAGAACTCGACTCCGGAGTGCTCGCCGGTGCCGTCTTCGTTCGCAGTCGGGTCTGTCGCGTCAGGGACGTGACCGTCGGTGTCGTCGCTGACGCGGGCGTCGGTGTCGTCGGCGTGAGCGTCCGGCGCGTCGGCCGGGGCGGTGCCGAAGAGGATGTCGTCGAACGACGGCTGGGCGTTCGCCGCTTCGGTGTCCGCGGGCGTCTGCGGCTCGGTCGATCCACCTGCCGGGTCATCATCGCCGTGGGCGTCCTCGCGGCCCGCATGCGCGGCCTCCGACGCGACGTCGGCCGCATCTTCCGCGTCGTTCGCATCCGAGGCATCGGCCGCATAGCGGAGCTCCGCCGCGGCGTACTCGACGTCACGAGCCGCATCCGCCGCATCAGCCGCGTCGTCGGCCTCGGCATCCGCCGCGTCGGCCTCTGCGCGGGCGGCGTCGGCCGCGTCCGCATCGGATTCGGAGAGAACCGACGCATCCGCATCGGTCGCAGCTGCATCGGACTCGGACACATCGGACCCCGCGACATCCAGAGCCTGCAGGGTCTCGGAATCGGCGTGGTCGGAGTCGGCCACGTCCGACGACTCGGATGGCGCGGCGGAATCGACGACAGGCGCTCCGACATCCGCGACCGGCGCTGCGGAATCGACCGGCGCGGCGGTGATGGCCTGCGGCGCGAGCCTGCCGCCGCGGACGAGCTCGATGAAGACGTCCTCGAGAGTGGGGCCGCGCTGCACCAGGGTGGCGAGGGCGATGCCGGCCGATGCCGCGATGGCGCCGACGGCTCCCGCGTTGCTGCCGCGAACCGTGAGACCCGATCGGAGCACCTCGACCTCGAGGCCGGCCGCCGAGAGCGCGGACTTCAGTGCGGCACGATCCGCCGCGTCGACCACGACAGAACCGGCAGAAGGGTCGGCGAGCGTCTCGATGCCGCTCGAGAGAACGAGCTGGCCCTTCGAGAGCACGAGCACGTGGTCTGCGACCTGTTCGATCTCGCTCAGCACGTGCGAGGAGACGAGAACCGTGCGGCCCTCGTCGGCGAGGCGACGCAGAAGGAGGCGGATCCAGCGGATGCCCTCAGGGTCGAGGCCGTTGGCCGGCTCGTCGAAGACCAGAGCGCCGGGGTCGCCGAGCAGCGCGTGTGCCACGCTCAGCCGCTGACGCATTCCGAGCGAGAAGCTGCCGATGCGACCTTCGGCCTCGTGCTCGAGACCGACCAGCGAGAGGACCTCGTCGACACGCGAGAGCGGGATGCCGTTGGCCTTGGCAGCGATCGTCAGCTGGCGTGAGGCCGAGCGGCGGGGCCGATACGCGGTCTCCTCCAGGACGGAACCGATCGTGCGCAGCGGGTGACGCAGCTCTGCATGCGAGACTCCGCCGATCGTGGCGGTGCCGCTCGTGGCGCGCACCTGGCCGAGGAGGATGCGCAGGGTGGTGGTCTTGCCGGCGCCGTTCGGGCCGAGGAAAGCGGTCACGACACCGGGCTCGACTCGCGCGGAGAAGTCGGACACCGCCGTCACGTCGTTGAAGCGCTTCGTGACGTGCGTGAACTCGAGCACCTGTCCGTCGGGCATCTGCGACCTCTCGTTGCAGTGGGCAGTTCTGTCTATCCTGCCGGAAAAGCCGCAGGATCGTGCATTTACCCTACGAACGCGGCCGGATGCAAGGGTCCGTCGAGCGGGTAGCCTGGCACCCGTGACCGAATCCAGCGCTGCTTCCCGGGTCCTCGTCCGCACCGAAGGGGCCCTCGGCAGGCTGACCCTGAACCGGTCGGAAGCGATCAACGCGCTCGACCCCGGGATGATCCAGCAGCTCACCGAGGCCCTCGAGCGTTGGCGGGACGACACCGATGTGCAGATCGTCGTCATCGACGGCGCGGGCGAGCGAGGCATGTGCGCGGGGGGAGACGTTCGCGCACTGCATGGGCAGATCGTGGCCGGACGCACTGAGGAGACCGCCGAGTTCTTCCGCGCCGAGTACGCGTTGAACGCGATGATCGCCGAGTACCCGAAGCCCATCGTCTCCATCGCCGACGGCATCACGATGGGCGGCGGCGTCGGCCTGTCGGGTCACGCGGCCATCCGCATCGTCACCGAGCGTTCCCGGCTGGCGATGCCCGAGACGCGCATCGGATTCACCCCCGACGTCGGCGGCACGTGGCTGCTGGGGCGGATGCCAGGGCGATTCGGGGAGTACTTCGGACTCACGGGCTCGACGATGAACGGAGCGGATGCGGTGCTGCTCGGCTTCGCCGACCACTTCGTGCCGTCCGACCGGCTGGATGCGCTGCGCGAGGCGCTGGCCTATCGTGCCGACCCGACCGGGCCGGCCGAGATCGTGCTGCTGTTCGACGAGACCCCCGAGCCGTCTGCGCTCCCGGCGTCACGCGAATGGATCGACCGCGCGTTCTCGTCCGACACGATCGCGGAGACCGTGTCGCGGCTCCGTTCCGAGGAGGCTGCGGATGCCGCGGCGACCGCGGACCTGCTCGAGAGCCTGGCACCGACCGGACTCGCCGTCACCCTCGACGCCGTCAGGGAGGCACGTCGACTCCCGAACCTGCGCGCCGCTCTCGAGGGCGAGTACCGCCGCGTGATGTGGTTCGTGACGCAGCATCCCGATCTGGTCGAGGGCATCCGCGCGCAGGTCGTCGACAAGGACCGCAATCCGAAGTGGAACCCGGCGACCATCGCCGAGCTCCCGTCGGATGCCGGTGCCGATGCTCGGGATTTCGTGCCCGAACGCTCGCTCTTCTGAGGTATTTCGATATATCTGCGGTTGTTCGCCGCGGTGCATAAACCGCTGGCCGCGGGCCAAATGGTTCGCTGTCAGCGAAGGTCCGCCCATCGGGGGATACGAATGTCCGAAGTTCATGCCACTCTTGCTTGTGCGCGATCGTCGGCCTGCGTCCGCCCGTCGGGAGATCCGCCGATTCATCCTTCCTAGAAAGTCCGCCTGTGCTGGGAAAAATCCTCCTCCGTTATCTCGCCCGCTATAAATGGCTGCTCGCGGCCGTCCTGGTGTTCCAGTTCGCCAGCGCGCTCGCCACCCTCTACCTCCCGCGCCTGAACGAAGACATCATCAACAAGGGCGTCGCCCAGTCGGACACCGACTACATCTGGCGCACCGGTCTCTTCATGCTCGCCGTCTCGCTCGGGCAGATCATCGCCTCGGTCATCGCCACCTACTTCGCCGCCCGCGCGTCCATGGGTGCGGGCCGCGACATCCGCGCCGACGTCTTCGCCAAGGTCAGCGGATTCTCCGAGCGCGAGGTGTCGCAGTTCGGTGCAGGCTCCCTCATCACGCGCAACACGAACGACGTGCAGCAGGTGCAGATGCTCGCGATGATGGGCGCCACCATGCTCGTCACCGCGCCGCTGCTCGCGATCGGCGGCATCATCTTCGCCGTGCAGACGAACATCGGTCTGAGCTGGCTCATCGCCGTGTCCGTGCCGCTGCTGCTGATCGTCGCCGGGCTCGTCGTCAGCCGCATGGTTCCGCTGTTCCGCAGCTACCAGGGCAAGCTCGACACCGTGAACCGCGTGCTGCGCGAGCAGCTCACAGGTGTGCGCGTCGTGCGGGCCTTCGTCCGGGAGAGCATCGAAGAAGAGCGCTTCCGCGGAGCCAACACCGACATCATGGTGGTCGGCCGCAAGGTCGGCTCGCTGTTCGTGCTGCTGTTCCCGCTGTTCATGCTGATCCTCAACGTCACGATCGTGGCAGTCGTGTGGTTCGGCGGCATCGAGGTCAACAGCGGCACGGTGCAGGTCGGCACGATCTTCGCGTTCATGCAGTACATCGGTCAGATCATGGGCGGCGTCATCATGGCCAGCTTCATGGCGATCATGATCCCGCGCGCCGCGGTCTCGGCCGAGCGCATCGGCGAGGTCCTCGACACGCAGTCGAGCATGGAGCGTCCGGCGAACGGCGTCACCGACTTCCCGACGCCTGGCTCGGTCGCCTTCGACGACGTCGAGTTCACCTACCCCGGGGCCGACTCTCCCGTGCTCAAGGGCATCAGCTTCGCTGCAGAGCCCGGCGAGACCGTCGCGATCGTGGGGTCGACCGGTGCGGGCAAGACGACACTCGTGTCGTTGATCCCGCGACTCTTCGACGTCTCGGGCGGAGCCGTCCTCGTCGGCGGCACGGATGTCCGCGAGGCGGATGTCGAATCGCTGTGGGCGACGATCGGTCTCGTTCCGCAGCGCCCGTTCCTCTTCACCGGCACGGTGGCGTCGAACCTCCGCTACGGCAGAGAGGACGCGACCGACGAAGAGCTCTGGCATGCCCTCGAGATCGCACAGGGCCGCGACTTCGTCGAGGAGATGCCGCAGGGCCTCGAATCGCGCATCACGCAGGGCGGCACGAACGTCTCGGGCGGACAGCGTCAGCGTCTGGCGATCGCCCGCGCGATCGTGCGTCAGCCGCAGATCCTGGTGTTCGACGACTCGTTCTCGGCTCTCGACCTCACCACCGACGCCCGATTGAGGCAGGCGCTATGGCGTGAGCTGCCGCACGTGACCAAGATCGTGGTCGCGCAGCGCGTCTCGTCCATCACCGATGCGAACCGCATCGTCGTGCTCGAAGGGGGCACCATGGTCGGCGTCGGCACGCACGAGGAGCTCCTCGAGACGAGCACCACGTACCGAGAGATCGTCGAATCGCAGCTGGGGGTGGACGCATGAGCGAGCAGAACACGCCCCAGACCCGCCGCGGCCGTGCAGCCAAGGCGACGGCCGCGACCACTGCGGTCGAGCCCGAGATGACCGAAGAAGAGAAGTACGAAGCCGAGCTCGCCGAGAAGGCGCGCCAGGACGGCGGCGGCTGGGACAGCGTCGCACCCGGCAAGGCCGACAACTTCGGCAAGAGCTTCGGTCGGATGATCGGGCTGCTCAAGCCGTCGGCCGTGTGGTTCATCCTCGTGTCGATCGCCGGCGCCGTCGGCGTCGTGCTGACGGTCGCCGCGCCGAAGGTGCTCGGCGAGGCCACGAACCTCATCTACAAGGGCTTCATCTCGGTGCAGCTCGCGCAGGCGAACGGGGACTTCCCCGGATTCCCCGCCGGCACCCCGCAGGACGATGTCGTCGCCGCGCTCCGTCAGGGCGGGCAGGACGACTTCGCCAACCAGGTCGAGGCTCTCGGCAGCTTCAGGGTCGGTGACGGAGTCGACTTCGACGCGCTGCGCTGGGTCATCATCGCCGTGCTGGCGATCTACATCACCGCCGCCTTCCTCAGCTGGCTCCAGGGCTACGTGATCAACGTCATCATGGTCCGCACCATGTGGCGCCTTCGCGAAGCGGTCGAGGCGAAGATCAACCGCCTGCCCCTGTCGTACTTCGACAAAGTGCAGCGCGGAGACCTGATCTCCCGTGTGACCAACGACATCGACAACATCACGCAGACCATGCAGCAGTCGCTGTCCGGTGCGATCACGGCCGTTCTCACCGTTGTGGGAGTGCTCGTGCTGATGTTCTCGATCTCGTGGCAGCTCGCGCTCGTCGCGCTGGTCGCGCTCCCGCTCATGGGTGTGATCTTCGGTGTCATCGGCCCTCGGTCGCAGAAGGCCTTCGGCACCCAGTGGCGCAAGGTCGGTCGCCTGAACGCCCGCGTCGAGGAGGCTTTCTCCGGCCACGCGCTGGTCAAGGTCTTCGGTCGCGAGCAGGATGCGCTGGAGAAGTTCAAGGACGAGAACGAGGAGCTGTTCCAGGCGAGCTTCAAGGCGCAGTTCCTCTCCGGCATCATCATGCCGGCGATGACCTTCGTCGGCAGTCTCACCTATGTGGGCATCGCCGTGCTCGGCGGTCTCATGGTCGCGAGCGGGCAGCTGCGTCTCGGAGACGTGCAGGCGTTCATCCAGTACTCGCAGCAGTTCACGCAGCCGCTGTCGGAGCTCGGTGGAATGGCCGCGGTCGTGCAGTCGGGAACGGCGTCGGCCGAGCGGGTGTTCGAGCTGCTCGACACCGAAGAGCAGGAGGCCGACGCCGCAGATGCTCCGAAGCTCGCCGACGGCAAGGGCGTCGTGGAGTTCGAGAACGTCGCGTTCTCGTACACGCCCGAGCGTCCGCTCATCAGAGACCTCTCTTTCCGGGTCGAGCCCGGTCAGACGGTCGCGATCGTCGGTCCGACCGGAGCGGGCAAGACGACGCTCGTCAACCTGATCATGCGGTTCTACGAACTGAACGGCGGGCGGATCCTGCTCGACGGTCAGGACATCTCCGAGGTCACGCGCGAGCAGCTGCGCTCACGCACCGGCATGGTGCTGCAGGACCCGTGGCTGTTCGCCGGCAGCATTCGCGAGAACATCCGATACGGACGCTCCACGGCGACCGACGACGAGGTTCTCGAGGCGGCGAAGGCGACGTATGTCGATCGCTTCGTGCGCTCGCTCCCCGAGGGCTACGACACGGTGCTCGACGAGGACGCGTCGAACGTCTCGGCGGGTGAGCGTCAGCTGATCACGATCGCGCGAGCGTTCGTCGCTCAGCCGTCGATCCTGATCCTCGACGAGGCGACGTCGGCGGTCGACACCCGCACCGAGGTGCTGCTGCAGCACGCGATGGCGGCGTTGCGACAGGGACGCACCTCGTTCGTGATCGCTCACCGACTGTCGACGATCCGCGACGCCGACCTCATCCTCGTGATGGAACACGGCGACATCGTCGAGAAGGGCACGCACGACGAGCTCATCACGGCGCAGGGCGCGTACTGGCGCCTCTACCAGTCGCAGTTCGAGCAGGCGGCCACCGACATCGACGCAGAGGACGCACTCACGGGTTCGACCCCTGTCGTCGTCAGCGGCGACGCCGAAGAAGCTGCGGCGGCGGCACAGGTCGGGGTCTCGGTGGGGGCGCAGGTTCCTGCCGCCGAAGCCGCTGCGGCACAGTCCGTCGTCGAACGCTCGGACGACGGGGGCCAGAAGGGCTGATCCGCACGACGGCCGATCCGCACGACGGTCGATCCGCACGCCGTCCGAGAAGCAGAATGCCCCGACTCCCGTTCATCCGGGGGCGGGGCATTCTGCTGTCGTCAGCGCTGAGCTTCGGTGATGCCGAGGAGCTCGAGTGGATGGGTCAGGCGCCACCACGGGCTCGGGGCATCGACGTCATCGGCGAGCGACAGCGACGTCGTCACCGTGTTCAACGGTCCTGAGCTCGTCAACGTGCCGACCTCGTCGCCCGACTCGCGGTTGTCGCCCAGGGAGAAGTCCGTCGAAGCCTCGGCCATCGCGCCGTTCCACAGCACGATGCCGGCATCGGCATCCGTCACCACATCGGCGGTCGCGCCCCACGGCGTCGTGACCGTGCCGACGACCGTGCCGGCCGCGACAGCGGGGGCCTGCTGCTCCAATGCCGTCTCGACCTGCGAGAACAGCGAACGGGTCTGGGCGAGGCGCTGCTCATCGTCGGCCTGCCCGAGAACGGACGCATAGAGGTGCACGGTCGTGTCGTCGATTGTGATGACCTTCGCGGTCAACAGGTTCCAACTGTCGCCGAGCGTGCCGGTCTTGACTCCGACCACGCCAGGATCCGCCAGCATCCCGTTCGTGTTCACCACTGTGCCGGCGCCCGGAAGATCGACAGACGGAGTGCCGACGATGCCGGCGAACACGGGGTTCTGCATCGCCAGTTCGGCCAGCGCGACGAGCGACTCAGGCGTGGCCGTGTTGCGGGCGTCGAACCCCGATGGGGTCACGATCGTGATGCTGTCGAGGCCACGGTCGCGCAGCCACACCTCCGCCGCAGCGGTGAACGCCGAGGGGGAGCCCCAGATCTCCTGAGAGAGACGGTCGATGTAGTTGTTCGCCGAACCGAGCAGCGTTCCCTGCAGGAGCTGGAACTCGGTGAGAGTGCCGCCCACGGGCACGTCGAGCGCCGACTGATCGGAGCGGCGGTAGTCCCAGTACGCCAGGTTGTCCGCCCGCGTGAACGAGAACTCCGGGCCCTGCTCGCCCACGGCGAGAGGCATCCGATCGAGCACCATCAGACTCGAGACCACTTTGGTGACGCTCGCGATCGCCGCCGCATCGAGCGATGACGACGTCGTGCCGATGCCGCCGATTCCCACGGCGGCGCTTCCCTGGGTGGGCCAGGTGATGGCGGCTGCGGGCGCGGCGACCGTGGAGAGCTCCACTGCCTGCACGGTCGGCGCCACCTCGTGCAACGGCCACAGCATGGCCGACCCGACATAGGTGCCGAGCAATCCGACGAGAACGCCGAGCGGGACCAGCACGCCGGGGCGGGTGATCGCCGGGCGCAGATGCGCTCCGGTCAGAAGTGCGCCGCCGCTCGCGGCGGGAGGCGTGTCATCGAGCGCCTCCGTTGCCGGGTGCCGCGCCACTTCGACCGCGTCGACCCACGTCAGGGGCGTCCCACCGCTGGCGCCCTCTGCCCACTGGGCGTGGGGAGTCGTCTCGGGAGTCTCGAGAGCCGCCTCGAGAGCGATGAGTCCGGGGGCGTCGTCAGCATCTGATCTGGGTGCCGCATCCGTCGTGCCGGCCGACGAGACGTCGGCATCAGGAAGCGCCGCAGTCGAACCGGCGGGCTCCGACGAGTCAGCCGCGGCACCGGCAGGCGCTGACGCATGAGGCGCTGTCGCATCGGGCGTCGACGCATCGCCCGCAGGAACGGCGGAGGCGGTGGCCTCGGCGGAGTCAGGAGCGGTCACCCCCTCACGGTACCGAACTCGCGCAGGGATCAGTGTCGCTGCAACAGGAGCAGACGTGAGTGTCGTCACTGGGTAAGATCGTCAGAACAACCACGGGAGTCCGGCGAGCCGGGCTGAGAGGGAGCGAATCGCGCTTCGACCGTCGAACCTGATCTGGGTAATGCCAGCGCAGGGAGGAGTCACTGATGAGTACATCCACGTCCGGATCCACCACGGAATCCGCAGCCGTCTCGCGCGCCTCGAAGGGCCTCGGTCGCCCTGAGCTCTGGCGCTGGCGGGTCGTCGACATCGTCGTCGCCAGCGTCATCGCCGTCGCGTGCGCGCTGATCTTCCTGCTCTGGAACGTCGGCTACGAGGTGCCCAGCAGCATCCTGAAGCCGCTGCTCCCCGGCGTGCAGGGCCTGCTCGCCGGCCCCTGGCTCATCGCCGGTGTGCTGGGCGCGCTGATCATCCGCAAGCCGGGCGCCGCGCTCTACACCGAGCTGGTCGCCGCGATCATCTCGGCCCTCGTCGGCAACGCCTGGGGTCCGCTGACCATCGTCTCGGGCCTCGTGCAGGGTCTCGGTGCCGAACTGATCTTCCTCGTGTTCCTCTACGGCGTCTGGCGTCTGCCCGTCGCGATGCTGGCGGGTGCCGGAGCGGGACTCGCGTGCGGCATCAACGACCGCATCCTCTGGTACGCCGGAGCAGACACGCTCTTCACGACCATCTACATCGTCTCGACCACCATCTCGGGTGCGGTGATCGCCGGACTCGGCGCGTGGCTGATCGCCCGAGGACTCGCGGCGACGGGAGCCCTCAGCCGGTTCGCCGCCGGCCGCGAGGTCACCGCACGGGTGTGAGCTCGCGCACGACGCCCGCCACCCTCGAAGCCCACGGCTGGGGGTGGCGGTACGCGACGCGACTGCGGTGGGCGGTGCGCGACGTCGACCTGCGCATCGAACCGGGCGAGCGGGTGCTGCTGCTGGGGGCCTCCGGCTCGGGCAAGTCGACCCTGCTGCAGGGGTTCGGCGGGGTGCTCGGAGGGGCGGACGAGGGCGAGACGCACGGAGGGCTGCTCGTCGACGGCGTGCCGCCCATCCAGGCGCGTGGTCGAGTCGGCATGGTGCTGCAGGACCCCGACACGCAGACGATCCTCGCGAGGGTCGGCGACGACGTGGCATTCGGCTGCGAGAACCTCGGCGTCCCCCGCGAGGAGATCTGGCAGCGGGTGCGCGCGGCGCTGGACGCCGTCGAGCTCGATGTCGCACTCGATCGATCGACGGCCGCGCTGTCGGGCGGTCAGAAGCAACGTCTCGCGCTCGCCGGTGTGCTGGCGATGCGACCGGGCGCGATCCTGCTCGACGAGCCGACCGCGAACCTCGACCCCGAGGGAGTGCAGGACGTGCGGGATGCCGTCGCCGCCGCCCTCGACGCCACGGGCGCCACCCTCGTGGTGATCGAGCATCGCATCGACGTCTGGCTGCCGCTCGTCACGCGGGTGATCGTGCTCGGCGCCGAGCCGGAGGGCACCGTCGTCCTCGCCGACGGGAGCCCTGAGCAGGTGCTCGGCGCGCGAGGGGCCGAGCTCGCGGCATCCGGTGTGTGGGTTCCCGGCCACCCGCCCGCCGTTCCGCCTGCGCCGGCGCACCAGCCGGGGGAGACCCTCCTCGAAGCGCGCGGCCTCACGGTCGCTCGGCGACGGGGGCTCGCGGTCGCCGGGCCGTTCGATGTCGAGGTTCGCGCGCGCGAGGTGCTCGGCGTCACCGGCGCGAACGGCGCAGGAAAGTCGACGCTCGGACTCACGCTCGCAGGGCTCATCCCCGCCGAGGACGGCCGGGTCGCGGCTCTGCCCGCGCTCGCCGCCGGAGAGAAGCCCGACCCCATCCGCTGGTCGTCGCGCGCGCTGCTCACCCGCATCGCATCGGTCATGCAGACTCCCGAGCACCAGCTGCTCGCGAAGACCGTGCGCGACGAGCTGTCTGTCGGCCCTCGGGCTCTGAAGCTCTCCGAGCCCCAGATCACCGCTCGTGTCGACGACCTCCTCGAACGACTGCGGCTCACCTCGCTCTCCGGAGCCAACCCGTACACGCTGTCCGGCGGGGAGAAGCGGCGGCTCACGGTCGCCGCGGCCCTCGCCACCCGGCCGCGGATGCTGGTGCTCGACGAACCCACCTTCGGGCAGGACGCCACGACCTGGGCCGAACTCGTCGGCCTGATCGCACGCCTGCGTGACGAGGGCACGGCGATCGTGGCGATCAGCCATGACGAGGCCGTGCTGGATGCCCTGCATGCGCGGCGCCTGGAGGTCGGCCGATGATCGATCCGCTGACCGCCCGCATCGAAAGACCGGGGCCGATCGCCCCTCGCTCAGCCCTCGCGAAGCTCGCCGCGGCGCTGCTGATCGCGCTGCCGCTCGTGCTGACGATCGACGTCGTCTCGGCATCCGTCGCCCTGCTGCTCGAGATCCCGCTGCTCCTTCTCGCCGGCCTGCGGGCCAAGGAGTTCTGGACCCGCACCGCCGTGCTGTGGATCGCAGCGCCGCTGAGCGCGGTCACCATCGCGCTCTACGGCGCGACCAGCGGAACGGTGCACTTCGAGTGGCTGGTCATGCGCGTCAGCGACGGGTCGCTCGCCCTCGCCGCAGCGACCGCCGTGCGCGTTCTCGCGATCGGGCTGCCGGCCGTGGTGCTCTTCGTCACGGTCGATCCCACCGATCTCGCCGACGATCTGGCTCAACGGGTGAAGCTGCCGGCGCGGTTCGTCGTCGGCGCGCTCGCGGGCATGCGGATGCTGGGCCTGCTCGCCGATGACTGGCGCGCATTGGCACTCGCGCGGAGGGCTCGCGGCGTCGCCGACGAAGGGCGGGTTCGCCGAGCTCTCGGCATGGCCTTCGCGCTGTTCGTGCTGGCCATCCGACGCGGATCCTCCCTGGCCACCGCGATGGAGGCCCGCGGCTTCGGCGGCACAGCGCCCCGCTCGTGGGCGAGGGAGTCGAGGTGGGATCGGCGGGACACGGTGCTGGTCGTCATCGCGGCGGTGATCCCGGTGGTGGCGATCGTCGTGGCTGTGCTCACCGGTGCGTGGAACTTCATCCTCGGTCCGACCGCCTGAGGCGCACGAACGACAGACCCGCAGCATCCACTCAGCTTTCTCATAGCTGGAATGCCGATGTATTCGCTAGCATCGAGTGAACCCAAGGGGAGTACTCCACCACGGGCGGCTCGTCATTACGGATGTCCCTGCATCCCGGGTCCCCGGTTCTCGTTCTCGAGGATGGAGAAGACCTTGGCGTCGACATCGTCACGCCTACGTCTTCTGGAGACCTCTTGAACATCACGCCTCTCGTGTGGATCATCACGATCGCCGTCACGATCGCCTTCTTCGTGTACGAGTTCTTCGCCCACGTGCGAAAGCCCCATGAGCCGACCATCGGCGAGTCCGCCCGCTGGTCTGCCTTCTACATCGGCCTCGCGCTGCTGTTCGGTGTCGGCATCGGCACCGTGTCCGGCTGGACCTACGGCGGCGAGTACTTCGCCGGGTACCTCACCGAGAAGGCGCTGTCGATCGACAACCTCTTCGTCTTCCTGATCGTGATGACCGGCTTCGCCGTGCCGCGCATCTATCAGCAGAAGGTGCTGATGATCGGCATCGTGATCGCGCTGATCATGCGCGGTGGGTTCATCGCCCTCGGCGCCACGCTGATCGAGAACTTCTCGTGGATCTTCTACCTCTTCGGCGCCCTGCTGCTGTTCCTCGCCTACCGACAGGCCTTCGCGCACGGCGAGTCCGACCCCGCCAACGGCCGCTTCATGCGGTTCGTACGCCGTGTCCTGCCGGTGAGCGACGAGTACAACGGCGATCGCCTGACCGTGCAGCGCGACGGCAAGCGCTTCTTCACTCCGATGTTCCTCGTGATCATCGCGATCGGCTTCGTCGACCTGATCTTCGCGGTCGACTCGATCCCCGCGATCTACGGTCTGACCGAAGAGGCGTACATCGTCTTCACGGCCAACGCATTCGCCCTCATGGGTCTGCGTCAGCTGTACTTCCTCATCGGCGGTCTGCTGCAGCGCCTGGTGTACCTCGCCCAGGGTCTCGCGGTCATCCTCGCCTTCATCGGCGTGAAGCTCGTGATGCACGCCCTGCACGTCAACGAGCTGCCGTTCATCAACGGCGGCGAGCCGCTGCTGTGGGTGCCCGAGATCCCGATCTGGTTCTCGCTGGTCTTCATCGGCGCGACCATCGCCGTCGCCACCATCGCGAGCCTCATGAAGACGCGACGCGATGACAAGCGCACCGCGCTCGAGACCGAAGCCGCAGCTGCGCTCCCCGGATCCTCGGATGCCGACTCCACGGTGTCCTCCGCTTCCTCCTCCGACACCGGCACCACCCACACCCAGAAGGAACACTCGTGAACCAGTCGCGCCGCTCCGACGCGTCCGCAGACCCCGACAGATCCGGCGCCCGAATGACCTCGGGCACCCCCGCACCTCGTGAGGTGACCCGCTGATGGGCGACCTCGCGGTGAACATCGCCCTGGTGTTCGTCTTCGTCCTCGTCGGCGGCGTGTTCGCCGCGACCGAGATGGCGCTCGTCACGCTGCGTGAGAGCCAGATCAACGCGATCGCCGCCCGCGGCAGACGAGGTGAGAAGGTCGCGAGCCTGGCTCGCAACCCGAACACCTTCCTCTCGGCGGTGCAGATCGGCGTGACGGTCGCCGGCTTCGCGTCGGCGGCATATGGTGCGACCTCGATCGCCCCGTCGGTCGCGCCGCTGCTCGAGAACCTCGGCGTCGCGGCGCCGCTGGCCTTGACGCTGGCGACCGTGCTGCTGACGCTGGTGATCGCGTACCTCTCGCTCGTGCTGGGCGAGCTGGTGCCCAAGCGCCTCGCGATCCAGCGCAACGCGCAGTTCGCGTACGCCGTCGCGCCGGTGCTCGACGGCTTCGCCACCGTCATGCGGCCCGTCATCTGGCTGCTCTCGGTGTCGACGAACGCCGTGGTGCGCCTGCTCGGCGGCGATCCGCACAAGGCCGCCGACGAGCTCAGCGAGGAAGAGCTGCGCGACATCGTCGCGACGCATCAGAGCCTCCCCGACGATGAGCGACGCATTCTCGACGACGTGCTGTCGCTGCGTGGCCGCCAGGTGAGCGAGGTCATGCGGCCTCGTCCGGAGGTCGTCGCACTCGACGGTGCGGCGACGCTGGCCGAGGCGATCTCGCAGGTCAGGGAGCTGCCGTTCTCGCGGTACCCCGTGATCGACGCTTCGCTCGACGACATCGTGGGCTTCGTGCACGTGCGCGATCTCTTCGAGGCCGCAGCCGACGACGCGACGCGCGAGGTGCTCGGCCTCATGCGCCCGGTCGAGTACGTGCCGTCGACCGCGGGCGTGCTGCCGACCCTGACCCGCATGCGGGCGGCCGGGCACCAGATCGCGGTCGTCGTCGACGAGTACGGCGGCACCGACGGCATCGTGACCCTCGAGGACCTCGTCGAGGAGGTCGTCGGCGAGATCTTCGACGAGTACGACACGGAAGATCGGATGCAGGATGCCGGCGGTGCTCTCGACGGGCGTCTGAATCTGCAGGACTTCGCCGAGATCACCGGCATCGCCCTGCCCCGAGGCGCGTCGGACACGGTCGCCGGTTTCGTGACCGAGATACTCGGGCGCCTCGCGGTGGTCGGCGACTCGGTCGAGGTGCCTGGGGCGACGATCCGGGTCACTGCGGTCGATCGGCGACGGATCGCCGAGATCCGGGTGGTTCTGCACGAGGACGTCGACGTCGATGCCGCCGCGGATGCCGATCCGGGCGCCTCTGCGTCGAAGGGCTGAGGCTCAGGTCTCGTTCCAGAGTCGCCGGTAGTACTCGAGCCGCTCCCGATCGGGGGCGATGCCGTAGGCCTCGATGAGCACGTCGGCCCAGCCGGGACCGAAGTTCCACTCGGTGCTCATCGAGGCGACGGCGATGTCGGCCCAGCGGTCGGCAGTGCCGAGCGCGGCGAGATCGACATGTGCGAGCGGTCGACCGGCATCGTCGAGCAGCGTGTTCGGCATGCACGCGTCGCCATGACACACGACCAGCCTGTCGGCGGGCGGCGGCTCGCGCAGATCGGCGGGCACGGTGACGCCCCGCTCTTCGGCGTTCGCGATCCTCCAGGCCGGGTCCCACGTCCAGGGGCACTGCTCGACGGGCAGCGAGTCGTGCATCTTCTGCAGGGCTGCGCCGACGGCGCGCACCGAGGTCTCCGGGTCGTCGATCCAGCGGTGGTCCACCGCACTGCGGCCGGGCAGCGCGACGGTGACGAGCCACTCGTGAGTGGCGTCCTCGCCCTGATCGATCACCTCGGGAACCGTGATCCAGCGCCGTGCCCACCGCATCCGCTCAGCCTCATCGCGCATGTTCGCCTCGGCGTCGTGCGGCCCCCACTTGATGTAGCGCCCGTCGTCGGTGCGGAATGTGACCCCGCCGATGCCGTTCAGCCACACCGGCGTCAGCGTGGCGCCCGCGGCCAGGGATCGCACGATCGGCGGGATGTCCGTCGTGGCGGATGGGATGCTCATGGGTCGCTCACCTCGTGTCTGAACGTATATCGGAATGCACGTATTTTCCCGGTTCTCGGAGGCCATGCGCGGTTAGTGTCAGTCCCGGTCGCCGTCGGCGGCCGCAACATCCATCCCACTCGACACCCAGAGGTCTTCGTGCGCGTTTCGTCTCGGTCGCAGTGGTGGCGGCGGCACGGCAGCGATGCCGACGCCGCTTCGTCCGCATCCGAGGTGCCCGGTCCGGGCGCCGCTCAGGCTACCGCGTTCGGACTGCCGAAGGCTCCGGCGATCTCGTCGCAGGAGTCCGGTGAACGGGATCTCGACCAGTTCGTGCAGTGGATCTGGAGTGAGGACGCCGAGTCATCCGTGCCGGCATCCGCATCCGCATCCGCGCCCGACGACACCGGCGCACGCATCACCATAGAGGAGCAGTACAACATGAGTTCACTTGACGACGCCCTGCAGCAGCTGCTGGCCATCGAGGGCGCCACGGGCGCCGCGATCGTCGACTACGGCAGCGGAATGGCCCTCGCGCAGGGCGGCAACCCCTCGTTCGATCTGGGGATCGCCGCGGCCGGCAACTCGAACGTCGTGCGCGCCAAGCTCGCGACCATGAGAGATCTCGGGGTCACCGACGAGATCGACGACATCCTCATCACCCTGAGCTCGCAGTACCACCTGATCAACGTGCTCAACGCCACCGGCGCAAGCGGTCTCTTCATCTACCTGGTGCTCAACAGCGCGTCGGCGAACCTCGCGCTCGCACGGCACAAGCTGAAGGGCATCGCCGCGCAGATCGAGGTCTGATCTCGCGAGTCGCCTGGAAGGGGCGGGGCCATGACGGCTCCGCCCCTTCGGCGTGCGCGGCGTAGGCTCGGGATCGACACTGTCGGGGATGCCACACTCCCGACGTGTCGCCTGAAACTCGGAATCAGCTAAACTGACACTGAGTCGCACACGTTTCGAAGGAGAACCGCATGCAGATCCAGGGCTCGAGTGCTCTCATCACCGGCGGTGCGTCCGGTCTGGGCCTCGCCACCGCACGAACCCTCGCCGCCGCGGGCGCCGTCGTCACGATCCTCGACCTGCCGTCCTCGGCCGGAGCCGAGATCGCCGACGAGCTCGGCGGAGTCTTCGCGGGCGGCGACGTGACGAGCGCCGATGACGCCGCCGCGGCCGTCGCCGCAGCTCAGGCGGCAGCGCCGCTGCGCATCGTGGTCAACTGCGCCGGCATCGCCCCGCCGGCCAAGGTGCTCGACCGCGACGGCAACCCCGCGGTGCTCGCCGACTTCGAGCGCATCGTGCGCATCAACCTGGTCGGCACCTTCAACGTCCTCTCGCAGGCATCCGCCGTGATCGCGAAGAACGAGCCGACAGATGAGGGTGACCGCGGCGTGATCGTGAACACCGCGAGCGTGGCGGCCTTCGACGGTCAGATCGGTCAGCCCGCGTACTCGGCATCCAAGGGCGGCGTGCACGCGATGACCCTTCCGGTCGCTCGCGAGCTCGCCCGCTACGGCATCCGCGTCTGCACCATCGCCCCCGGCATCATGGAGACGCCCATGCTGATGGGTCTCCCGCAGGCCGCGCAGGACTCGCTCGGCCAGCAGGTGCCGTTCCCCTCGCGCCTCGGACGCCCCGACGAGTACGCCGCCCTCGTGCAGCAGATCGTCGAGAACGGCTATCTCAACGGAGAGACGATCCGCCTCGACGGCGCGATCCGCATGGCACCGAAGTAGACCCCTGCGGCGTTCGAATCGGGCAACTCACCCGATTCGAGCCCCGGATACAGCAATTCACGCGATTCGAAACGAGAAGGCGGCCGATGAGCACACTGGCAGGCAAGACCATCCTCATGTCCGGCGGGAGCCGCGGCATCGGCCTCGCGATCGCGCTGCGTGCAGCGGCCGACGGCGCGAACATCGCGATGCTCGCGAAGACCGACACTCCGCATCCGAAGCTCGAGGGCACAGTGCACTCGGCGGCCGAGCAGATCCGGGCAGCCGGCGGCCAGGCGCTGCCGATCGTCGGCGATGTGCGTGACGACGACGACATCACCGAGGCCGTGATGAAGACGCAGGGCGAGTTCGGCGGCATCGACATCGTCATCAACAACGCGAGCGTCATCGACCTCTCCCGCTCGCTCGACCTCGGCGCGAAGAAGTACGACCTCATGCAGGACGTGAACGTGCGGGGAACCTTCATGCTGTCCCGCGCGGCGATCCCGATCCTCAAGGATGCGGAGAACCCCCACATCCTGTCGCTGTCGCCGCCCCTGAACCCCTCGCCGAAGTGGCTCGGCGCGCACACCGGGTACACGCTCGCCAAGTTCGGCATGACCATGGTGACCCTCGGCCTCGCGTCGGAGTTCGCCCGTGACGGCATCGCCGCGAACACCCTGTGGCCGCGCACCACGATCGCCACCGCCGCAGTGCAGAACCTGCTCGGCGGCGACAAGGTCATGGCCGCGAGCCGCACGCCCGACATCTATGCGGATGCCGCCTACGCCGTGCTGCTCAAGCCCGCGGCCGAGTACACCGGCCAGACGCTGATCGTCGAGGACGTGCTCGAAGCCGACGGCGTCACCGACTTCTCGCAGTACGCCGCCGTGCCGGGAACCCCCGACGACCGGCTGTTCCCCGACATCTTCCTCGACTGAGGCGCTCCTGCTCCGGCGGGCGGCTCAGAACAGCAGGTAGACGGCGCCGGCGATCGTCAGGACGATCACGATGCGGTCGAACAGCACCTGGTTCATGCGCTTCGCCAGCCGGATGCCGGCCAGTGCGCCGAGCACGACGAGCGGCGCGAGCACGGCATCCATCAGCAGCACGTGCCCCTCGAACAGGCCGAGTCCCGCGAGGAACGGGATCTTGACGAGGTTGATGATCGCGAAGAACCAGGCTGAGGTGCCGAGGAACACCTGCACCGGTGTGCGGGTCGCGAGGAAGTACATCGACATGACCGGGCCGCCGGCGTTCGCGACCATCGTGGTGAACCCGCCGAGCGTTCCGTAGACGCCCGAGAGCACGATGCCGCCCGGCGCGGGTGCCACCGCATCCGCCCGATTCTGTCGCCAGCGGCGCCACAGGGTGACGGCGATCATCGCGAGCAGGATCACCCCGATCGCTCGTCGGACGATCCCGTCGCCCGCGATCGCGAGGAACGCGAACCCCGCCAGCAGCCCCGCGAGCACGGCAGGCGCCAGGCGCAGCAGAGTCGGCCAGTGCGCGTGGCGACGGTAGGTGATCAGCGCGAACACGTCGCCGACGATGAGCAGCAGGAGCATCGCGGCGGTTGACGTGCGCGCGGGCAGCACGGTCGCGAAGAGGGCGATCGCCAGGATGCTGCCACCGGGCAGCGCGGTCTTCGAGATGCCGATCGTGACCGCGGCGAGGCCGAGCGCGGCCCACGCCAGGGGTGCGAGTTCGATCACATCAGCGTCGAGCGGCGGCGAGCGCTGCAGCGAATCGAGCCGAGCGCTGCTCGATGTCGGCCCAGTCGGAGGCGGCGAGCGAGGCGCCGTTCGCCAGGTCGCCACCCGCGCCGACGGCGACGGCACCGACGCGGAACCACTCGGCGAGGTTGTCGGGGCTGACGCCGCCGGTCGGCATCAGCGGGGCGTCGGGGAAGGGCCCGCGCAATGCGCCGAGGTACGAGGGGCCGCCGAGTGAGGCGGGGAAGATCTTGACGACATCCACGCCGAGCTCGAGCGCGCCCATGACCTCGGTCGGAGTCATCGCGCCGGTCATCACGACGCGGCCGGTGTCGAGCATCGCGCGCGTCAGCGAGGGGAGGGTGCCGGGACTCACGAGGAACTCCGCACCGGCGTCGGCGGCGAGTGCAGCCTGCGCGGCGGTGGTGACGGTGCCGGCGCCGATGTATGCGGCATCACCGTGGCGAGCGATCAGCTCGCGGATCACGGCGGGAGCGTCGGGTGTCGAGAAGGTCACCTCGATGCCGGTCACGCCGCCGCGGATGATCGCCTCGGACGCCTCGAGCGCGAGCTCGGGGGAGGGCGCGCGGAGCACGGCGAGGACGCCGGTGGCGCGGGCGCGGGAGAGACGGTCGGACATCGGTGCTCCTTCAGTGGGGGATCGCATCCATTCTCCCCGACCGCAACCTGTAATTACAACTGACGCGGTCGTGGCCACGCCTCGACGACGTCCTTCGACTCCTTGAGTCCCAGGCTCGTGTGCTCCCTCACGAGCTTGATCGCCTGGATCTTCTGGTCGGCGGACACGAGCCGGTCGACCTCCGATGAGACGGATGCGGGCAGCGCCCCGCGCACCGACGACGGCGTCGCCGTGATCGACGAGTGCACGGCCGAGGCGTTCGACACGGCCGCGAGATGCGGGGCAGTGGTGCTGACCGACCAGTGGTCGATGCGATCCTTCGCCTCCTGGAGGCGCACGCCCGTGTGCTGCCGGTAGAGCTTGATGGCGTTGATCTTGTGCCCCGCCGCGACGAGCCGGTCGATCTCGGCGATCGCCGCGGGAGTCAGCTGCGACGCCGAGGCGGTCGACGTCGACGTGGAGGCCACCGAGCGGGCCATCGTGGGCGAAGGGGTGAAGACGTGGGGCTCGGGCGCCTGGGGGCGCATCGACCGCAGCGCTGCGCCGATGATCACCACGCCGACGACGACAGCTGCGATGACCGCGCCGACAGCGATGATGATGTCCATTCGCTCAGTCTAGGGATGCGGGCGCGCCGGCCCCAGGGCCTTCCCACCCGGCACCGCGTACCCTGGAGGTATGACCGAGACTCCCCGCACGCGCGAGACGCGCCCCGCCACGGCACCCGCGTCGTCCCGTTCGGGGGCCGTCCGTTCCACCGGCGTCGCCCAGGTGCGTCCGGCGACCGAGGGATGGACCCAGCAGAAGGATGCCGAGGGGCGCCCGCTGCTGCAGTTCGCGAGCCCCAAGCGCGGCAAGCCGCCGGTGCACCTCGCCGACCTCACGCCGGCTGAGCGCATCGAGAAGGTCAAGGAGCTCGGCCTCCCCGGCTTCCGAGCGAAGCAGCTCTCGACCCACTACTTCCGCCACTACACGTCGGATGCCGCGGAGATGACCGACCTCCCCGCCGACACCCGTGAGCAGCTCGTCACCGGCATGCTGCCGCCGCTGCTCACCGAGGTGCGTCGCCTCGAGACCGACCGCGGAGACACGATCAAGTTCCTGTGGCGTCTACACGACGGCGCCCTCGTCGAGTCGGTGCTGATGCGCTACCCCGGTCGCATCACGCTCTGCGTCTCGTCGCAGGCCGGATGCGGCATGAACTGCCCGTTCTGCGCCACCGGCCAGGCCGGCCTCACGCGCAACATGTCGACGGCCGAGATCATCGAGCAGATCGTCCGCGCCAACCGTCTGATCGCCGAGGGCGGCCTCGGTGGCAAGAAGTCCGACGACCACTCGATGGAGCGCGTCTCGAACATCGTCTTCATGGGCATGGGCGAGCCGCTCGCCAACTACAAGCGCGTGATGGATGCGGTGCGCTCGATGGTCGCCCCGCAGCCCGACGGCCTCGGCATGAGCGCTCGTGGCATCACCGTGTCGACGGTCGGACTCGTGCCGGCGATCAAGAAGCTCGCTGACGAGGGCATACCGGTGACCTTCGCGCTGTCGCTGCATGCGCCGGACGATCACCTGCGCGACGAGCTGATCCCCGTGAACTCGCGCTGGAAGGTCGACGAGGCGCTCGATGCCGCTCGGTACTACTACGAGAAGACCGGCCGTCGCGTCTCGATCGAGTACGCGCTGATCAAGGACATGAACGACCACGCCTGGCGCGCCGACCTGCTCGCCGACAAGCTCAACGAGCGCGGCCGCGGATGGGTGCACGTCAACCCGATCCCGCTGAACCCGACTCCCGGGTCGATCTGGACCTCGTCGACCCGTGAGGCCCAGAACGAGTTCGTGCGCAGGCTCAACGACGCCGGCATCCCGACGACCCTCCGCGACACCCGCGGCAAGGAGATCGACGGTGCCTGCGGTCAGCTCGTCGCGACGACCGAGGACGAAGCGGCTTCCGCCGCGATGGCCTGAGATACCTGACGCTCTGCGGGCCCCGACGGGGTGCGCGAGCTGTCGCGGATCCCGTCACGGCGGCCCAGTGACTCCGCCCGGGTCAGCCACGATGCGATGCGCTCGGGGCTCGCATCTTTGACGCCCAGCATCCTGGTCGTGCGCACCGAGCGCACGCCGCAGAACCGCAGCGTGCCACGGGCGACGTGCGTCTGCGCGGGCAGACCCGTGAAGGGTGTGAGGAACCACGGAGTGTCGGCGAGCAGGAACAGCCGTCCGTTGCGTGCGGGCAGCAGCCCCTCGGGAAGGCCGAGCTTCGAGTAGCGGTACTCCTGCTGAGGGAGCAGTGCCCGATCGAAGAAGCCCTTGAGCAGGGCCGGCACCGACCCCCACCAGAGCGGCGTGAACACGACGACCGTCGCGGCCTCGCCGAGGGCGCGCTTGGCGTCGATGAGGTCGGGCTCGAGCTCCATGCGCTGGCGGTAGCCGAAGCGCAGCGACGGATCGAACTCGAGATCGCGCAGCGCGAGGATGCGCGCATCTCCGTGCGCTGCGGCGTAACGCCGGGCGAGCTCGGCGGTGAGCGAGCGGGCATCGGGGTGGCCGTCGATGATCAGGGCGGAAGGCATGCGGACTCCTATGTTGACAGTGTCAAGCTTGGTGGACAGTGTCAAGATAGGCAACAATGTTGCTTGTGTCAAGTTCTCGATCGGGGTACCACCACGGCGACCTCGCCCACGCCCTCGAGGCGGCGGCGATGCAGTTGCTCGCCGAGAAGCCGGCGGGGGAGATCAGCCTGCGTGAGGTCGCCCGCGCCGCCGATGTGAGCCACAACGCCCCATACCACCACTTCTCCGACCGGCGGGGGCTGCTCAAGGTGCTCGCCGAGCGGAGCATGGCCGACCTCGTCGCCGCGGTGCGCGTGGCGATCGAGGCGGCATCCGACCCGGCATCCGCCGCGATCGACGGCGGTGCTGCGTACATCCGCTTCGCCGTCGAGCATCCGCACGGCTTCGACGTGATCTACGACCCGACCGTCTGCATCCCCGGCGAGCCGAGCGAGACGATGGCCCCGCTGATCGCCGAGCTCGAAGAGCTGCTGTCGACCGCATCCGTCGCCGCAGGGCTCGACAGCAAGAGCGGCGTCACCGGCGTCTGGGGGCTCGTGCACGGTCTCGGAACCCTGTGCGCCGCAGGGCACTTCTCGCTCGACGACGCGCTCGCCGCGAGCGCGGATTCGCTCGCCCGCATGCTGCGGAACTGACCGGTTCTGCGGGCGGAGCGGCGGAAGCACAGGGTTCGTGCACGTTATCCACAGGCGATGTTTCGTAGATTGTCCGGATGCAATATTCTGCTCACCGCCCCGGACGGTTCGATTCGCAGGGCCGGATCATCCTCGACAGCGACCCGAACGCTGACACGGACGACCTCGACTTCCTTCGCGAGTACGAGCCCACCGGCGCCGATCTGCAGGCGCCGGACACGGTCGACTCTGCGCCGGCGACAGAGGGCGAGCGGGATGCCGCAGCATCCACCGAGCCTGCGCGCGAGCCGAAGCCCCGCCGTCAGCCACGTGAGCGCACACCGCGCGTGCCGGGTTCGCGACTGCGGAAGCTCGCGATCCTCGGCGGGGCCGAAGGCGAGATCCTCGACCGCGTTCCGGGCGAGACGCCTCGTTTCGTGCAGATGTTCTTCGTGCTCGCCGGCACCGCGCTGGTCTCGGCGATCTCGATGCTGTTCGCGCTGACCACCGGAGTGCAGGCCGCGATCTGGCTGGCCGTGCCGCTGGCGGTCGTCTGGGCGCTCATCATCTTCAACCTCGACCGGTTCCTGACGTCGACCATGACGTCGACGCGCAATGTCTGGAAGCTCATCGGACTCGCGATCCCGCGAGTGATCATGGCCGCGATCATCGGCTTCGTCGTCGCCGAGCCGCTCGTGCTGCAGATCTTCCACAACGACATCGCCCGCGAGGTCGCCGCCACGAACATCACGCAGGCGCAGTCCGACCAGGAGGCACTGGAGACGGGCCCCGAGAAGAAGGCGCTGGATGCGGCATCCGACCGCGTCGCCGAGCTCGAGAACCAGGCCGCCACCGGCATCGTCGCCGGCACCGACTCGTCGTCTGCGACGGAATCCGCCGCTCAGGCGACGGTCGACGACCTCACCGCCAAGATGACCGCCCAGCAGGCCGTGATCGATCAGGCCCGCATCCTGTACCAGTGCGAGCTCACAGGCGAGGGCGCGGGCACGGTTCCCGGCTGCACCGGCGTGAACGGCGAGGGCGCGAGCTCGGATGCCGCCGAGGCCCAGCTGGCCGAGGCGCAGCAGACCTACGACGCGCTCGCCGCGCAGCTGCGCACCGCCAACGAGGAACTCGCCGCCGCCGGCACCGCCGCCAAGGAGAACACCAGCATGTCGGAGACGCAGAACCGCGAAGAGGCGCAGTCGCAGCTGCCCGCTGCGCGCGACACCTACGACGCCGCGCTCGATGCGTACAACGCGCGGGCCGAATCCGTCGCATCCGGCAATGCGGGAGCGATCGGTCTGCTGAGCCAGATCAGCGGCCTCAACCGCCTGAGCGAGAAGGAGCCGACGATCCTGTGGGCGCACATCCTGATCGCCGCGCTGTTCTTCATGATCGAGCTGCTGCCGGTGCTCGTGAAGGTGCTCACGTCGTACGGCGACCCGTCGCTCTACGAGAAGGCCGCCGCGATCCGCAGGCAGGTCGCACTCGACAAGGTGACGGCCGAGGGATTCCGCGACAGGGCGGCGATCGTGACCGTGCAGTCGCAGGGGATCCAGGCGGATGCGTCGCCCGCCGAGCCGCAGACGCGGGCCGAGCGCAAGGAAGCCGAGCAGGCGGAGCAGGAGCGGGCGCAGGCCGAGGAGCGCGAGCTCGCGGAGAAGCGTGCGCAGGCCCAGACGCTCGAGGAGCAGGAGCAGCTGGTCGAGTCGCGCGCCTGAGTTCGTGTGACGTGCGTTCCGGTCGCCGTTTGTGCCGGTTCCGCACGCGCTCGACCGGCACGAGTGCGGCGGTGGCCGCCGACCGGTTCAGGCCGCGTGCACCCGCAGCCGGGTGGCGAGTTCGCGGAGCCTGACCTGTTCGACAGGGCGTGCGGTCATCGCCGGCGTCGAGATGACGTCACGGACCCGGAGAGCGCCCTGCGTGTGCACAGCCGCGGCGAGCGAGCGGATCAGCGCGACCGTCGACGGCTCTCCCTTCCAGGTGGCACCGATCAGCGCCGTCTCGACGAGCATCAGCGGCCGGCGGAGCGCCGGGTCATGCTGGCGAGAATCCTCTGAGAGCCATTCGACGAGCTCGCGAATGGTCCATTCGGGGGATATTGGCTCAAGATCCTGAGGTTCCATGGTGATCGGTGTGGTCATTGGTCCAGAATCGGATGCCATGAGCATCATCGACAGAGCCAATGACCGGCCAGTGGCCCAGCGATCGGCCGGTGGAGTCGCGCCGCTCGTGCGATCGGGCGAGGTGTCGGCGGAGGTCCTGGCTGCTCGACTCGGTCGCTGGACACAGGGCGAGGGCACTCTGGCGGCGCGGCTGTCTGACGGCGTGGCCGCCCTCATCTCGGGCGGCGAGCTGCGGGCGGGCGACCGGCTTCCGGCGGAGCGCGGGTTCGCCGCAGCGAGCGCGGTCTCTCGGGGCACGGTCGTCGCGGCCTACGCGGACCTCGCCGAACGCGGGCTCGTCGACCGGCGTCAGGGCAGCGGCACGAGGGTCGCCGGAGTCGCGACGCCGGCGATCGCATCCGCGCAGCGGCCAGGGCGCGGAGAGGCGCTCTTCTCGGCGTCGCCGAACGCGATCGATCTGCTGCGCACCGTCCCGCAGCTCTCCGATCTCGCCGTCCAGCTGATCCGCGAGCACCGACCGCGGCTCGAACTCGCCCTGCTCCCCGAGACCGACCCCGCCGGGCTGCCTGCGCTGCGCGAGCTGATCGCCGAGATGTACTGCGCGGAGGGGACGCCGACGACGCGCGAGCAGATCCTGGTCACCCACGGCGCGCAACAGGCGATCAGCCTCGTGATCAACGCGCTGGTCAGCCCCGGCGACGTCGTGCTCGCCGAGGAGGTGACCTGGCCGGGGGTCACCGACTCGGTCGGCCTTCGCGGAGGCGTGGTGCACGGCATCCCGATGGGGCATGACGGGCTCGACGTCGATGCGCTCGAGGTCGCGATCGCCCGATTGCGCCCGGTCGCGATCGCCCTCAACCCCCACCACCAGAACCCCACGGGCACCAGACTCCCTGCGGCCGCAAGACATCGCGTCTCCGAACTGGCCGCGCAGTACGGAGTGCCCGTCATCGAAGACAGGGTGGTCGCGGGCATCTCGTTCGACGGCGTCGTGCCGCCGACGCTGGCGGCGGAACGCGCCGATGCGCCGATCATCGTCGTCGAGTCGGTGTCGAAGTGGGCGTGGGCGGGACTGAGGATCGGCTGGCTGCGGGCCGACCCCGTTCTCGTGCGCAGACTGCGCGCGGCGCGCCAGCTCGCCGACCAGTCGACGAGTGTGCCCGGTCAGCTCCTCGCACTCGACCTGCTCGGGAAGGCTGTCGACCTGCGGACCGCGACCAGCCGCATCCACGGTGAGCGTCTGACGCTCGTGCGGTCGCTGCTGGCCGAGCACCTGCCCGACTGGCGCTGGATCGAGCCTCGCGGTGGGCTCTCCCTCTGGGCCGCCCTGCCGGTGGGGTCGGCCGGCGCCTTCTCCCGGATCGCGGCCGTGCACGGGGTGTCGATCGCCGGAAGCGCGGCGTTCGCGGCATCCGTTCTGCCTGACGATCACATCCGCATCCCGTTCACTGCGCCCGACGACGTGCTCACCGAGGGGGTGCGCCGACTGGGCGTGGCGTGGCGGGAGTATCGGGATGCTCTCATAGCAGCACCGTCGGCCTGACACCTGCTTTTCCGAGACCGGTCACGGAGATCCGGGCCCGGTGTCTGCGGGGGCCGGTAGCGTTGTTGCATGGTCAACTATCGCTATCTCGGCAACAGCGGTCTCAAGGTCTCTGAGATCACCTATGGCAACTGGGTCACGCACGCTTCTCAGGTCGAAGACGACGCCGCCGTCAAGACGGTGCACGCGGCGCTCGACGCCGGCATCACCACGTTCGACACGGCAGACACGTATGCCAACACGGCGGCGGAGGTCGTGCTCGGCAAGGCGCTCGAAGGGCAGCGCCGCGAAGGACTCGAGATCTTCACGAAGGTCTACTTCCCCACAGGTCCCAAGGGCCCGAACGACACCGGACTGAGCCGCAAGCACATCCTCGAGTCGATCAACGGCTCGCTGACGCGCCTCGGCACCGACTACGTCGACCTCTACCAGGCGCACCGCTTCGACTACGAGACCCCGTTGGAGGAGACGTTCCAGGCGTTCGCCGACGTCGTCCGTCAGGGCAAGGCGCTCTACATCGGCGTCTCGGAGTGGACGGCGGAGCAGCTGCAGGAGGGCCACGCGCTCGCGAAGCAGCTCGGCGTGCAGCTGATCTCGAACCAGCCGCAGTACTCGATGCTGCACCGCGTGATCGAGGGCAAGGTCGTGCCGGCGTCCGAAGAGCTCGGCATCTCGCAGATCGTCTGGTCGCCGATGGCGCAGGGCGTGCTGTCGGGCAAGTACCTTCCGGGCCAGCCGGTGCCCGAGGGCTCGCGCGCGACCGACCCGCACAGCGGCTCGGAGTTCATCAAGAGCTTCCTGCAGGACGACATCCTCACCGCGGTGCAGAAGCTCAAGCCGATCGCCGAAGAGGCGGGCCTGTCGATGCCGCAGCTCGCGATCGCGTGGGTGCTGCAGAACCCGAACGTCGCCGCCGCTCTCGTCGGAGCCTCGCGCCCCGAGCAGCTCGCCGAGACGGTCAAGGCCTCGGGTGTCACGCTCGACGCCGACACCCTCGCGGCCATCGACGCCGCACTGGGCGACACGGTCAACCGCGACGCCGAGGCCACCTACTCGGTGTCGCCGAAGGCGCGCCTGGTCTGATGACCGCATGACGAAGGCCGCCGTTCGAAATGAACGGCGGCCTTCGTCATGCGCGGGAGCGATTACTCCTTGACGGCTCCGGCTGTCAGTCCCTGCACGATCCAGCGACTCGCGAGAGCGAACATCACCATCGTCGGCAGAATCGTCAGCACGGCGGCCGCCGACATCGAACCCCAGTCGATGTTGAACGTCGAGATGAAGCCGTTCAGCGCCGACGGCACCGTGCGGTTCTCATCGGTGTTCATGAGCACGACCGACAGGAACAGCTCGTTCCAGCAGTTGACGAAGTTGAAGATGAACGCGGCGATGATGCCGGGGGTCATCACCGGCACGAGCACCCGGAACAGAGCGCCGAAGCGCGAGCATCCGTCGATCATCGCCGCCTCTTCGAGGGCGTCGGGGACGTTCTCGAAGAACCCGCGCAGCATCACGGTGGAGAACGGGATGCAGACCGCGATGTACACGAGGATCAGACCGGGCTTGGTGTCGACCAGGCCGAGGTCGGTCATCATCGAGTACAGCGGGCCGAGCGCGATGAACGCCGGGATCATCTGCGTCAGCAGGAACGCGACCAGCACCGTGCCCTTGCCGCGGAACTCGAAGCGGGCGATCACGTAGGCGCTCAGCAGCGCGATCAGCGTCGCCACCGCGCCCGCGATCGTCGCCACGATCGCGGAGTTGGCGAGGAACACCCCGAACGAGCTCTGCTGGAACAGACTGACGTAGTTGTCGAACGAGGGCTCTGACGGCCAGTACTCGATCGGGAACGAGTTGATCGTGCCCGGCGACTTGAACGACGTCAGCGCGATCCAGTACAGCGGGAACAGCGTGATGACGAGCCAGAGCAGAAGCCCGACCACACGCACGACGCCGCCGACCGACACCTTGCGCGCAGGTCGCGGTGCCTTCGCGATGTCGGGAACGGTGAGACGACGAGTCTCGGTGACTGTTGTGCCGGTGATGGTCATCGCTGCACCTTCCGCATCGCCATCAGGTAGAACGCGCAGAACACGAACAGGAACGCGACCACGATGAGTCCGATCGCACTCGCGATGCCGTAGTTGCCCTGCTGGGTGTAGTTGATCATCCACGTCGTGACGATGTGCGTCTGGTTCGCCGGCCCGCCGTTCGTCATCGCGTAGATGATGTCGGGGAAGTTGAAGATCCAGATGATGCGCAGCAGGATCGTGAGCAACAGCGTCATCGAGATGTACGGGATGATGATCGAGAACAGCTGCCGGACCTTGCCGGCGCCGTCGAGGCTCGCGGCCTCGAGCATCTCGTCAGGCACCGACTGGAGCGCGGCGAGGATCATGATCGCGAAGAAGGTCACGCCGTACCAGATGTTGGCCACGATGACCGCGAACATCGCGAGCTTCGGATCGGCCAGCCAGGGGAGCGGGGCGTCGATCAGGCCGACCTTCATGAGCAGGTCGTTCACGACGCCGAACTCCGCGTTGAACATCCAGCGGAAGAGCATCCCGATCAGGAATCCCGACACCGCCCACGGGAAGAACACGAGGGCCTGGTAGAGCCCGCGGAAGCGGAACCGCTTGCGCAGCGCGAGCGCGATCAGGAACCCGATCACGAGCTGCGGCACGAGCGAGCCGACCACCCAGAGCACCGAGTTCCACGCGACGACGGGGAACGCCGGGTCCTGGAAGACGGTGACGAAGTTGTCGAAGCCCACCCAGGGGGTAGACGTGAGATCCCACAGGTTCCAGTCGTGGAAGGCCATGCGTGCGCCCTGCAGCATGGGCCAGTAGGTGAACCAGCACACGAACACGATCGCCGGGGCCATGAAGGCCAGCAGCGTCAGCGCGTGGCGGCCACGGAACGGGCGGCGCCGGCGGGATGCCGGGGAGGCCCCGCCGGCGGTGCCGACGGAGCCCCCTTCGAGAGCGGTCCGGGTCACGGATCAGCCCTTTTCCGCTGCGTACTTCTCGGTCCAGAAGGCATCCCACGACTCGAGCAGCTCGCTGGTCGACATGTTGCCGAGCAGCACGTTCTGCACATCCTGGTCGGACTTCTGGATCCACTCGGTCCACCAGCTGACGCCACGCGGCTGACGCACGTTCACGTACGTCTCGGGATCCTCCGTCATGGTGACGTAGCTGGTCCACGGGCCGGTCGAGTAGAACTCGTCGTCCGCGGCATCCGAGATGATCGGCACGAGGCTGTTGGCCTGGGCGAACTCGGTCGCGGGCTCGGCCGACGAGAGGAACTCGACGAGCTTGACTGCGGCATCCTGGTGCTCGCTGTTCTCGGCGACGCCCCAGCCGGCGACGGCCAGCGGCTGCGCGGCCTTGCCCGACGGGCCGACGAGCAGCGGAGCGGTGTCCCACTGGTCTTCGGTCAGCGACGAGTCCTGCACCGTGGCGATGACCTCGGGGTCCTGCAGCAGGAACGCCGTGGTGCCGTTGGTGAAGCCTGCGACCATCTCGGGGTAGCCCCACGAGACGGCCGAGGGCGGGGAGGCCTCCTTGAACAGGTCGAAGTAGTCATCGACGGCCTCCTGCGCCTCGGGGGCGGCGAAGATCGTCGATCCGTCCTCCATGAGGAACGCGTCATCGACGTCGAGGCCGTCGATCGTGTAGGCCTCGATCGCCGCGACCACGTTGCTGTTCGCGTTCGCACCCCCGCGGAACGCGTAGCCGTAGATGTTGTTCGACGGGTCCTGGATGGCGCTGGCCTGCTCGAGCAGGTCCTTCCAGCTGTGCGGAGGGCCGTCGAAGCCGGCCTCCTCGACCAGGTCGGTGCGGTAGAAGAGCGACAGGCCGTAGAAGCCGTAGGGCACGAAGTAGCTCTTGCCGTCGGTGGCCACCGACGCAGCCTGCGCGTTGTCGGTCAGGGCGTCCCAGCCGTCCCACTTCTCGAGGTCGCCCGAGATGTCGTGCAGCCAGCCGTTGTTGGCGAACGGGCCGACCGTGATGTCGCGGACCTCGAGGACGTCGACGCCCTTTCCGGACTGCAGCATCTGCTGGATCTTCGCATCCGCCTGCTCGGTGGGCGGCGAGACGAGCTTGACCTTGATGTCGGGGTTCGCCTTCTCGAAATCGTCGAGGAGCCCGCGGAGCAGGTCGGTGCGTGCAGGGTTGGTCAGGCTCTCGACCATCTGCAGGGTGACGGTGCCGTCGGCGGATTCGCCGCCGCTTGCGGAACAGCCGGTGAGCGCGAGCGCGGCGACGGTGCCGATTCCCGCGGCGGTCGTCAAGATTCTGTTCTTCTTCACGAGGTGCCTCTCAGTTGGTGATGGTGGTGGGTCGGGTGGGTCGGGTGGGTGTGGATCGGGTGGTGGGTGGAGCAGGTGGTCGGGTCAGGAGACGATGATCGAGTCGGGGGTGCGGATGCCGGCTCGGCGGAGGATCTGCGGGATGCAGCGCTCGACGAAGGCCTCGAAGTCCGACGCCTCGGTGTAGAGGTGCGCCGACAGGCGGAAGTAGCCCACGCCGCGGAAGCTGGTGAACGCGGTCTCGACGCCGGTCTCGTCGAGCAGATCCATGCGCAGGGCGTCGGCCTCTTCCCGTGTGGATCCGAGTCCGAGCGGCAGACGCACGAGCCGCATCGACGGCACGGGCGAGGGCAGCGGGGTGAGGGGGTCTTCGTCGCCGTAGGGGCGCAGGCCTTCAGCGATGATCTCGGCACCGGCATCCGCCATCTGCACCATCGCCTGGCGGGCGTTGTGCCAGCCGAACTCGCGCTCGATGAACTCGATCGACGCGGGGGTGGCCAGGTAGGTCGTCGCGTCGATCGTGCCCTGGGTGTCGAAGCGCTCGGGGTAGAGCTCGTTCGCGGCCCACGAGTCGATGAGCGGCCAGAGGTCGTCGCGATCGGGTGCGGTCGTGACGAGCAGCGCCGAACCGCGCGGGGCGCAGGGCCACTTGTGCAGGTTGCCGAACCACCAGTCGCCGCCGGCGACAGCCGCGGCATCCGCGACGAGACCGGGGGCGTGGGCGCCGTCGACGAGCGTGCGGATGCCGCGCTCGGCGGCGAGCTCGGCGATGCGGCGCGTCGGCAGCATCCGGGCCGTGGGGGAGGTGATCTGGTCGACCACGATCAGGCGAGTGCTCGGGGTGAGCGCCTCGGCGAAGCGCTGCACGACCTCGTCGTCGGAGGCGAGCAGCGGCAGCTCGACGGCGCGGACGGATGCTCCGAAGCGACGGGCCAGACGCTGCGCCCCCATCGTGATCGCGCCGTAGCCCTGGTCGGTCACGAGGATCTCGTCGCCGCGCTCGAGGTGCAGGGCGTTGTAGACGACGGTGGCCGCGGCCGAGGCGTTGGGGACGAAGACGCTGTCTTCAGCGTAGGCGCCCACGAACGGTGCGGTGCGCTCGCGGGCCTGCTGCACGCGCTCGGCGATGCGGGGGAACCACTCGACCGGGCTCAGGTCGGCGCGGCGGCGCAGCGCATCCTGCTGTTCGACGACGGCGGTGGGGACTGCGCCGAAAGAGCCGTGGTTCAGATGGATCACGTCGGGATCGAGCGGCCACGCATCACGGGCTCGGATGCCGGAGTTCAGCGTGAGCGGTGCGGGGAAGAGTGGTGCAGGCATCGGTCCTCGTCGGTGCAGTGGGGGAGTTGTTGCACAACTTTGCCACAGAGGTTCCGATATGGCTATGGAAAGGTGAAGATGAAACATAGTTGTCATACGAATTTGATGAAGAGCGCGCGTCCGACAGACTCGCAGGGGAGTGGCCGGTGTCAGAGAGGATCACGATGAGCGCTTTGGATACGGCTCTGCACGGGCTGCGTGCGCTGATCGCCGACGGGGCCCTGCGCCCCGGCGACCGTCTGCCGAGCGAGGGCGAACTGTGCGAGACGCTCGGTGTCTCGCGAGGATCCCTGCGCGAAGCCATCCGCATGCTGGCCGCACTCGGAGTGCTCGAGACCCGCCACGGCTCCGGCAGCTACGTCAGCGAACTGCGCGCCGCCGACCTGATCGGCAGTCTGTCCCTCACGGTCGGGTTGCTGCCCATGGCCGGAGTGCTCGAGCTGACCGAGCTGCGTCGCGTGCTCGAACCGCATGCCGCCGCGCTCGCCGCGGCCCGCATCGATGCCGCAACCCTCGAGGAGCTCAGCGGCGTGCTCGATGAGATCGAGGCCAGCGACGACTTCGAGGACCACTCGCGCCTCGACCACGCCTTCCACATGACGATCTCCGAGGTCGCCGGCAATGACGCCCTCACGAGTCTCATCGACGTGCTGCGCTCACGATCGCGGGCATATCGGATTCCGGATGCCGGTGACGCGGCCGAGCTGAAGCTGCACTCGGACGCCGGGCACCGCGCGATACTCCGCGGGCTCGCGGCGGCGGATCCCGTCGCGGCCTCGGCTGCGGCATCCGCACACGTCGCGCAGACCGAGTACTGGGTGCGGCGGTACACCGAGACCGACATCGTCGCCGAGGGGTCGGCCGTCGAGCCGGACTGAGTTCGGCGGGCTCGCGATGCTCGCCTCGATTCAGTCTCCCTACGGTGCGAAGCGCAGCACATTCGTGTTGCGACGGACGAAGCCGACGGACTCGTAGAGGCGCAACGCCGATTCGCGAGACGGTCGGGAGGTCAGGTCGAGTGTCGGCAGCCCCCGCTGTTGCGACTCGTCGATGATCGCTTCGAGCAGCAGGCGTGCGATACCTCGTCCACGGGTGCTCTGGTCGACCACGACGTCTTCGATGCTGCCGTGCCATCCGGTGATGAGCGAAGCCGTCACGAGGGTGGCCATTCCCACGATGCGGCCTGACTCGCGCGCGACGAACAGGTCGGTGTTCTGCGCCTGGAGCAACGAGAGCACCCGTTCCGCGTCGAATCGAGCGGTCGCCGAGAGCTGAGGGAGAAGTGCCTCGATCCGGTGAAGGTCATCCGCTGTGAGGCGGTCCGCGATCGCGATGCTGATTCCGTCGGCCATGGGTGACGTGTCAGGCGAGGGTGATGTCGACCTGGATCTCGGTGGCGATGCGTTCGAGGTCACGGCGCAGGGCGTCGAGGTCGACCGACGCGGGTACCCGTGCGATCACGGACGCCTCGAACAGGCGGCCGCCGGCCATCGCGGCATCCCGGGTCTCGGTCGCCAGCTCTTCGATGCTCAGGTCGTGCGCGCTCAGCACGTTCGACACCTCGCGGACGATGCCCGAACGGTCGTTGCCGAGCACCCGGATCTCGAGCATCTGGTCCTCGGCGTCCGTGTCTGCCGGGGAGCCGGTGAGAACCGCGAGGGTCAGGAGCCCCTGGCCCTGCAAGCCGCGCAGGGCATCCTGCAGTTCGTCTGTGCGCTCCGTTGCGACCGATACCTCGATCACGCCGGCGAATGTTCCGGCGAGCTCGGCCAGCGAGCTGTTCTCCCAGTTGCCGCCGTGGGCCTCGACGACATCGGCGACGGCAGCGACGAGACCTGGGCGATCAGCACCCGCGACAGTGAGGATGAGAGTAGTCATGCGGCCAGCGTAGCCGTTCGCAATTCAGCATCATCGCTCGGAAAGCACCCGAAGACCGTGGCCAGGTGGCCGATCCGGGGTGTCCGTGCTGAGTTGTGAACGGCAGGTCAGTCGAACCCGGTCAGTCGACCCCCGGTCAGTCGACCCAGTCGCCGGTGTCGAGGAAGCGATCGAGGCGCTCGCGGTGCGGGGCGAGGTCCCAGCCCTGCTGCGCGACCCACTCGTCGTTGAAGTACGTGCCGGCGTAGCGGATGCCGCTGTCGCAGATCAGCGTGACGATGCTGCCGGTCTCGCCCGCCGCGCGCATGCGCGCGATCAGCTGGAACGCCCCGTACAGGTTGGTGCCGGTCGAGCCTCCGGCGAGGTGCAGGGTGCGCTCGCGCAGCATCCGGATCGCGGCGATCGACCCCGCATCGGGCACGCGGATCATCTCGTCGATCACCGTCGGCACGAACGAGGCCTCGACGCGGGGTCGACCGATGCCCTCGATGCGGCTGGGGCGCCCGGGAGGCGGATCGACGGTTCCCGCCCATCCGTCGTAGAAGGCCGAGCCCTCGGGGTCGACGACGGCGATCTGCGTCTCGTGGCGGCGGTACTTGACGTATCGCCCGAAGGTCGCGCTGGTGCCGCCGGTGCCCGCACCCACGACGATCCAGCGGGGGATCGGATGCCGTTCCTGCGACAGCTGGCTGAACACGCTCTCGGCGATGTTGTTGTTGCCGCGCCAGTCGGTCGCGCGCTCGGCGAAGGTGAACTGGTCGAGGTAGTGCCCGTGGCACTCGGACGCGAGACGCTGGGCCTCGGGAGACATGTCCTCTGCGCGGTCGACGAAGTGGCAGCGTCCGCCGTAGAACTCGATGAGGTCGATCTTCTCCTGGCTCGTCGACCGCGGCACGACCGTGACGAACGGCAGCCCCAGCATCCTCGCGAAGTACGCCTCCGAGACGGCGGTGGATCCGCTCGACGACTCCACGAGGGTCGAGTGCTCCGTGATGCGGCCGTTGACGAGTCCGTACAGGAGCAGCGAGCGCGCGAGACGGTGCTTGAGCGACCCCGTGGGGTGCACCGACTCGTCCTTCAGGTACAGATCGATGCCCCACTCGGGTGGCAGCGGGAACAGGTGCAGGTGCGTGTCGGCACTGCGGTTCGCGTCGGCTTCCAGCAGGGCGATCGCGGTGCTGGTCCAGTCGCTCATCCTTCGAGCGTAACGCCCCGCTACCTGGCCGTGTAGCCGCCCTCGCCCGTCTCGCCGTCGTACGTGAAGACCTCGTCTTCGAGCGTGATCTGGATGTCGTCGCCGAGCGGCTGTTCAGCGAGCAGGCGCTCTTCGAGCATCGTCATCCGCTCCTCGTACTCCCTCGCCTGCGCCTCATCGACGCCCCAGATCGTCGCGACCTTCATGTCGGTGAGGAAGTACAGGAAGGCCGAGACGGCGGTGCGGTTGAACTCGGTGTCGGGGATGCTCTGCCACAGCGCTCCGCTGTCGCGCAGCCGCTTGTATTCGTCGATCTTCGCCTGGAGGATGTCGGCGATCGCGGATGCGTCGGCGTCACCCGGGTCGTCGGACGGCGACTCCTCGGTGGAGGGGTCGTCGGAGGGCTCGCTGGGAGCCGCGGCCGTCGCGGAGGGCATCGGTGCGGCGACCGGCTCGCGCGAACTCATCAGCAGGCTCACGGCCACGCCGACTCCGACTCCGACGACGATGATCAGCACGAATGCCGCGACCGCCGCGATCACGATGCCGAGGGTCCTGCCCGAGCGCGAGGGAGGACTCGGCGGTGCGGAGGGGTACGGATACGCCGCGCCAGAGGGAGCGGGAGCCTGCTGGCCCGCCGGGTACGGGTACGGGGCCGGATACGAGGCGGGCTGCTGAGGCGGGTAGTTCCCGCCCTGTTGCTGATACTGCCCTGGCGGCTGCTGCGGGTGCTGCCCCGGCTGCCGGCCCGACGCATACGGGGGCAGCGGCGGCGCGACGGGCCCGCCGGGTGCAGGCGGCGGCGACCCGGGAGGT
The DNA here is from genome assembly GCF_031885415.1 of Microbacterium forte. NCBI lineage: Bacteria > Bacillati > Actinomycetota > Actinomycetes > Micrococcales > Microbacteriaceae > Microbacterium > Microbacterium forte. The sequence goes on from NZ_CP116871.1 coordinate 2,858,898, forward strand.
GCGGGCGGCCCACTCAGCGGCGGCGCCAGGGGGACCGACGAAGAGAGAACACCGGGAGCCGCAGTCGGAGGCGGCGGGATGACCGGTTCGGGTTCCGAAGTCGGTGGATGCGCGTCGTCGACCATCGTGTCTGCCCCCCTGCTCGCGTCGCCCGGTGCGACGCATGCTCCGCTGCCAGGCTAGCCGCCTCAGCGCACTCTGCTACCGATCAGTGCCGGTCAGCGAACAGTGCCGGTCAGCGAACAGTGCCGGCGCGCGAGGTGCCGCCGTCGTCGTCGACGTGCAGCAGCGACGCGTGCGACTGCTCCTGCTGCAGCTGGAATTCGAAGCGCGAGCGGTCACCGCGGTGGTGGGCCACGAAGTACTCGATCGGGATGCCGTCGGCGGAACGACTCACACTGCGCAGCCGCAGCAGGGCCGAGCCGGCGCTCACGCCGAGATACTGCGCCTGCTCGTGGGTGGCCACGGTGGCCTCGGCGGAGCGGACGCCGCTGGTGGCCACGATGTCGTGATCGGCGAGCAGTCGATACAGGGATCGCTCCGACAGGTCGACGCCGAGGGTGACGCCGCCGACGGCATCCGGCATCCAGGTCGTGGAGAGCGACCACGGTTCGCCGTCGACGTGACGGAGGCGGTCGAGCACCACGACGGGAGCGCCGACCTCGACCTCGAGGGCCGCCGCGATCTCGTCGTCGGCCAGGGTCTGCTCGTGCCGCAGCACATCGCTGTGCACGTGGCCGCCGCGGCGCTCGACGTCGTCGTACAGACCGACCAGCGTGTGCACCAGGCTCTCGCTGGTGCGCGGGCGGGACACGAAAGTGCCCTTTCCCTTGACCCGCTCGACGAGCCCCTCGTGTTCGAGCTGGGCGAGCGCCTGACGCACGACCGTGCGGGAGATGCCATAGCGCTCGCACAGGCGGTGCTCGCCGGGCAGGGGGTCGCCCGGCTGCAGGCCGTCTCTCGAGATGCCCTCGATGATCAGCTGACGCAGCTGGTCGTACATGGGCGCCGCGGAGTGGCGGTCGATCGTGTCGTTCATGTCAGTACGCCACCCCTGCGTGCAGGATCACATTCGCGTACGGGGTGAACTCTCCCGAGCGCACGAACGCGCGCGCCGAGTGCGTGAGCTTCTTGAACTCGACGTGCGGGATCAGCTCGATCTCGAAATCCTGATCGGCGAAGCGCTCGCGCAGCGCGGCGAGCACCTCGGGGCTCTTCTCGGCCACCTCCGCAGAGACGGTCGCGCCCTCGACGACCAGCTCGGCGAGCACGGTGTCGAGCACGTCGAAGAACGCCGGCGCCCCGGGGCGGTAGGCGAGGTCGATGCGCTCGGACCCCGGCGGAATCGGCAGCCCCGCATCGGTCACCACCAGCAGGTCGGTGTGTCCGGTCTCGCTGATCACGCGCGAGAGGGCGGGGTTGATGGTCGTCGCTGTCTTGCGCATGATGTCTCCTCGGGGGATGTCAGTGGGCGTCTCGTGCGGCCAGGAATGCCTCGACCTCGGCGCGCAGCGGCAGGCTCGGCGAGGCGCCCTGCTTCGTGACGGCGAGCGCGCCGGCGGCCGTGGCGATGCGCACGGCATCCGTCAGCTCCAGGCCGTTCGCCAGCGCCGCACCGAGATATCCGGCGTAGGCGTCGCCCGCGGCTGTGGTGTCGACGGCCTCGACCGGGAACGGGGGGATGACGGATGCTCCGGCTGCCGTCACGACGCACGAGCCCTGCCCTGCGAGCGTGATCACGGCCGCGCCGACCCCGCGGTCGAGGAACCACCGGCCCGCGAGCGCGGCGGACGCGGCATCCGTCACCTCGATGCCGCTGAGCACCGAGGCCTCGGTCTCGTTCGGGGTCACGATGTCGATGTTCGCCCACACCGCGTCGTCGAGCGGAGCGGCGGGTGCCGGGTCGAGGATGACGGTCATGCCGTGCTCGCGTCCGCGCGACGTGATGTGCGCGGTGAGGGCCGACGGGGTCTCGAGCTGAGTGAGCAGCACCGACGTGGTGGGCGCGAGGGCGGTGAGCGCCGCATCGATCTGCTCGGTGCTCAGGGCGGCGTTCGCGAGCGGCACCATGACGATGTCGTTCTGCGCCGAGGCGTCGACGCGGATGTGGGCGATGCCGGTCGGCCCGGGCACGGTGCGCAGGTGTGCGAGATCGACGCCGGCGTCGCTCAGGCCAGTGACGACGAGGTCGTGGAAGAGGTCGTCGCCGACGCATCCGACGAAGCTCGTGCGTGCTCCGGATCGACCGGCTGCGACGGCCTGGTTGGCGCCCTTGCCGCCGAGCATCAGGGTGAACTCGTCTCCGAGGATGGTCTCGCCGCGGGCCGGGAGCCGGGTCGAGAAGGTCGTCACGTCTGCGGTCACACTGCCGACGATGACGACGCCGGTGCGATCGGGCGAGGTGGCGGCTGTCATGGCACTCCTGATCGTCGTCGATGCGGGGTGCTTTGACATCCTCCGCGGCTGTCATTACATTAGCCGAATCCGAACCTGTAACGACAGGTTGTGCACAAGGAGACCCGATGACCGCGCTGGCCCCCCGTCTCTATGTCGACAGCGCGGACGTCGACCGCGTCTCGTCGCTCCTCGCCGCGGGCGTCGTGCACGGCGTCACCACCAACCCGACGATCCTCGAGCGCGGCGGTCGCACCGCCGCCGAGATCCCCGACCTCTACGCCCGCTGGGCAGGCGAGGGTGCACGCGAGATCTTCTTCCAGACGTGGGGCGGCGACGCTTCATCCTTGCTCCGCAACGCCGAGGGCATCAGGGCGCTCGGCGACCGGGTGGTCGTGAAGGTGCCCGCGACGCGCGACGGTTTCGCCGCGGCATCCGCTCTGGTGCGCGACGGCGCGACCGTGCTCGTCACCGCTGTGTACTCGGTCGCCCAAACGCTGGTGTGCGCCTCGATCGGCGCGCAGTACATCGCTCCCTACCTCGGACGCATGCGGGATGCCGGCATCGACGGCGACGCCGTGATCGCCCGCATGCAGGAGATGTGCGCGGGGAGCGATTCGAACGTGCTCGCCGCGAGTCTGCGGTCGCCCGACGACATCACCGGCCTGCGTCTCGCGGGGGTGCCGTACTTCACCGCGGCACCGGACGTGATCGAGCAGATGCTGTTCCACGGGGTCAGCGACAGCTCGGCGGCGGAGTTCGACGCGGCGATGGTGCGGCTCGGGGCCTGAGGCGCGCCGATCGCTCTCAGGCGGTGGCCGCCTGACGCAGCCACCGCTCGACGCCGGCGATGTGCGCGGTGGCGAGCGAGGTCGCGAGGCCCGAATCGCGGCGGGCGATGGCGTCGGCGATCGCCCGATGCTCCGACAGCGTGCGCTCGACGGCTCCGCCCTCGGTGAGCCCCCGCCATACGCGGGCGCGCACGGTCTGGCTGCTCAGGTGCTCGATGAGGCTGGCGAGATAGGCATTGCCCGCCATGCCGACGATCTCGCGATGGAAGCGGATGTCGTGCTCGACGAGCTCTTCGATGCTCACCGTCGAATCGATGGATTCCACCTCGCGCTCGAGATCGGCGATCGCCTCGTCGGTGCCGAGGGTGGCCGCGAGGCCGGTCGCCTGCGACTCCAGCATCCGTCGCACGGCGAAGATCTCGAGCATCGAGTCGTCGTCATGCATGTCGACCACGAACGAGATCGCCTCGAGCAGCAGGTGGGGTTCGAGACTTGTGACATAGGTGCCGTCGCCCCGTCGCACGTCGAGCACTCGGATCACCTCGAGCGCCTTCACCGCCTCGCGCATCGAGTTGCGCGACAGGCCGAGGCGTTCGGACAGCTCTTTCTCGGGAGGAAGCCGATCGCCGGGGGCGAGCTCGCCCGAGACGATCATCGCCTTGATCTTCTCGATCGCGTCGTCAGTCACTGCCATGGCGTCATCCTAACCATTCATCGGATGTCTGCGGCAGGATGGAGGCATGCGCGTACTCGATTCGCACCTACATCTCTGGGATCCCGAGCTTCTGCACTACACCTGGCTCGAAGGCCCGCTCGCCTGGCTGTTCGGTGAGACCGAGATCGAGCACGCGCGAATAGGGAACGCGACCTCCGAAAGAGCGGTCTTCGTGCAGGCCGAGACCATCGAAGACGACTTCCTCGACGAGGTGCGCTGGGTGGCGAGTCTGGCCGCCCGCATCGGAGTGGTCGGAATCGTCGCCGGCGCCCGTCTCGATCGCGGCACCGACACGACCGCCCACCTTGAAGGCCTTGCGGCCGAGCCGCTCGTGGTCGGCGTGCGTCACAACCTGCAGGGCGAGCCAGACGGGCTGGCGGTGTCGGCCGCCTTCGTGACCGGCGCCCGCGAGGTCGCAGCGCACGGGTGGGCCTTCGACGCCTGCATCCGTGCATCCCAGCTTCCCGAGGTCGCCCGTCTCGCGGGGGCAGTGCCCGAGCTGCGGATCGTGCTCGATCACCTGGGCAAGCCCCAGGTCGGCACCGCGGATGCTCCGGTCGCGCCGACGATGGAATGGGTGCGGGATCTCGACGACCTCGCACGGCATCCGAACGTGTGGTGCAAGCTGTCGGGGCTTCCGGCCGAGGCCGGGGGCGACTGGTCGGCTGAGCAGATGCATCCGTTCCTCGACGCCACAGCCGACGCGTTCGGCGCCGAGCGACTGATGTGGGGGAGTGACTGGCCGGTCTCGGTCATCGGCCCCGCCGAAGCGGACGACCCGTATGCCAACGAAGACGGAACCCCGATGTACCAGCCCACGGCGCGCAGTCGGTGGGCGGATGCCGTGAGCGGCTGGGCCGAGCGCCGCGGACACGACGTCGACGCGATCATGTGGCGCAACGCCGAGGAGTTCTATCGCGTCGGCGCCAGGCCCCCGCGCGAGGACGCTCGGGAGGAGCGGCCTCGTCGCGGTTTCCTGGGATGGCTGCGGGGCGACCGCGCGTAGCGGCCGACTCAGCTGCCGACGGGGCGGAGGCGCAGCTGCGCCATGCCGCCGTCGACCTCGATGAACGTGCCGGTGGTCGACCCCGCGGCGGGGCTCACGAGGTAGGCCACAGCCGCTGCGACCTCGTCGGGCGAGACCAGACGACCGTGCGGCTGGCGGGCCTCGAGAGCGGCACGCTCGGCGGCCGGGTCGGAGGCCGAGTTGAGCAGGCGCCCGACCCAGGGGGTGTCGGCGGTGCCGGGGTTCACGGCGTTGACGCGGATGCCGTCGCGCAGGTGGTCGGCTGCCATGGCGCGCGTCAGGGCCGAGACGGCGCCCTTCGACGCGCTGTACAGAGCGCGCTGCGGCAGGCCGGTGGTCGAGGCGATGGATGCCGTGTTGCACACGGCCGCACTCGGCGACCTCTTGAGCCAGGGCAGCGCTGCCGAGGTGACGCGGGCGATGCCGGTGACGTTGATCGAGAGCACTCGGGCCCACTCGTCGTCGTCGTTCGCGCTGATGTCGCCCTGTGCGCCGACCCCGGCGTTGTTGACGACGATGTCGATGCGCCCGAATCTCTCGGCGACGGCGGCCACGGCCGCATCCACCGATGCGCGGTCTGACACATCGGCCGTGAACGCGGCGAACGCGGCATCCGCTCCTGAGGTGTCGCGATCGAGCACCGCGATCTGGGCGCCGTCGGCGTGCAGTCGGGCAGCGACCGCCGCGCCGATTCCTGATGCGCCGCCGGTGACGATCGCGACCAGTCCGTCGAGTGTGCTGCTCACTTCTGTGCCTCCCATGCCACGAACTCCTGGCGCTGGTGCCCGAGTCCTTCGATCTCGATCTCGACGATGTCGCCCGCCCTCAGGTACGGGAACCTGCCGCCGAACGCGACGCCCTGCGGGGTGCCCGTGAGGATCAGGTCGCCGGGCTCGAGCGTGACGTACTGCGACAGGTGGTGCACGATCACGCGCACGTCGAAGATCATGTCGTCGGTGTTCGAGTCCTGCCGCGCATCGCCGTTGACCCAGCTGCGCAGCCGCAGGTCGTCGACGTCGACCTCGTCGGGGGTGACCAGCCACGGGCCGGTCGGGTTGAAGCCCGGGGCGATCTTGCCCTTCGACCACTGCCCTCCGGAGACCTCCATCTGGAAGGCGCGCTCGGACACGTCGTTCGCCGTGACGTAGCCCGCGATGTGCGCGTCGGCATCGTCGGGTGAATCCAGGTAGGCGGCGCGAGCACCGATGACGATGCCGAGCTCGACCTCCCAGTCGGTCTTCTCGCTGCCGCGGGGGATCGTGACCGCATCGTTCGGACCGACGACCGTGTTCGGCGTCTTCAGGAACATGATCGGCACGGTCGGCGGCTCGGAGCCCGACTCGCGGGCGTGCGCGGCGTAGTTCTGGCCGATGCAGATGACGGCGCTCGGGCGCGCGATCGGCGCTCCGATGCGCATCGCTGCGGCATCCTCGAGCACGGGGAGCTCGTCGGCGGCGCGGGCGGCGTCGATCCGTGCGCGGAAGTCACCGGCGAGGAAGTCGCCGTTGACATCGGATGTCACCGACCTCAGATCGAGGTAGCGCTCACCGTCGACGAGGACGGGGATCTCGGCGCCGGGAGTGCCTAGCCGTGCGAACTTCATGTCTCTCCTGATCACTGAGGATTCTGTGTTGCGGGGCGCGCCATGGAGGCCCGTCTCGTTGACAGTATAGACATCGGATGTTTACACTCCAAGAGATCTGCACGAATCCCCACCCCGTGCACGAGAGGACCCCGTGAGCCGCATCGTCGCCCTCGACACGACCGACATCCGCTTCCCCACGTCGCTGAGTCTGGACGGATCGGATGCCATGAATCCCGATCCCGACTACTCGGCCGCGTACGTGATCGTGCGCACCGACGCCGAGGACGGCATCGACGGCCACGCCTTCGTCTTCACCATCGGGCGAGGCAACGACGTGCAGGTCGCCGCGATCGACGCGCTCGCCGGGCACCTCGTCGGGCGCGAGATCGAGCCGCTGCTCGACGACATGGGCACGACGTTCCGCGACATCATCGGCGACTCGCAGCTGCGGTGGCTGGGGCCCGAGAAGGGCGTCATGCACATGGCGATCGGCGCGGTCATCAACGCGCTCTGGGACATCAAGGCGAAGCGCGCGGGGCTGCCGCTCTGGCAGCTCCTCGCACGGATGACGCCGGAGGAGCTGGTCGACCTCGTCGACTTCCGCTACCTCACCAATGCGCTCACGCGCGAGGACGCGCTCGAGATCCTGCGTGCCGCAGAGCCGGGCCGCATCGAGCGCGAACGAGAGCTGCTGGCCACCGGGTATCCGGGATACACGACGAGCCCCGGCTGGCTCGGCTACTCCGACGAGAAGCTCGAGCGGCTCGCCCGCGAGGCGATGGCCGACGGCTTCACCCAGATCAAGCTCAAGGTCGGTGCCGACCTCGACGACGACATCCGCCGCTTCCGCAAGGCGCGCGAGGTCTGCGGACCCGACTTCCCGATCGCGATCGATGCGAACCAGCGCTGGGAGGTGTCGGAGGCGATCGAATGGGTCAACGCGCTCGCCGAGTTCCACCCCGCCTGGATCGAGGAGCCGACCAGCCCCGACGATGTGCTCGGTCACGCCGAGATCGCCAGGGGAGTCGCGCCCATCCGCGTCGCGACCGGTGAGCACGCGCAGAACCGCGTCATCTTCAAGCAGCTGCTGCAGGCCGAGGCGATCGCGGTCATGCAGATCGACGCCGTGCGCGTCGCGGGCGTGAACGAGAACATCGCCAACCTGCTGCTCGCGGCGAAGTTCGGGGTGCCCGTCTGTCCGCATGCCGGCGGGGTCGGCCTGTGCGAGGCCGTGCAGCACCTGTCGATGTTCGACTTCGTCGCCGTCACGGGCACGCGCGAAGGCCGCATGATCGAGTTCGTCGATCACCTGCACGAGCACTTCGTGATCCCGACCGACATCCAGGGCGGCTCGTACATGGCGCCGACTGCGCCGGGCTCCGGCATGGAGATGAAGGCCGAGAGCATCGCCGCCTACACGTGGAAGGGACAGCATGTCGGCGTCTGAGGCTCTGGCGGTCCCCGCTCTCGGGTACGGGGCGGCGAACGTCGGCAATCTGTTCCGCCCGCTGAGCGACGACGAGTCGTGGGCGATCCTGGAGGCGGCGTGGGACAGCGGCATCCGCTACTTCGACACGGCTCCGCACTACGGGCTCGGACTCTCGGAGCGACGCCTGGGCGCATTCCTGCAGACCAAGCCGCGTGAGGAGTACGTGCTGTCGACGAAGGTCGGCCGGCTGCTGCGACCGAACCCCGACCACGACGGCGGGCTCGACACCGCGAACGACTTCCACGTGCCCGACGATCTGCAGCGCGTGTGGGACTTCTCGGACGACGGGATCCGTGCCGGTCTCGACGAGTCGCGCGAGCGGCTGGGCATCGAGCAGATCGATCTGGTCTATCTGCACGACCCCGAGCGGCATGACCTCGACCTCGCGCTCGCCGAGGCGCTTCCGGCGCTCGAGCAGCTGCGCTCTGACGGGCAGGTGTCGGCGATCGGGATCGGCTCGATGGTGTCGGACGCGCTCGCCGCATCGGTGCGCTCGGCGGACCTCGACCTGATCATGGTCGCCGGTCGCTACACGCTGCTCGAGCAGCCCGCCGCTGCCGAGGTGCTGCCCGCCTGTCGTGAGACCGGCACCGGCATCGTGGCGGCATCGGTGTTCAACTCCGGCCTGTTGGCGTCGAGCGAGCCGCGCCGTGACGGTCGCTACGAGTACGGTCAGCTGCCCGACGAGCTGTGGGAGAGGCTGCTGCGCATCGCCCGCGTGTGCGCCGACCACGCCGTGCCGCTGCCCGCCGCGGCCATCCAGTTTCCGCTGCAGTCCGACGTCGTGCGGTCGGTGGTCGTCGGGGGCAGTCGGCCGGCGCAGCTTCGTCAGAATGCCGAGTATGCGGCGCTCGAGATCCCGGCGGCGCTGTGGGATGAGCTCGCGGCGGAAGGGCTGATTCCGGCCTGAGTCGAGCTGCGCGCGTCGACAGCTCAGCAGGAACCGCCCCGGGAGAGCGGGTTCCGGCCGGCGGTATCGGTTTCAGCTCGCGTTCATGCTGAATTGTGCACCGGGTGGGCGCGGCGAGCGGACTCAGCGACCGACGGTCGACTCGCGGACGACGAGCTCGGCGGCGAACGGCGTCGGGGCGGGGAGTGCAGCCGCCGGATCGGCGAGCTGTCGGATCAGCGCCGCACCCGCCGCCCGTCCGATCTCGTACCCGGGCTGCCGCACGCTCGTCAGCGGCACGACGCTCTGATGCGCCTGCGCGACGTCGTCGAAGCCGACGAGCGCGATCTCGTCGGGCACGCGGATGCCGTGACGCAGCAGTTGAGTCATCACGCCGATCGCCACCATGTCGTTCGCCGCGAAGATCGCGTCGGGCCTGTCGTCTGCAGGGAGCGCGAGGATGCGTTCGGCGACCTCGAGGCCGTCTTCCGTCGTGAGATGCGGCACGTCGAACACCTCGACCGTGGCGTCCGAGCCGGTGACGGCGTCGCGCAGCCCCTGCAGCCGGTCGTTCGACTGACTGACGCTCGGCGCCCCGAGGAACAGGATGCGGCGGCGTCCGATCGCCAGCAGGTGCTCACCCGCGAGGCGGCCGCCGCCGCGGTCGTCGAAGAGGACGGAGCCGACGGTCGGGGAGTCGGGGATGGGCCCGACCACCACCGAGCGGATGCCGCGGTCGGCGAGCTGCTCCAGCCGGGGCACCACGTCTTCGAGCGGATAGATCACGATGCCCTGCACCCGATGCGCCTCGAACATGTCGATGTTGCGACGCTCGGTGTCGGCGTCGCGGTTGCTGTTGCTGAAGAACAGCGACCAGCCGCCCTCGCGGGCGACGTCCTCGACACCGCGCGAGAGCTCGTGGAAGTACGGCAGCCAGGCGTCGAGGAGGATCAGCGCGAGCGCCTTGCTCGACCCCGCGCGCAGCTGTCGTGCGGATTCGTTCGGCACGTAGCCGAGCTGTTCGATCGCGGCCCGGACCTTCGCGGCGCTCGATTCGCCCAGCACGTGAGGGTGGTTGAGGTAGTTCGAGACGGTCGAGGAGGAGACCCCGGCGAGGGCGGCGACATCTTTGACGCTGGCGGGCATGGAGCTCCTTGTCGGCTGCGCCAGTGCGCTCGTGCGCGGGGACCACTGCGCACCGGCGCGGCACCGACGAGTCCACAGTAGCCGAGCAGTTGGCACGTGCCAAGAAAGTTCTTGACAGCCCCGTACGACCCCGCGTACCGTGACCTGAACGCGGACTTGGCACGTGCCAAATCCCAGAGGCGATGGTGCCCCACACCCGTCTCCGAGAGGTCTCATGAACATCGGATGCCACGGGCTCGTCTGGACCGGACACTTCGATGCCGACGGCATCCGACTCTCGGTGGAGCAGACGAAGGCGGCAGGCTTCGACCTGATCGAGTTCCCGCTCATGGATCCGTTCACGTTCGATGTCGCCGCCGCGAAGGCGGCGCTCGAAGAGCACGACCTCGCCGTCAGCGCCTCGCTCGGTCTCTCGGGGGCGACGGATGTGACCAGTTCTGATCCGGCAGTCGTCGCCGCGGGGGAGGCGCTGCTGATGAAGGCCGTCGATGTGCTGGCCGAGCTGGGCGGCCGGCACTTCTGCGGAGTGATCTACAGCGCGATGCAGAAGTACATGGACCCGGTGACGACCGAAGGGCTCGAGAGCAGCCGTCGCACCATCGCCCGCGTCGCGGATCACGCGGCCGAGCGAGGGATCTCGGTCTCGCTCGAGGTCGTGAACCGCTATGAGACCAACGTGCTGAACACCGCGCGGCAGGCGCTCGCCTACCTCGCCGAGGTCGATCGGCCGAACCTCGGCATCCACCTCGACACGTACCACATGAACATCGAGGAGTCGGATATGTTCGCGCCGGTCCTCGATGCCGCACCCGCCCTCCGCTACGTGCACATCGGCGAGAGCCACCGCGGCTATCTCGGCACCGGAACGGTCGACTTCGACAACTTCTTCAAGGCGCTGGGGCGCATCGGCTATGACGGCCCGATCGTGTTCGAGTCGTTCTCCTCGGCGGTGGTCGCCCCCGACCTCAGCCGGATGCTCGGCATCTGGCGCAACCTGTGGACCGACAACGTCGAGCTCGGTGCGCACGCCAACGCCTACATCCGCGACAAGCTCGTCGCGGTCGACTCGATCAGGCTGCACTGACCCAGCGCAGGCCGCTCGAGATCCAGACCCGTTGTCAACTTGTTATTACAGGTCTTCCCATCCGAACAAGTCTTAGTTACATTTAGATACAACTTGCGCAGGGTGGGGCGCAGGACGCAGAATTGATCCGATGTTTCCAGGCCCGACTGGAATATCGCATAACGACCTTCAAGGAAGCAGGTGAGCACATGAGTGACCCCATTCTCAGAGTCGAGGGGATCAGCAAGGGATTCCCCGGTGTGCAGGCTCTCAAGGACGTGCACCTCGAGGTGCGGGCCGGCGAAGTGCTGGTGCTCGTGGGCGAGAACGGCGCGGGCAAGTCGACTCTGATGAAGATCCTCTCGGGGATCTACACCAAGGACGAGGGCACGATCACCTTCGAGGGCCGGGAGGTCGAGCTCACCAGCCCCCTGCAGGCGCAGCAGCTCGGCATCACGATCATCCATCAGGAACTCAACCTGATGCCCGACCTCACCGTTGCGCAGAACATCTACGTGGGGCGCGAGCCCACGACCGGTCCCTTCCTGTCGGAGCGCAAGCTCAACGCGCAGACCGCCGCGCTGCTGCAGCGTCTCGACATCAGACTGAACCCGCGGCAGCTCGTGGGCGAGCTCACGGTGGCCGAGCAGCAGATGGTCGAGATCGCCAAAGCGCTCTCGTTCAACGCCAAGGTGCTCATCATGGACGAGCCCACGTCGGCACTCACCGACTCCGAGACCGAGACCCTGTTCGTGCTGATCGAGCAGCTGCGGGCGTCAGGCACCGGCATCGTCTACATCTCGCACCGCATGGACGAGCTGCGGCGCCTCGCCGACCGGGTCACCGTGCTGCGTGACGGCACATACATCGGATCACTGGATAAATCCGAGGTGAGCGTCCCCAAGATCATCGAGATGATGGTCGGCCGCGTGATCGACGAGGGAACCAGACCGCAGGCCCGCGAGCACGCCAACGATCCGATCGTGCTCGATGTGCAGGGGCTCTCGACCAAGAGCCTGCTCACCGACGTGTCGTTCCAACTGCACCGGGGCGAGATCCTCGGCTTCGCCGGGCTCATGGGCGCCGGTCGCACCGAGACGGCCCGGGCCATCATCGGCGCCGACCACCGCGACGGGGGCACCGTGTCGATCGGCGGACGACCGGTGCGCATCGCTCAGCCGGCGGATGCCGTCAAGCACGGCGTCGGCTACCTCTCGGAGGACCGCAAGCTGCTCGGGCTGATGCTCGAGCAGGACGTCACCTTCAACACCGTGCTCGCCTCACTCGGGTCGTATGCCAACGCGATCGGCTGGATGGGCGACGGCAAGGCGAAGAACCGCACCAAGGACTACGTCCAGCAGCTGCGCGTCAAGACGCCCTCGGTCAACCAGGTCGTCAAGCTGCTGTCGGGAGGCAACCAGCAGAAGGTCGTCATCGCCCGGTGGCTGATGCGCGACTGCGACATCCTCATCTTCGACGAGCCGACGCGAGGAATCGACGTCGGCGCCAAGGAAGAGATCTACCGCCTGATGCAGCAGCTCGCTGATCAGGGAAAGTCCATCATCGTCATCTCGTCGGAGCTGCCGGAGATCCTCCGTGTCGCGAACCGCATCGCGGTCTTCGCGAACGGGCGCATCACCGGCACGCTCCGCAACGAGGACGCCAGCCAGGAGAAGATCATGCAACTCGCAGCCCACGGAGAGGAAGACTGATGAGCGCTCCGCAGAACGGGTCGTCGACGACGACGATCATCCAGACGGCTCTCGATGAGAACACCGACAAGCGCGACGTGGTCGGCTTCCTGAAGCGTCAGGTGCAGCAGTCCCTCGCATTCGGCACCCTGATCGTGCTCGTGATCTTCTTCTCGATCGCCAGCCCGAACTTCTTCACCTTCAGCAACATCGCGACCGTGCTGCTCTCGACCGCGGTCATCGGCATCCTCGCCCTCGGCACGACGTTCGTCATCATCACCGGCGGCATCGACCTGTCGATCGGAACCGGCATGGCCCTGTGCGCCGTGATGACGGGTGTCATCGTCACCAATCTCGGCCTGCCGGTCTGGCTCGGCGTGATCGGCGGCATCGCGACCGGTGTGCTGATGGGCCTCGTGAACGGCATCAACATCACATTCCTGCGGCTGCCCCCGTTCATCGCGACCCTCGCGATGATGATGATCGCCGGAGGCCTCGCCCTCGTCATCTCCAACGTCGCGCCGATCTACTTCTCGACCTCGGCACCGGACTTCAAGAAGATCGCGCTCGGCGTGATCATCCCCGGCATCCCGAACGCCGTGCTGATCACCGCCGCGCTCGCGATCGTCGCCTGGCTGGTGCTGTCGAAGACGCTCCTGGGCCGGTACACCTTCGCGATCGGCTCGAACGAGGAGGCCACGCGCCTCTCTGGCGTCAACACGCGACGCTGGACGATCTTCATCTACATGTTCGCGGGAGCCTTCACCGGCATCGCGGGCATCGTGATCGCCGCCCGTCTCGACTCGGCACAGCCGCAGATCGGCACCGGGTACGAGCTGCAGGCCATCGCGGCCGTCATCATCGGCGGCACCTCGCTGCTCGGCGGGCGCGGGTCGATCCTGGGCACCGTGATCGGCGCGCTGATCATGAGCGTGCTCGTCAACGGACTGCGCATCATGTCGATCCAGACGGAGTGGCAGAACATCGTCGTCGGCGTCGTCGTGCTGCTGGCCGTGTTCCTCGACTCGCTGCGCAACCGCCAGCACACCTGATCAAGACCTATCCCCCCCACCACCACACAGAGAACAATGGAGTTTCCATGAAATTCGGCAAGAAGACCGCATTCGCGGCACTCGTGGCCGCATCCGCCCTCGTCTTCGCGGGCTGTGCCGGCGGCGGTGACGTCATCGAAGAAGGCAGCGGCGGCGACGGAGGCAGCGGCGACGGCGAGATGTACATCGCCATGGTCTCGAAGGGCTTCCAGCACCAGTTCTGGCAGGCCGTCAAGAAGGGCGCGGAGCAGAAGGCCGAAGAGCTCGGTGTCCGCATCACGTTCGAAGGTCCCGCGGCCGAGACCGAGATCGCACAGCAGCTCGAGATGCTGACCGCCGCGATCGACAAGAACCCGGATGCCATCGCCTACGCAGCCCTCGACCCCGAGGCGTGCGTCGCCCCGCTCGAGCAGGCGAAGTCGAAGGACATCCCCGTGGTCTACTTCGACGCCCCGTGCGACGGCGACGTGGGCCTTAGCCTCTCGGCCACCGACAGCAAGGTCGCCGGCGCGCTGGCCGCTGAGCACATGGCCGACCTGATCGGCGGATCGGGCGAGGTCGCGATCGTCGGCCACTCGCAGATCAACTCGACCGGTGTCGAGCGTCGTGACGGCTTCGTCGAGAAGATCGAGGCGGACTACCCCGACATCGAGATCGTCGACATCCAGTACGGCGACGGCGACCACCTGAAGTCGGCCGACATCGCCAAGACGCTGATCGCGGCGCACCCCGACCTCAAGGGCATCTACGGCACCAACGAGGGCTCGGCCATCGGCGTCGTCAACGCCGTGAACGAGCTGGGTCTCGAGAAGGGCAAGATCACGATCGTCGGCTTCGACTCGGGCGCAGCCCAGATCAACGCGATCAAGGACGGCACGATGGCCGGCGCCATCACGCAGGACCCGATCGGCATCGGCGAGCAGGTCGTGCAGGCGGCCTACGACGCGGCCAACGGCGACTCGGTCGACGAGTTCTACGACACGGGTTCGTACTGGTACGACAGCACCAACCTCGAGGACGAGGACATCGCAGCGGTCCTCTACGAGTGACCCGCTGAGATCACGGAGAAGCCCCTCGCCTTCGGGCGGGGGGCTTCTCTGCGTGTGCGGGGGTCAGATGCGGCGCAGGAAGGTGAGGATCGACGAGGGCTCGACGATGAGCTGCTGCAGGGCCTCGTTGAACGGCACTCCGGCGGGAGCGGCGAGGTGCGCCTGGAAGGCGGCCTCGTCGCGGTAGACCTCGTAGACGAAGAAGCGGTCGGGGTCGTCGACCAGCCGGGTCGCATCGAACACGACGTTGCCCTCTTCCGCGCGCACGACCTCGGCGAAGTCGCGCAGCAGTGCGGCGACGTTGTCGCCCTGCTCGGGGCGCGCGGTGAAGATCGCGTGCAGGATCGTGGGCTCGATCATGGGAGTGCTCCTCGGAGATGGGGATCAGGCAGACAGGGTGAGCAGACGCGCGGGGTTGGCGACCAGCATCCGCTCGACTGCATCCTCGCCCACCGCCGACCGCAACCGCGGGAGGCAGCGCTCGCCGAGGTAGGCGAGTCCCGGCATTCCGCCGTACGAGATGTACCGGGTTCGACGGGCGACGTCGCCGCCGAGAAGCACCCGGTCGACGGCGCCGAGCTCGACGACCCGCTCGGTCAGGGCGAGCAGCTCGGCATCCGACCTCGTGCGCGGGCGGGCGAAGCCGTCGTATCCCAGATAGGCGCCGCGCTCGGCGAGCGAGGCGTGCAGGCCGGCATCCGGGTCTCGGTCGGCATGCGCGAGCACGACACGATCGGATGCCACGCCCTCGGCCTCGAGAAGATCGAGCACCTCGTGGGCGGCGGTGCAGAACTCCAGGTGCACCATGACCGGTGCCCCGGTCGTTCGATGCGCGTCGGCGACCGCGAGCAGCGTCGTGCGCTCGAAGGTGCTGATGCTCCAGTAGTCGACGCCCGCTTTGAGCATCCCGGCGCGCACCACGGCGCCATCGGGTGCTGCCGCACGGGGGACGTCGGGCGTCTCGAACACCAGTGCATCGTCGACGACCATGCCGCGAGTCACCTCGGAGACGAAGAGCTCGGCGAGGCGCTCGACGCCCCACACCTGCAGCGGATGATCCGCACCGTAATGCGCCTCGCGGTGGCGCCCCGTCGTCGCGACGACATGCATGCCGGTTCCTGCGCTGATGCGGGCCACCGCCTCGGGGTCGCGCCCGAGGCCGAACGGAGTGGCATCGACCATCGCCGTGAATCCGCTGGCCTTCAGCAGCGCGGCCTCGCGACCCGACAGGTCTTCGTCGTCGAGCTCGTCGCCGACGAGCAGCGGCGAGATCTGGAACAGATGCTCGTGATAGTTCGTCGCCCCGAGCTGCGCCGGGTCGACGTCGCCGAGCACGGTTCGGATGACGGGCATCAGCGCACCGACTCGGCAGCCTCGGCGAGCCGCTCGACGATCTCGGGGGTGAGGTCGATCTCGAACACGTCGGCGACGACCTGCGACCAGCCGTGGATGAAGTAGCGCCAGCCGTCGATCACGTGCAGTGCGCGCTCGGCCTGCTGCCCGCGCGCCTGGTGCAGGAACTCCAGCGACCCGCGGTAGTTGAACTCCCACACCCACGCGTCGGTCGGGAACACGACGTCGTCGGGCAGCGGCGACCCGGGGCGGTCCTTGCCGAGGCCCGTGGCGTTCACGATCAGCGACCCCGCCGGGGCGGCCGCGACGATCGCCGCGGCATCCTGCACCGTGTCGGTGCGCACGTAGGTGATCAGCCCCTCGGGGGTGCCGTGCTGGCGGTGCACCTCGCGCAGGTGGTCGAGCTTGTCGTCGTCGCGGGCGGTGACGGTGATCTTCGCCGGAGCGTCCGCGCGCTCGGCCAGCGCCCAGCTCAGGGCCGTGCCGGAGCCGCCGGCGCCGAGGATCACGACCTCGGCACCCGTGCGGGCGAAGTGGTCGGTCGGGAGGAAGTCGTTCAGCGCGAGGTCGACCGTGAGAGGGTCCTTGGCGCGGCCGATCAGACGATCGCCCCGCTTCGAGATGCTCGAGATCTCGGAGCACGATACGGCGAACGGGTCGAGCTCGTCGAAGAGGTCGGATGCCGCCGCGAAGACGTTCATCTTGTGAGTCGTGACGAGTGCGCCGCGGTGGTGGGGGTCGTCGCGGATCTGCTCGACCATCGCGACGTACTGCTCAGGGGTGGCATCCATCGGCAGGTCGTGCCCGATGAGGTTCTCGGTGGGGAGCCCCAGCACCTCGGCCCACTTCGGGAACACCTTCATGATCGACGACGAGCCGGTGCTCACGCCGACGAAGCCCATGTAGCCGCCGGTCGTGGTGGGGGGAGTCTCGGTGATGGTCATGGCCTGGTCCTTCAGAGTCGGGGAGAGACGGGGTGGGCGGGGGAGCGCCCTGCGAGCACGGCGAGCACGTCGTCGAGCGACATCGAGCCCATGTTGTCGACGGCCTGGGTCGTCTGGGCGCCGAGGTGCGGGGTGACGGTCACCCGATCTGCGAGGTCGTCGGCGAGCAGCGGGCTCGCACTCGCCGCGGTGTCGCCGTTCAGGGTGTCGGCGGCGTATGCACCCAGACGGCCGTCGCGCAGGGCGTCCGCGATGGCCGCCTCGTCGACGAGGTCGGGGCGCGCGGTGTTCACCAGGATCAGGCCCGGTCGGATGCTGTCGAGCCGCGCCGCGTCGACCAGCGTCTGTCCACCGGGGGCGTGCAGGGTGATCAGGTCGGCCGAGCGGAACAGCGCATCGAGATCGGTCGGCTCGGCACCGCTCTCGACGATGACGTCGGCCGGGAGGAAGGGGTCGGTCGCAAGAACCCTCGAGCCGAAGCCGCTCAGGCGACGGGCGACGCCCTGACCGATGCGTCCGAAGCCGACGATGCCGACTGTCGCAGCACCGAGCTCCCGCCCCCGTCGCACGCTCCAGTCGCCCGCGCGCACCCGGCGATCGCCGTCGGGGATGAACCGGAGTGCCGCGAGCATGAGACCGACGGCATGGTCGGCGACAGCATCCGCGTTCGCGCCCGGGGTGTTGGTCACGGGGATGCCGCGTCGCAGCGCCGCATCGAGATCGACGGCCTCGGTGCCGACGCCGTAGCGGGCGACGACCCTGAGGTTCGGAGCGGCCGCGAGGTGCTCGTCGGTCACCGGCCCCGTGCCGGCGATCCACCCCTCGGCTGCCGCGAGCAGGGGCGCGAGCTCGGCGAGACCGTGGTGCGCGGGTCCGCGGACGACCTCGTGACCCGCGGCCCTGGCCCGCCCCACGAGGTCGAGATCGCCGTCCGAGAACGACCGACTCGTGGCGAGGATGACGCCCATCAGCGCTCCTCGGCCGGCGGCGCGGCGGTGAACCACGGCTCGAGGGCCGCGTAGGCGTCGACGAAGCGGGCATGCCGCTGCGCGTGCACGGCGTGCCGACCGGCATCCGGTGCGAACTCCGCCGTGACCTCGCTGAGCGCCCTGGCCGCCGAGAAGTCCGCGAGCCCGAGCCCGACCGCACCGGTGACCGCGGCGCCGAGGCTGTTGGCCTCTTCGACGATCGTGCGGCGGCGGATCGGCACGCCCCAGACGTCGGCGAGGATGCCGAGCCACGCGTCGCTCTGCGCCCCGCCGCCGACCGCGTCGATGCGGTCGATCGCGGCTCCGGATTCGCGGAAGGCCTGGATGCAGGTGAGCAGGTTGTAGGCCACGCCTTCGAGCACGGCCCGCGTGAGGTGCGCGCGGGTGTGGTGCCGCCCGATGCCGACGAAGGCGCCCCGGGCGTGCGGGTCCCACAGGGGAGAGCGCTCGCCGAGGAGATAGGGCAGGAAGTAGAGGTCTTCCGTGTCGAGGTCGCCGCCGGCCTCTGCGGTGAGGCGCGCGGTGTCGGGGTGGGCGGGGTCGGGCGAGAGCGCCTCGGCGATCCACTGCACCGATGCCCCGCCGGCCTGCATGGTGGCGGTGGGCACGAACGAACCGGGCACGACGTTGTCGAAGGTCATGGTGCGCATCTGAGGGTCGTGCAGCGGGATGAGGCTGGCGAACGAGATCCACGACGACGTGCCCAGGCACACGTAGGCGCCGTCTTCGGGGGCGACGATGCCCGAGCCCACAGCGGCGAGCGGTCCGTCGCCGCCTCCCATGACCACGCGGACCGATGTCGACAACCCGAGGGCATCCGCAGACGCGGTCGTGAGCGTTCCGGCGACGGTCGTCGACTCGAGGATCTCGGGGAAGAGCGCGGCGTCGAGGCCGGCGGCGGCGAGAACCTCGGCCGACCACGTGCCCCGCAGCTGGTCGTAGGCGTTCGTGCCCGAGGCGTCGGAGCGCTCTGTCGCGAGGCGTCCGGTGAGCCGGTAGACGATGTAGTCCTTGGCGACGCAGAAATGGCGCACCCGAGCCCAGACATCCGGCTCGTTGTCCCGCACCCACATGATCTTCTCGATCGAGTACGTCGGGTTCAGACGGTGGCCGAGCGCGCGATACGCGTCCGCGGCGCCGAGCCGTTCTTCGAGCGCGCGGGTCTGCGCACCCGAGCGCGTATCGGCCCAGATGATCGCGGGGCGCACCGGCTCGCCGTGGGCGTCGAGCAGCACTGTGCCCATCATCTGGCCGCTGACGACGAGGCCGACGACGGTCTCGGGGGCGACTCCCGCGCGGACGAGCAGCTGCCGGGTCGCCGAGGCGACGGCATCCCACCAGTCCGCCGGATCCTGCTCGGCGATGCCGCCGGCGGCGAAGTGTGCGGGGTAGGGCACCGTGACCGAGGTCACGAGGCGCCCGTCGTCGTGGTGCAGGGACGCCTTGTTGCCGGTGGTGCCGAGGTCGTGCGCGATCAGCATGGCCGAGCCTATTCCGCGGAGGGGGACGCGGAATAGGGGCGCAGGTCGACGCCCTCGGCCGAGCGATACGCCCGGGAGCCCATGCCGTGCTCGAGCACCCAGCCGTAGTCGTGGCCGGCGCCGCCCGGATACACCGCGAGGAACGCATAGGGCTCGTCGCCCGTGTTCACCGACCGGTGCGCCCATCCGGGCGGGATGTAGCCGATGGTGCCCGGGAGCATGTCGAGCCACTCGGTGCGCTCGCCGTCGAACATGAGCAGACCGCCGCGGCCCTTCAGCGCGAGGTAGATCTCGCCCTGGTGGTTCGGATGCTGGTGCCCCTTGGTCATCCAGAGCTCACCCGAGGTGTCGCCGGGCATGATCGTCGTGATCGACTGCGGCAGCTCCCGGTCGGCCTCGGGCACGGGCGAGCTGGTCACCGTGTAGACGACGGGATCGTCGCCGGCGGATGCGGCGGCCCAGGCATCCGCGTCGAGGAACAGGCCCTCGAGGTCGGACATCCGGCGCGTGAGGGTGGGCCCCTCGGGCGAGAGCGTGAGCTTCTCGGCGTCGAACGCGATCGCCATCGGCGAGATCGGAGGGGTGTGGAACTGGGGCATCGATGCTCCTCGTGCGGGTGCTGCGGCGCTGCGCAACCTGTAATGACAAGTCGAGTGTACCTGTTATGACAAGTGGCGTCCAGTGCTCGGATGCGCGGGGCTGAGCGCGCGGGTGTGGGCGCGGGTGGCGGGGCCGCTGCCGGCGGGACGCGAGATCAGGAGGATCGACCCGAATCAGGCGAGAAGGGCGAGAATCATCCTGATCTCGACGCATTCTCCTGATCTCAGGATGCTGCGTGCAGCGCGCGTGCGAGGTGGGACCTGCCGTCGCGGACCGCCCCGGACGCCACCTCCTCGACCCCCGGATATTCGGCGTGGCCCGCGGGGAGGACGGCGAGTTCGAGCATCCGAGCCGCGTTCGCGACGCCGAACTGTCCGGGCGGCGGCACGTACGGGTCCCACAGCGCCGCCTCGACGCGCACCGGGATGCGGGCGAAGCCGAGGGCCGTCGAGGCGTCGAACAGGCGCAGCACTTCGCGGGCCTCCGGATGCGCCGCGACGTGGTCGCGCACAGTCTCGCCGCTGCCGACGCAGTGCACGGCGAGGCGCTCGTCGTACTGTCCGAAGCTCGGCACGATGAGGGTCGCCCCGACGTAGCGGTCGTCCCACGGCAGGGCGAGCGCGCCGATGCCGCCGCCGAAGCTCTCGCCGACGTAATAGAGGGGCAGGGCGCCGACGAGGGTGGTGAGAGCATCCGCAGCGAGCCAGAGGTCTCGGGCGCAGAGGCCGAGCACGTACGAGTCCGGGCTCTCGATCCCGGACAGCACATGCTCGGCCTGGGGTGCGGGGGCGCCGACGCCCGTGTTCAGCGTGGGCAGCCCTCGGGCGACGGGGAAGATCGCGGCCGCATCGTCGGGTATGCGAGCGAGGTCGACCGCATCCCGTCCGCCGTAGCCGTGGCTGTGCACGACACCGACGCGCGCCGGGGCGGCGAGGGGGTCGACCAGCCAGGCGCGCAGGCGGGTGCCGTCGACTCCCGCATGCTCGATGACCGACACACGTCGGCCGTGCGCGGTCTCGGCGGACAGCACAGTGGGTGCGGCATCCACCGTCTTCGCCTGCTGTCGCCAGCCCTGCCACCGCTCGGCGAATCCGTCGGGTGCGGCGACCGGAGCGATCGCACGGAGCGTGCTCAGCGTGTGGCCGTAGCTCGCGTCGAACTCGGCGTCGGCGAACCAGATGTCGTAGGGGGAGGGGGAGATGCTCATCGGTCACCGAGGCTACCGGCCGACATCATGAGAGTGTGCCGAGATCAGGAGCATCCCGCGGAGAACCTCCTGATCCGGCGCGGTTCTCCTGGTCTCAGGCGGGGCCGCGGACGACGCCGAGGGCGCGTCGGCTCAGGCCCGGTCGGGCCACGGCGCAGGGCTCAGGCGCGTGCGCGCCGCGCGCGATAGGCGGCCACGGCGTTGCGGTTCGTGCAGGTCGTCGAGCAGAAGCGCTTGGAGCGGTTGCGCGAGAAGTCGAGCGCGAGTGCCTCGCAGGTGTCGTCGGCGCAGATGGAGATGCGTGAGCCCTCATCGGCGCGGATGACGTCGATCAGCGCCATGGCGGTCTCGATCAGCACGCGCTCGGCGAGCGGGCGTTCGTCGGCGACGGCGTGCAGGTGCCAGTCGACCCCGTCGTGGCGCACCAGTCTCGGCGCCAGATGCGCCTCGGCGAGAGCGGCATTGACGTGCTCGGCCATCTCGTCGCGGGGCGCGAGCAGCATGGCGCGCAGGCGCGGGCGCAGGTCTCGCAGCGAAGCCAGCTCGGCCTCGTCCCGGTCGAGCCGGCCGGAGTAGGGGAAGTCGGCGAGGAAGGCGTCGTAGTCGGCGAGCGTCTCGAGAGTTTCCGGGTCCTCTGCCGAGTTCACCAGCCAGACGGCCGAGCGCAGAGCCTCCTCCGTGTCATCGGTGAAGTTCATGTTGACACCTTACATCCCGCGAGAGTAGCGTCACCTGTCATGAGCAAGGTTGCAAATGACATCGTTGCGCCGGGTGTGCGGTTCGGTCTGCCCCTGGCGATCGGCGCGGCCTTCGCGTTCGGGATGTCCGGCGCCTGGGCTCGAGGACTCATCGACGCGGGATGGACCCCCGGTGCGGCAGTGACCGCGCGGGTCTGGGTCGCTGCTCTCGTGCTGCTCGTGCCGACGATCATCTCGCTCCGGGGTCGCTGGGGAGTGCTCAGGAAGAACGCGGGCATGGTCGCCGCCTACGGACTCCTCGCCGTCACCGCCACGCAGCTCTGCTATTTCCAGGCGGTCGCCGTGATGGATGTCGGCCTCGCGCTGCTCATCGAGTACACGGCCCCGATCGCCGTCATCCTCTGGCTGTGGATCCGGCGGGGTGAACGGCCGAGTCGCCGCAGTGTGATCGGCGCGGCCATCGCCTTCGTCGGTCTCGTGCTGATGCTCGACATCATCACCGGTGCCGAGGTCAACGTCGCCGGCATCCTCTGGGCGCTCGCCGCGATGGTCGGCGCCGCGACGTACTTCCTGCTCTCGGCCAAGGCCGACACCGGCCTGCCGCCGATAGCGCTCGCCGGAGGAGGGCTGCTGCTCGGCGCCGTCGCTCTCACGATCGCCGGCCTCGTCGGCATCCTGCCCATCGCCTGGACGACCGATGACATCACCTACCGCTTCGGCACCGTGCCGTGGTTCGTGCCGGTGCTGGCGATCGGCCTCATCGCCACTGCCCTCGCCTACGTGCTCGGCATCGCATCGACCCGGATGCTGGGCTCGCGCCTCGCATCCTTCGTCGCACTCTCCGAAGTCGTCGCCGCACTGCTGTTCGGCTGGCTGCTGCTCGGACAGCTGCCCGACCTGCTGCAGGCTCTCGGCGGAGCGCTCGTGCTCGTCGGAGTGGTGGTCGTGAAGCTCGGCGAGCCGCGCCCTGCGGAGTTCGTCGAACCGGTTCCGGATGCGGTGGGGGTGCCGCAGCGGTAGTCACACGCGGGGGTGCCGGTGCGTGGTCACATTCGCACCTCTGGGCGGCTCTTCGGATGCTCCTTTGACCACCCACCGGGCGTGGGATGCTCTTTTGACCATCCGCCGATCGGGCTGCGCGCACGCCGGGGCCGCGCGGCTCCGGCCATCGGGGCACTCAATGTATACGTCTAGCCACTGATTCAGTGACTCGGTCCGCAAATGCCGCTTCTATGTATACACTGAGGGCATGAGCTCTGTCGCCGATCGCACCACCGCGAGCGACCGAGCCCACGCGGCACTGCTGGAGGAGATCCAGTCGGGCGCCCTCCCCGCCGGGTTCGTGCTGGGCGAGGTCGAGCAGGCCGCTCGCCTCGGCATCAGCCGCACGCCGATGCGCGAGGCCCTGCGCCGCCTCGCGGCCGACGGCCTGGTCGTGCAGCAGTCGCCGCGTGTCACCGTGGTCGCAGACCTGGATGCCGACGACATCCGCGCCCTCTTCGAGATCCGCCGCGCGCTCGAGGAGACCTCCGCCAGACTCGCCGCCCAGCGAGGGGATGCCTCGCTGTTCGCCGCGCTCGCCGACGAATTCGCGCACGTCGATCTCGCCGCCGTCGAAGGCCGCGACGCGTACTACGCCCTCATCGCCCGCTTCGATGCCGCTCTCGACCAGGCCGTCGACAACGACTACATCGCCTCGGCGCTGCGCACCGTGCGCACCCACCTCGTGCGGGTGCGGCGCATGGCCCGCGACAAGCCCGACCGCCTCGCGGCCTCCGCGGCCGAGCACCGCACGATCGCCGCAGCGCTCGGTGCGCGAGACGGCGACCTCGCCGCGCACGCCACTCACGTGCATCTCCACAACGCGCTCACCGGCATCCTCGACTCCCTGACAGCCAACCCAGAAGGTGTGAAATGACCGTCACCCACCACGTCCGCGTGCACCGCAGCGACGAGAACCTCGCTCGAGAAGACCAGCTCGCCTGGAAGATCGCCGAGGTCGCCGCCGACCCGGTCGAGGTCGAGCAGGACGTCGCCGACATGATCATCAACCGCATCATCGACAACGCGTCGGTCGCCGCGGCATCGCTCACCCGCGGCCCCATCAACGCGGCCCGCGCCCAGGCGTTCAGCCACCCCGTCTCGACCGGCGGCATCGGCGCCACGGTCTTCGGCGCGGCGCTCGACCACCGCACCAGCCCCGAGTGGG
Source organism: Microbacterium forte (assembly GCF_031885415.1). Taxonomy (NCBI): domain Bacteria; kingdom Bacillati; phylum Actinomycetota; class Actinomycetes; order Micrococcales; family Microbacteriaceae; genus Microbacterium; species Microbacterium forte. The sequence continues at coordinate 2,883,270 of NZ_CP116871.1, forward strand.
CGGCCTGGGCCAACGGCGTCGCCGTGCGCGAGCTCGACTACCACGACACGTTCCTCGCGGCCGAGTACTCGCACCCGGGCGACAACATCCCGCCGATCCTGGCCGTCGCCCAGCACGTGCAGGCCGACGGCCGCGCGCTGCTGCGCGGCATCGCGACCGGCTACGAGATCCAGATGGACCTCGTGCGCGCGATCTGCCTGCACAAGCACAAGATCGACCACGTCGCCCACCTCGGCCCGTCGGCCGCCGCCGGCATCGGCACCCTGCTCGGGCTCGACGTCGAGACGATCTACCAGGCCGTCGGTCAGGGCCTGCACACCACCACCGCCACGCGACAGAGCCGCAAGGGCGAGATCTCGACGTGGAAGGCGCACGCCCCGGCCTTCGCGGGCAAGCTCGCCGTCGAGGCGGTCGACCGGGCGATGCGGGGGCAGACCAGCCCCGCCCCGATCTACGAGGGTGAAGACGGCGTGATCGCCTGGATGCTCGACGGCAAGGATGCCGCCTACGAGGTGCCGTTGCCCGCCGCGGGCGAGGCGAAGCGCGCGATCCTCGACTCGTACACGAAGGAGCACTCGGCCGAGTACCAGGCGCAGGCGTGGATCGACCTCGCCCGCAAGCTCGGCACCGAGAACCCGGCACTGCGCGACCCCGCGAACATCGAGGCGATCGTGCTGCACACCAGCCACCACACGCACTACGTGATCGGCTCTGGCGCGAACGACCCGCAGAAGTACGACCCGACGGCCTCGCGCGAGACGCTCGACCACTCGATCCCGTACATCTTCGCTGTCGCCCTGCAGGACGGCGGTTGGCACCACGTCGACTCGTACACGCCCGAGCGGGCCGGTCGCGAAGACACCGTCGCTCTGTGGCACAAGATCACCACGGCCGAGGATGCCGAGTGGACGCGCCGCTACCACTCCGAAGACCCCAATGTGAAGGCGTTCGGCGGTCGCGTGGAGTTCCGCCTGACCGACGGCACGACCGTGGTCGACGAGATCGCCGTCGCCGACGCGCATCCGCTCGGCGCGCGCCCGTTCGCCCGCGCCAACTACATCGCGAAGTTCCGACTGCTGGCCGAGCCCGTGCTCGGGCCGGCCGAGATCGAGCGGTTCCTCGAGCTCGTGCAGCGCCTGCCCGAGCTCACGGCCGCCGAGGTCGGCGAACTGTCGATCATCGCCAAGCCCGGCCTGCTCGACGCGGCGGATGCTCCGAAGGGCCTGTTCTGATGAATCTCACCGCGTTTCGTCTCGGTCCGCTTCGTGGGCCTCGCTCAACGACCGAGGGCATTGCGTTTCGTCTCGGTCCGCTTCGTGGGCCTCGCTCAACGACCGAGGGAGCGGGACCCCCGGTCGTTGAGCGAGCACGGCGAAGCCGAGCGAGACGAAACGCGGTATCGATGCGCGACACGCTTGAGGAGAACTGATGCTGTACTCGCACGTCACCCCGGCCGAGAAGCGCCGCCTGTTCCGCGAACGCCTCGCGAGCGGCGAGCTGCTGCGGTTCCCCGGTGCCTTCAACCCGCTGAGCGCCCGCCTGATCGAGCAGAAGGGATTCGACGGGGTCTACATCTCGGGCGCGGTGCTGTCCGCCGAGCTCGGGGTTCCCGACATCGGCCTCACCACGCTGACCGAGGTCGCGGGGCGGGCGAAGCAGATCGCGCGCATGACCGATATCCCGGCGATCGTCGACGCCGACACCGGTTTCGGCGAGCCGATGAACGTCGCCCGTACGATCCAGGAGCTCGAGGATGCGGGCCTCGCCGGCACCCACATCGAAGACCAGATCAACCCGAAGCGCTGCGGCCACCTCGACGGCAAGAGCGTGGTCGACGAGAGCACGGCGATCCGTCGCATCCGAGCGGCGGCCGACGCCCGTCGCGACCCGAACTTCCTGATCATGGCGCGGACCGACATCCGCGCCGTCGAGGGGCTCGATTCCGCGATCGACCGCGCCAAGGCGCTGGTGGATGCAGGGGCAGACGCCGTGTTCCCCGAGGCGATGCGGACGCTCTCCGAATTCGAGGCGATGGCGACCGCACTCGCCGTGCCGATCCTGGCCAACATGACCGAGTTCGGCAAGAGCGACCTGTTCTCGGTCGACCAGCTGCGCGACGTCGGCGTCAACATGGTCATCTGGCCTGTGTCGCTGCTGCGCATCGCGATGGGCGCGGCGGGCCGTGCGCTCGATACGCTGAACGAGGAGGGGCACCTCACCTCGAAGCTCGGTGAGATGCAGCACCGTGCCGATCTCTACGACCTGATCGACTACGAGTCCTACAAGCAGTTCGACTCGGGCGTCGCAGGTTTCACCGTCACGAAGGAGTGAGCATGACCGAGCCGGACATCAAGAAGGGCCTCGCCGGGGTCGTCGTCGACACGACCGCGATCTCGAAGGTCAACCCCGAGACGAACAGCCTGCTCTACCGCGGCTACCCCGTGCAGGAACTGGCGGCGACGCAGCCCTTCGAGGCGGTCGCGTACCTGCTCTGGCACGGAGAGCTGCCGGATGCCGCACAGCTGGCGGCTTTCCGCGCGACGGAGCGTGAGCACCGCGCGCTGGCAGACAACGTGAAGACGGCGATCGACCTGGTGCCCGTCGAGGCCCACCCGATGGACGAGGTGCGCACGGCGGTCAGCCTGATCGGCGCCTCTGACCCGAACGCGGGCGGATCGGTGCTGGATGCCGGCGGCAGCCCCGAGCAGAACCTCGAGCGCAGCATCCGTCTGTTCGCGGCGCTGCCGGCGATCGTCGCCTACGGTCAGCGTCGCCGCCGAGGGGAGCAGCTCATCGAGCCCCGCGACGACCTCGACTACTCGGCGAACTTCCTCTGGATGACGTTCGGTGAGGAGCCCGATCCGGTGGTCGTCGATGCGTTCAACCGCTCGATGATCCTGTATGCCGAGCACTCGTTCAACGCCTCGACGTTCACAGCCCGCGTGATCACCTCGACCCTCAGTGACCTCTACTCGGCCGTGGTCGGAGCGATCGGCGCGCTCAAGGGCCCGCTGCACGGCGGTGCCAACGAGGCCGTGCTGCACATCTTCGACGAGATCGGCGAGGCCTCGAACGTCGTGCCCTGGCTCGACGACGCCCTGGCCGAGAAGCGCAAGATCATGGGCTTCGGTCATCGCGTCTACAAGAGCGGCGACTCGCGTGTGCCCACCATGAAGGCCGCTCTCGACACTCTCGTCGAGCACTACGACCGCCCCGAGGTGGCCGAGCTGTACGACGCGCTCGAGTCGGAGTTCGTCGCGCGCAAGGGCATCTACCCGAACCTCGACTATCCGTCGGGCCCTGCCTACAACCTCATCGGCTTCGACACCCTCACGTTCACGCCGCTGTTCGTCGCGGCGCGCGTGACCGGGTGGACCGCGCACGTGATCGAGCAGGCCGGAGCGAACGCGCTGATCCGCCCGCTGTCGCTCTATGACGGCGTCGACGAGCGTCACATCGAGGACTGAGCAGGGCACCGGCCCGGGTCAGCGCACCCGGGTCGGGTGCTCGTCGGATGCCGCGCTCGCCGCGGCGGTGGTGATCAGCTCGCGCGGGCGAGGTTTCCCAGCTCGGCGCCGGACGCATCCTTGATCACCAGGACGTCTCCGTCGATCTCGACCGCGCGGATGCCGCGCATCCAGTCGTCGACCCCGGGGCAGGCCTTGAGAGTCGATGCGAACCGGGCGAGGTCGACGCGGTCGCCGTTCACCGAGTAGGTCGTCGTGATGCCGTTGCATCCGTCGCTGCCGTGCACCGTGCCGTCGGCGGCGAACTCGAGGTGCGGCTGGCCCGAGGAATCCTCGCCCCACAGCCCGACGAGCTTCTCGATGACGGCGTCGTCGTCGCTGCTCGAGGTGGGTGCGCCACCCGGTGCCCCCGTCGCGCAGGCCGCGCCCATCAGCGCGAAGGCTCCCAGAATCGCGAGGCCGACGAGGTTTCGTGCTCTGCGGTGGGTGCTCATGCTGGCCATGCTAACGGTGCCGCCTGCGAATGCGATCGCAGTCTCGATCCGGCCGGGGCCGATCGGTTCGCCCTGTCGGACGACGACGCGCGTGCGCGCTTATCGCACAGAGGACGTCCAGGTCAAGGGGTGAAATTCCGGTAAACAATTTCCCCATTCTGTGGATTTACTGGGTACTCTTCTAGAGATCCCTGTTCGTCCCGACGGACAGGATCCTGCTTGTCGGGGGGCCAGCGTCGCAGTTCACGCCTCCACCGGGAGGCGAACGGTTCTGTGTGCATCGCACACTGCCGGATATGAAACTGACTGACGATCCGTGACCAGCAAGGACATACATCACATGAAGCACAGAGTGACAGGCCGACGCCCATTGGCGTTGACGGCCGCCACCACGCTCGCCCTCTCGGGCCTCTTCCTCGGAGCGCCTGCGGCGTTCGCTGAAGATGGCACCGAGCCGACGCCCGCTCCGACCACGGCGTCGGAGACGGCTGCACCGGTCGAGACCGAAGCACCCGCCGAGGGAGTCTCCGAGCAGCAGGCTGCCGACATCGCGAAGGCGAGTGCCGAAGCGGGAACAGAGCTGGTCGCACTCGGTGAGAGCGCCGATGGCGGCAACGTCGTCGTCGTGACCGCCGACAGCACGGCCAGCGACTCCGCGATCAAGGGCATTGCGGCAGACCGGGGCTTCCCCGACGCTGAGGTCGTCAAGGTCGACCGCACTCTGACGTCGTTCGCCGAAGGCGATGTCGTCGGCGGCCAGGGCTACCTGTCGGTCAGCCCTGACCTCGAGAGCTTCGTCGCCGGCGAGCCCGGAAGCGCGGCTTGGGCCTGCTCCGTGGGCTTCTCCGCGTTCACGCCCACGGGTGGTCCTGCTCTCCTCAGCGCCGGGCACTGCGCCTTCGGTGCGAGCGATGAGAAGCTCACCGACACGACGCTGACCGTTCCCGGAGAAGAGCCCGCAGTCGGCGGCGAAGGCGCCCTGCCCGACACGATCGACCTGCTCGGCACGTTCGGCTTCGCCCAGTTCGGCGGCGCGGACGGTGGCCTCGGTTCGAACGGCGAGAGCACCGCAACCGACATCTCGGTCATCGACCTCGACGAGGCCGCAGGCTGGAACCCGGTTCCCGCGGTCACCGACTGGACCACGGCCGGCGACTCGCTCAGCTCGCTCGCTGACAGCGTCATCGAGATCAAGTCCGTCGCCGCTCCGGCGCTCGGTGAGGTCTCGAAGAGCGGTCGCACGACCGGCTTCACCACCGGTGTGGTCGACGGAGACGACATCCTCGATGGCTGGGCGAGCATCGACGGACACTGGGTGCGCGGCTTCTCGAGCAACACGCTCGCAGGCCCCGGTGACTCGGGTGGCTCGGTCATCCAGGGCGATGCGGCCGTCGGCCTCATCAGCGGTGGATCCGAAGCGACCGAGACCGAAGAGCAGTTCACCTGGGCGGCATCGCTCGTGACGGCTCTGCCGCGGACCGGTGGCTACGAGGTCGCACTCGACATCGACGCGCCGGTCATCACCAGCCCGACCGATGGCGCAGAGGTGCAGCCCGGAACGACCGTCACCGGAACCGCTCCCGGAGCGACCGAGGTCACGGTCAGCGGCTTCGGCGCAGACCAGACGGTCGCCGTCACGGACGGTGCCTTCTCGTTCGTCGGACCCGTCGAGCTCGGGGAACAGGCCATCACGGTCACCGCGCGCAACGGCTTCAGCGCCTCGGACAGCACGACGATCGACGTGACCGTCGTGCCGGCTCCGCTCGTCGCGCCTGTCATCACCTCGCCGGCTGACCGCACGACGGTCACCGAAACCGTCACGGCGATCAGCGGCACCGGCCTGCCGACCACCGCCATCACGGTCACGGATGCCGAGACCGACGACGTGCTCGGCACGACCGAGGTCGCCGCAGACGGTTCCTGGACCGTCGACGGACTCTCCTTCGAGTACGGCGAGCACAGCGTCGTCGTGACGCAGACCCGCACGATCGACGGCGAAGAAGAGGTCTCGCCTGAGGCCACCTCGACGTTCGCCGTCCGCCCCGTCTCGCCGGCCGTGACCTCGGTCGCGAACGGCGCGGAGTTCGCCCACAACGACGGTCCTTCCGGACTCGCCGGCTCGGGCATCGACGGCGCGACCGTCACGGTGAAGCTCAACGGCGCTGAGCCGACGTCGGCGAACACGGCTGCTCTCGCGGGCGCCTTCGCCGCCGCGAGCGGCACCTTCACGGCCACGGTCGAGGACGGCGCATGGAGCGTCGACTTCGGTGCGGCTCTCGAGTCGGGCACATACACGGTGTCGGCCACGCAGGCCATCGACGGCGTCTCGTCGGCTCCGACCGACCTGGCGTTCGCTGTCCTCGCGGCCCCGGTCGCCGGTGGTGGCGGAGCAGCTCCCGGTGACGGTGGCGCAGCGGCACCCGGTGACGGCGGACTCGCCGTGACCGGTGCCGACCTGCTCGTCCCGCTCTCCGCCGCAGCCATCGCGCTCGCGCTGCTGTCGGGTGGACTGCTGCTGGTCTTCCGTCGTCGCCAGCTCATCGAGAGCTGACACGCTGATCACCTCCTGAGGGTGTGACCGGCTTCGGCCGTGAACCCCTCGCCGAGAAGCCCGGTATCGAAAGATGCCGGGCTTCTTCGCATCTCCGGGACGCCGCCGTCTCCACAGCGCCGCAGTCTGCGGGGTGCCGCGTGCGCCGACGAGCGGATGCCGTGAGCACAGCGGAAGGCCCGGCATCGGACTGCGATGCCGGGCCTTCTGCTATCCAGGCGAGCCTCAGGCGAGTTCGATCACCGACCACGACAGCGGCGGGAGCGTCGCGCGCACGGCGCCGTCGACGACCTCTGCGGCTGCGAGCGGCACCATGTGCACGGCATCCTGCGTGGTCTCGAGGTTCGCGGTGCGGCGGTCGCCGCCCTCGGGGATCGTCAGCGTCTCGGCGTTCACGACGCGGAGCCCCGTGAGACCGCGCAGCTCGACCGTCAGGTCGCTCTCCTCGTCGAGCGAGCGGTTCGCGACGAAGACGACGACGCGTCCGGTCTCCTCATCCCACGTCGCCGCCGCATCGACCGCGTCGACGCCGCCGTAGCGCTTCGTCTCGATCTGCGGTGCCGACACCGCGAGGCGCAGGATGCGACCCTTCGCGAGGCGAGCCATGCGCTCGAACGGCCAGAAGCTCGTCTGACGCCAGGCCGGACCGTTCTCCTCCGAGCGGATCGGCGCGATCACGTTGACGAGCTGCGCCTGGTTGGCGATCTTCACGCGGTCGCCGTGGCGCAGCAGGCTGTTGAGCAGCGTGCCCACGACGACGGCATCCGTCACGTTGTACGTGTCCTCGATCAGACGCGGGTGCTCCCGCCAGCCCGACTTCGCGACCTCGCCGGCCTCGACGTCGTTGTACTTCACCTGGTCCCACACGTTCCACTCGTCGAACGAGATGTCGACCTGCTTGGTGTGCTTGCCCGCGGCCTTCACGGCGTCGATCGTCGCGATGACGCCGTCGATGAACGCATCCATATCGACCGACTCGGCGAGGAACGACTCGGCGTCGCCGTCGTGCTCCTGGTAGTAGGCATGCATCGAGACGAAGTCGACCTCGTCGTAGGCGTGCGTGAGCACCGTGTGCTCCCACGTGCCGAACGTCGGCATCGACCGCGCAGACGAGCCGACCGCGACGAGCTCGATCGTCGGGTCGACCAGCTTCATGGCCTTGGCCGACTCCTGCGCGAGGCGGCCGTACTCGGTCGCGGTCTTGCCGCCGATCTGCCACGGTCCGTCGAGCTCGTTGCCCAGGCACCACAGCTTGATGTCGAACGGCTTCTCAGCGCCGTTCTTGCGACGCAGGTCCGACCAGTAGGTGCCGCTCGGGTGGTTCGCGTACTCGACGAGCGACCGTGCCTCTTCGACGCCGCGGGTGCCGAGGTTGATGGCCTCCATGACCTCGACGTCGGCCTCCTTCGCCCAGTCCATGAACTCGTGCAGCCCGAACGCATTGGTCTCGATGGTGTGCCATGCCCCGTCGATGCGCACGGGGCGGTCTTCGACCGGGCCCACTCCGTCTTCCCAGCGGTAGCCGGAGACGAAGTTGCCCCCGGGGTAGCGGACGACGGTCGGACCCATCTCCTTCACCAGGGCGAGCACGTCCTGACGGAAGCCCCGCTCGTCGGCCTGCGGGTGGCCCGGCTCGTAGATGCCGGTGTACACGCAGCGCCCCATGTGCTCGACGAACGACCCGAAGAGCCTTCGGGGGACGTCGGCGATAGTGAAGTCGCGATCGATGGTGATGCGGGCCTTGCTCATTGCTCTCCTTGATTGTGGCTTGTGGGGGACTACTGACCGCCGAAGCCGCTGGTCGCGACTCCCTTGACGATCTGCTTCTGGAAGATGATGAACACGATGATCAGCGGCAGCGCGGCGAGCACGGCCTGCGCCATGACCTGCGCGTACTGCACGCCGTAGGCGCTGATCACCGTCTGCAGGCCGACCGGCAGCGTCATCAAAGTGGTGTCGTTGATGACGAGGAACGGCCAGAGGAAGTTGTTCCACGCGCCGATGAAGACGAAGATCGCGACGGATGCCAGGATCGGCCGCGAGAGCGGCAGCACGATCGACCAGAAGATGCGCAGGCGGCTGGCGCCGTCGACGCGGGCCGCGTCTTCGAGCTCGATCGGGATCGCGTCGAAGAAGCGCTTGAGGATGAACACCATCGCCGGGGCGACGACCTGCGGCAGGATCAGGCCCCAGTAGGTGTCGATCATGTTGAACGCGAGCATCTCGTAGAACAGCGGGATGATCAGCACCTGCGGCGGCACGACGATGGAGGCGATGATGACGACGAACAGCCACTTGCGGCCCGTGAAGTCGAGCCGGGAGAACGCGTAGGCGGCGAGTGCCGAGATCGTCAGAGTGATCAGGGTCACTGCGACCGACGTCCACAGGCTGTTGAACGCCCAGGTGTAGACGTTGCCCTGCGACAGGATCGCCGCGAAGGCCTCGACGGTCGGGCCCGAGGCGCCGATCCACGACGGGTCGCCGCTGGCGGCATCCGTCTCGGTCTTGAAGGCGGTCGCGACCGCCCAGAGGAACGGCAGCAGCCAGCCGATCGCGAGGATGATCAGGACGACGAGGGCGCTGATGCGCAGCGCACCGAACGGCTTCTGACCTGGCAGGTGCGAGCGGCGGGCTCGCGCCGGCTTGGCGGTGGTGATGGTCTCGGTGAGTGTGGCGGTGGACATCACAGCTGCGACTCCTTCCGGCGGCGCATGATCAGAGCCTGCGCGACGCCGATGATGACGATGAGAGCGAAGAACACGTAGGAGATCGCGGCCGAGTAGCCGAATCGGTAGCTGACGAAGCCGGCCTCGTAGATGTACTGCACGATCGAGCGGGTGGTGTCGCTCGCGACGCCGCCGAGCATCTGGTACGCCTGATCGAACAGCTTCAGCGATGCCAGGATCTGCAGGATCAGGATCAGCACGGTCGCCGGTCCCAGCTGGGGGAGCGTGATCGACCAGAACTGCCGCCACGGGCCCGCGCCGTCGAGCGATGCGGCCTCGTACTGCTGCGGCGGGATGTTCTGCATCGCGGCGAGATAGAGAAGGAAGTTGAATCCGACCGTCCACCAGATGGTGGCGATGACGATCGACAGCATGTTGGTGTCGGGGTTCTGCAGCCAGGCCAGCGGCTCGAGGCCGAAGAACTCGAGGATGTTGTTCGCCGCGCCGATCTGCGGGTTGAAGATCCAGACCCAGATCTGCGAGATCACGGTCGAGGCGAGCAGATAGGGCATGAAGAACGACAGCCGCCACAGCCACTGGCCGGGAAGGCCGCGATCGACGAGAGCGGCCATGAGCAGCGCGATCACGACGAGCGGCACGGTCGACAGCAGCGTGAACCACACCGTGTTGCCCATCGACTGCCACATCTTGGGGTCGGCGAGCGCCTCGGCGTAGTTCGCGAAGCCGATGAAGGAACCGCCTGCCCCTGTGAGCGACTGGTCGGTGAAGCTGAGGATGATGCCGTGCACGATCGGCCACGCGAGGAACAGCACGAACGCGAGGAGGAAGGGCGCGAGGAACGCCCAGCTGATGAGCTGCTCGCGGTTGCGGGAGGAGCCGGCGCGTCGAGCGGGCAGGGCCGACTTCGAGCCGGTGACGATGGTGCGCGTGGAGTCCGTCGCGGTGGTCATGATGCGAACGTCCCCTCGGGGTCGGCCGGGTTGGGCTGCCGGAGGAGTGTGTTCACGCGGGCCTCGAACCGGTCGATGGCCGCCGCGGGGTCGTCGCCCGAGAGCAGCACCCCCTGCACGGCGGCGCCGAACTCGCCCTGGAAGCTCGACCCCGAGCCGGTGAACCACGCGGTGGGGTCGTAGACGACATGCTGCGCGGCCTCGGCGTAGTTGGCCTGGGGAATGAGGTCGGCGTACTCGGGCGATTCGGTGACCGGGAGGAAAGCAGGGATGTGCCCTGCCTCGGCCCACCCGAACGACCCCTTCAGCATGTCGGCGACGAACCGGTAGGTCAGGTCGCGCTTCGCGGGATCGGCGTTGGTCTGATGCGGCAGCACGAACGAGTGCGAGTCGGCGTAGACCGCCGGCGTGCCGAACAGCGTGGGGATCATGGTGGCATCCAGGGGCAGTTCGGCCGCCTGCATCGTGCGCAGCTCCCACACGCCGGTGAACAGCATCCCGCTCTTGCCTGTGGCGAACTCGGCCACCGCGCTGCCGTAGTCGGCCTGGGCGAGGGCGATCTCCCCGTCGAGCAGGGTGCGCATGAGCGTCAGAGACGCGACAGCGGCGTCCTTGTCGATCACGGCCTTGCCGCCGGCCGGCAGTTCCATCGCACTGCCGTGCTGCGAATAGAACGTGTAGAAGAGACGCCACATCTGGGCGCCGTCGCCGAGGTAGCCGTACGAGAGCGCGTGACCCTCGGCCTGGCCCCCGATGGCGCGCAGCTGATCGAGGAACTCCTCAGGAGAGGAGGTCTCCTGCAGTCGGCCGTCGCTGTCGAGCACACCGGCCGCGTCGCAGATGTCGGTGTTGAACATCGCGACGAACGGATGCGCGTCCAGTGCGACGCTGTACATGTTCTCGCCGACGAAGCCCTTCTCCCAGATCGGCTTCGGGAACGTCGAGGCGTCGACTCCGAGGTCTGCGAGCCGGTCGAGGTCCCAGGTGTCGAGCAGGCCACCGGGTGCCCAGCCGACCGTGCGCGTCGCGTGCATGATCGCGACGTCGGGGGCCCGGCCGCCGGCACCCGCCATGGCGAGCTTCGTGTAGTACGGGGTGCCCCACGCGAGCACCGTGGGGCGGATGCGGTAGTCGCTCTGCGCCGCGTTGGCGGCGTCGAGCAGCTGCGACATGGTCACGCCGTCGCCTCCGGAGAGCAGATGCCAGAACTGCAGGGTCGTGGTGTTCGAACCGGGGACGGTGCCAGGGGCGCAGCCGGCGAGCAGCGCCGCGGCGGCCGTGACGGAGGCGGCAGTCAGGAACTGCCGCCGAGACAGATCGAGCGGGGGCGTCATCGTCACTCCTTCGTGACAGCGGGCGGGGTCGGGTCTCATCATTACATCGATGTAATCGGCCGCGCAAGAGCGAAGTCCGCAACCCGCGTGAGCCGCAGGGCCCACGGGCGGAGAACGCTGCGCGGGTGCGTGTCAGGGGCGGTGGCCGCGCGGGCGGCCCCGTGTGCTGTCACGCTCGAGCAGGTGATGCGACAGGGTGAGCGCCCGCGGCGGGGCGGAGCGGTCGTCCATGCGCGATTCGAGCAGGGTGAGCGCCGCATCGGCGAAGGCGCGGCGGTCGAAGGCGAGCGTCGTGAGCGACGGAGACGTATAGCGCGAGAACTCGACGTCGTCGAAGCCCGTCACGATCACGTCCTCCGGCACGTTCACACCGTGGTCGTGCAGTGCGTGGAGCGCGCCGAGCGCGAGCGAGTCGGTGAAGGCGATGATCGCGTCGAACGCCACTCCCCGTCGGAACAGCGTCTGCACGCCATCCGCCCCGCCGGTCATCGACCACGGCATCGGATTGATCTCCAAGGCGGTGTCACGGGGGATGCCGGCCTCCCGAAGCGCGTCGTGCACTCCCTCGAGTCGCAGACGGCCCGTCGCGGTCGCGACCGACGGATCGTCGTCGGCGCCGATCACGGCGATGCGCGTCGCTCCGCGAGACAGCACGTGCCTGGTCACATCGGCCGCGGCTCGGCGGCTGTCGATGCGCACATGGTCGGCCCTGTTCTGCTCCACCTCGCCGAGCACGACGAGAGGGGGCAGCCGGTCGGCGTACTTCAGCACGCTGTCCTCGAGGCGGATGGGGTTCAGGATCAGTCCGTCGACCAGGTGCGCGCGAGCCCGGGAGACGAGCTCCCTCTCACGTTCGGGGTCGGTCGCGGTCTCCTCGATCTGCACGGCGAGGCCGCGATCATGCGCGGCGTCGACGATGCGGTGCATGAGCTCGGCCGAGAACGCGGTCGCGAGGTCGGGCAGGGCGACGGCGATGATGCCCGAGCGGCCCTTGCGGAGTCCTCGGGCGTTGAGGTTCGGCACGAAGTCGAGCTGCGTCATCGCGGCCTCGACCCTGAGCTTGGTCTCCTCGCGCACGGCGACGGTGCCGGTGACCACGTTCGAGACCGTCTTGGGTGAGACGCCCGCGAGTGCGGCGACGTCCTTCATCGTCGCGCGCGGCGGCGGCATCGCTGTCATCCGGTCAGCCTATCCACCGGCTCGCCCGCGAGCCCGCCGCGCCGCGGAATGTCCGCACTCGCTGACTACTATGGCCCGATGACCATCGAACGCAACTGGGCAGGCAACCTCACCTACCGTGCATCCGCCGTCGAGCACCCGGGCTCGATCGACGAGCTGCGGCATCTGCTCGCCCGGGGCGGAGCCGTGCGCATCCTCGGATCGAGGCACTGCTTCAACGACATCGCCGACACCGACGGCCTGCTCGTCGCCCTCGATCGGCTGCCCGTCGTGTTCGAGGTGAACGATGCGCGTGACGCGGTGCGCGTCTCCGGCGGGCTGCGCTACGGCGACCTCGCTCCGCTGCTCGACGCCGAGGGACTCGCGCTCGCCAACCTCGCCTCGCTGCCCCACATCTCGATCGCCGGCGCAGTCGCGACCGGCACGCACGGCTCGGGCGACGCCATCGGCTCGCTGGCCTCGGCGGTGCGCGCGCTGACGATCATCACCCCGGCGGGGGAGACGCGCACCCTCGCCCGCGGCGACGACGACTTCGACGGCGCGGTCGTCAGCCTCGGTGCGCTGGGTGCGGTCGTCGACGTCACGCTCGATGTCGAGCCCACCTACGAGGTGGCACAGCACGTGTTCGAGCATCCGTCGTGGGATGCGATCCTCGCCGACTTCGACGAGGTGACGAGCATCGGCACGAGCGTCAGCATCTTCTCGCGCTGGGAGCACACCGACTTCGCCGACCAGATCTGGGTCAAGCAGCGCCAGCCCGAGGCCCGGGAGCTCGCCCGTGACGACCTCTTCGCCCGATTGGGGGCGGAGCCGGCGACCGCCAAGCGGCATCCGATCATCGGCGTCGATCCTGTCGCCTGCACCGAGCAGCTCGGCGAGTCGGGACCGTGGTTCGAGCGCCTCGCGCACTTCAAGCTCGAGTTCACGCCGTCGGCCGGCGCCGAGATCCAGAGCGAGTACCTCGTGCCCCGCGCCGACGCCGTCGCCGCGATCCAGGCGGTGCGCACGCTCGCCGGTCAGATCGCGCCGCTGCTGCTCGTGAACGAGATCCGCACGGTCGCCCCCGACTACCTCTGGCTGAGCTCGTCACAGGGCACGGATGCCGTCGGCATCCACTTCACCTGGAAGCCCGATGAGTCGGCCGTGCGCGCGTTCCTGCCCACGCTGGAAGCGGCACTGCCCGAGACCGCCCGCCCGCACTGGGGCAAGGTCTTCACTCTCGATGCCGCAGAGGTGCGCTCGCGCTATGCGCGGTGGGATGACTTCGCCGCCCTCGCGCGGCGCTTCGACCCCGAGCGTCGTCTCGTGAACCCGTACCTCGAGCGCCTGGGGCTGTAGCGGGATCCATTGCACCACCCCGGTTGTTCTCGGTAACATTCTCCGAGGCTCGGCCGACGGAGGTGTGCATGGCGAACGTCGGCTCAGACAAGCCCAACATCCGTCAGGTCGCGACCATCGCGGGCGTCTCGCACATGACGGTGTCGCGTGTTCTCAACGATCACCCGAACATCAAGCCCGACACGAAGCGCCGCGTCCTCGAGGCGATCGAGGAGCTCGACTACCGCCCGAATCTCGTCGCCAGGGCGCTCGCCACCCAGCGCACCCGGCGCATCGGCGTGATCGTCGAGAGCGCGGTCGCGCATGGCCCGACCAGCATCCTGCGGGCCGTCGAGCTGTCGGCGCGCGCCACGGGGTACTCGGTCACACCGATCGCGCTGCACGAGGGTGATGCGCTGTCTCCCCAGGAAGCGGTCGACCACCTCGTGACGCAGGGGGTCGATGCGCTGTGCGTGATCGCGCCACGTTCGTCGTCGGTGGCCGCTCTGCGGCGCATCGCCATCACCGTGCCCATGCTCGTGGTCAAGGCCGACGCCGATCCGACCTTTCTCACGGTGTCGATCGACCAGCACGCCGGCACGACGTCGGTGGTCGATCACCTCGTCGCGCTCGGACACCGAGACATCCTGCACCTCTCCGGCCCGCTGGACTGGCTCGATGCGAGAGCGAGAGAGCGCGCCTTTCACACGAGGGCCAAGTCGTGGGGCATCCGTGAACGGCCCATCGTCGTCGGAGACTGGTCGGCCGACTTCGCCTACGACTTCGCGAAGGGTCTCACCCGGCTGCCGGATTACACGGCGATCTTCGCCGCCAACGACGACATGGCGATCGGCCTGATCCACGGGCTGCACGACAGGGGCTTCGAGGTGCCGCGAGACCTCAGCGTGGTCGGGTTCGACGACATCCCGCTCGCTCGGCATTTCATCCCTCCGCTCACGACGGTGCGCCAGGATTTCGGCGCACTGGGCGTCGCGGTGGTCGAGATGCTGCGCGCGGCCATCGAGGGTCGTGACATCCCCGCGCTCACCCGGATCCCGACCGAGCTCGTCGCCCGCGGATCGTCGGCCGCGCCCAGGGAGGTGCGGTGACTCCCGACCGTGGTCCCGAGCCTGTGGTGCGGCTCGAGGGCATCACGGTCGAGTTCCCGGGCGTGCGCGCGCTCGACGCCGTGGACTTCCGTCTGCTCCCCGGTGAGGTGCATGCCGTGATGGGCGAGAACGCCGCGGGCAAGTCGACGCTCGTCGCGGTGATCACCGGCACGCTCTCTCCCGACGAGGGCGCGGTGGTCGTCGACGGCGAGCCGCGTCGCTTCTCGGGAGTCGCCGACAGTCGAGCGGCCGGCATCGCCACGGTGTTCCAGGAGGCGCAGCTGAGCCCCAATCTCAGCGTGGCCGAGAACGTGATGCTCGGGCGGGAGCGCCGGGGCCGATTCGGAATCGACTGGCGCAGGACCAGGGCGGATGCCGCCGAGGCGCTGGCCAGGCTGGGACTCGACGACCTCGACCCGAAGACGCCGCTGTCGATGCTGACACCGGCGCAGAAGCAGCTGGTCGCTCTCGCTCGTGCGGTCGTCGACGACCCGAGGGTGCTCATCCTCGACGAACCCACCTCGAGCCTCGACGTCGCCGAGGTCGCCACTCTGATGCGGGTCATCCGGGGTCTGCGGCAACGCGGCGTCGCGATCCTGTTCATCTCGCACTTCCTCGAGCAGGCGTTCGCGATCAGCGACCGCATGACGGTGCTGCGCGGCGGGCGACGGGTGGGCGAATACGCGACGCGCGACCTCGACCGAGCCGACCTGATCTCGAAGATGCTCGGCAAGGACATCGACAGCCTGAGGGCCCTCGGCTCGGAGCGCAAGGCTCATCACTACGCGTACGACGGGGAGCCGGCCATGCAGGCGTCCGGTGTGGGTCGACGCGGCGAGCTGGAGCGCATGGACGTCGAGATCCAGAGGGGTGAGATCGTGGGGCTCGCGGGGCTCCGGGGGTCGGGGCGCACCGAGCTCGCGTCGTTGCTCAGCGGTTCGGTGCGCACCGACAGCGGAGAGCTCTGGGTCGACGGAGAACGCGTGCAGCTGCGCAGCCCCTCGGCAGCACTGCGGCACCGCATCGCGCTGTCGGCCGAGAACCGGGGCACACAGGGCATCATCGGCGAGCTCACGGCCCGCGAGAACATCATCCTCTCGCTGCAGGCGCTGCGCGGATGGACTCGTCCTCTCTCGCACGCCGAGTCGAGGGGCCTGGTGGAGTCGTACGTCGAGGCGCTGCATCTCGACCCTGCGGACCTCGACCGCCCGGTCGGTCTCCTGTCGGGGGGAACGCAGCAGAAGGTGCTCCTCGCTCGAGCGCTGGCGGTGCGCCCTCACGTGCTGATCCTCGACGAGCCCACTCGGGGGATCGACATCGCGGCCAAGGTCGAGGTGCAGCGCCGCATCAGCCAGCTGGCCGGAGACGGCGTGGCCGTCGTGTTCATCTCGTCAGAGCTCGAAGAGGTCGTGCGGCTGAGCGATCGCATCGTCGTGCTGAAGGACCGCGAGAAGATCGGCGAGCTCAGCAACGGTCCGGGTGTGACCGTCGACACGGTGGTCGAGATGATCGCCGCCGAGCTGAGTCACAGCGCTGAACTGTGATCGGTAACAACATCCACCGACCGTGATCGGTCCGATTTGGTAACGAAGTCTTGTGTTTCAGAAATTGTTCCCGGTAACATCACGGCAGGACACGCGAAGCAGCTGTCCTGCAATCACGTCAGGACCATGACTGGTCCGCCACCGCCGGAGTGACCGCCGGCATCTCAAAGAGGAGAAGAAATGTCCGCGAAGAAGCGCATCCGCGTCGCGTTCGGCCTGGCAGCAGTCGGCGCACTCACCATCGGCCTTGCGGCCTGCTCGTCCGGCGACTCGGGCGGCGACGGCGGAGGCGGCTCAGAGGAGATCACCACCGTCGGCTTCGTGGCTGTCGGCCCCGAAGGCGCATGGCGCGAGGCGAACGAGCAGAACATCCAGGACACCTTCACGGAGGACGCCGGATACGAGCTCAAGTACGCCCCCGCCACGAACCTCGACCAGAAGTCGCAGATCGACGCCTTCACGTCGTTCGTCGACGAGGGCGTCGACGTCATCCTGCTGTCGGCCACCGAGGCCTCCGGCTGGGAGGACTCGCTCAAGCGTGCGCAGGAGGCGGAGATCCCCGTGATCCTGCTCGACCGCGGCATCGAACCGGACGACGACAGCCTCTACGTCACGCGCATCGCCCCCGACAACGTCGAGGTCGCCAAGGAGGTCGGCACCTGGGCTGCGGCCACGTTCCCCGACGGCGGCAACTACGTCGTGCTCGAGGGCCCGGCCGGTGTCGGCGTCGTGAACGAGCGCAACACGGGCTTCGACGAGGGCCTGGGCGACTCGTCGCTCACGAAGCTCGACGCGCAGACCGCGAACTGGTCGGCGGAAGAGGGCAAGAGCGTCTTCGAGACGATGCTGAAGTCCTCGAACAACGACATCCAGCTCGTGTTCGCACAGAACGACGAGATGGGCCTCGGTGCCGCGCAGGCCGCCGAGGAGGCGGGCCTCGTCGTCGGTGAGGACGTCAAGATCGCCACGATCGACGGCACCAAGAACGCCATGCAGGCGCTGGCCGACGGTCAGCTCAGCTACGTGCACGAATACAACCCGCTCTTCGGTGAGACCGCGCTCGAGGTCGTCGAGAAGGCTCTCGCCGGCGAAGAGGTCGAGTCGTACATCGTCGTCCCCAGCGAGGCGTTCGACTCCGCCGAGGCGGCCCAGGCCGTGCTCGCCGACCGCAAGTACTGACCGAGCACCGAACCCGACGCCGGAGCGATCCGGCAGCGAACCCGGGTGGGGCAGGAGCACTGCTCCACCCGGGTTCTGCGGACGGAGAGACAGCGATGAACGAAGCACTGCCCATCGTCGAGATGCGGGGGATCTCCATCGAGTTCCCGGGCGTGAAAGCCCTCGACGGGGTCGATTTCCGGCTGTTCCAGGGCGAGGTCCACGCGCTCATGGGAGAGAACGGCGCCGGAAAGTCGACCCTGATCAAAGCACTGACCGGTGTTTACCAGATCGACTCGGGGTCGATCGTCGTCGCGGGTCAGGAGCGCAGCTTCGGCGGTGCGGACGACGCGCAGGATGCCGGGATCTCGACGGTCTACCAAGAGGTCAATCTCGCCCCGAACCTCTCGATCGGCGAGAACGTGATGCTCGGACACGAGCTGCGTGGAGTGTTCGGCATCAACTGGACGGCCACCCACCGCGCCGCGACCGACGCTCTCTCCCGACTCGGGCTGGGGCACCTCGACACGCGCCGACCGCTCTCGACTCTCTCGATCGCGCTGCAGCAGCTCGTCGCCATCAGCCGCGCGATGGCGATCAAGGCCAAGGTGCTCATCCTCGATGAGCCGACCTCCAGCCTCGACGCCGCCGAGGTCGACGGCCTCTTCACCGTGATCAGGGCGCTGCGCGACCAGGGCGTCGCGATCCTCTTCGTCTCGCACTTCCTCGATCAGGTCTACGCGATCAGCGACCGCCTGACGGTGCTGCGCAACGGACTGTACGAGGGCGAGTACCTCACCCGAGACCTCGACCGCCATGCCCTCATCTCGAAGATGATCGGCAAAGACCTCGACGCGCTCACGTCACTCGGGGGCAACCGCCGCCGTACACCGCGCGACGCGGACGAGAAGCCGCTGCTGGCGGCATCCGGAATCGCACGACGAGGCGCGGTCGAGGCGACCGACCTCGACATCCGCCCCGGTGAAGTGATCGGCTTCGCCGGTCTGCTGGGCTCCGGACGCACCGAGCTCGCGCGACTGCTCTACGGGGCCGACCGCACCGACGAGGGCACGATCGAGCTGCACGGTCACCGGGTCGACCTCAAGTCGCCGGCCGACGCGCTGCCTCGCCGCATCGCCCTCTCGACCGAGAATCGTCGCGACGAGGGCATCATCGGAGACCTGACCGTGCGCGAGAACATCGTCCTCGCGGTGCAGGCCGAGCGCGGGTGGGCGCGGCCGATGAGCCGCAAGGAGCAGGATGCGATCGTCGACCGCTACATCGAGCAGTTCAACGTCCGCCCGGCCGACCCCGACCGGATGATCAAGAACCTCTCCGGTGGCAACCAGCAGAAGGTGCTGCTCGGGCGCTGGCTCGCCACACAGCCCGAGCTGCTGATCCTCGATGAGCCGACCCGCGGCATCGACGTGGGCGCCAAGGCCGAGATCCAGGAGGCGGTGGCCGAGCTCGCCGAAGACGGCGTCGCCGTGGTGTTCATCTCGTCCGAACTCGAAGAGGTCGTGCGTCTCTCCGAACGGATCGTCGTGCTGAAGGACCACCGCAAGATCGGCGAGATCCAGAACGGCCCCGACGTCACCGCGCAGGTGATCGTCGATGTGATCGCCGCTCATGGAGTGGAGGCCGCGGCCGAGACGCTCGACGACACAGACGGCGCCGTGCCCGATAGCATCGCCCCCACGACCGACAAGGAGGCAGCGCGATGACCGCGTCAGCCGGCACCACCATCTGGCGGGATCTGATCCACAAGCCGTTCTTCTGGGGCATCGTCGCGATCCTCGCACTGCTCGCCCTGAACGTGATCAAGGACCCGACCTACCTCGCGCTCTCGATCAACCCCAACAACGGCAACCTGGTGGGCAACCTGATCGACATCCTGCGCCAGGCGGCGCCGATCATGATGATCGCGATCGGGATGTCGCTCGTGATCGCCACCGGCGGCATCGACCTCTCGGTCGGCTCGCTCATGGCCGTCGCCGGGGCCGTCTCGATGGAGTTCCTCAGCGCCGCCGGCGACTCCTTCGGTGCGGCGCTCGCCGCGGTCGGGCTCGCGCTGGTGATCACCGGCATCCTCGGGGCGGTCAACGGTCTGCTCGTCGCCTACGTCGGGCTGCAGCCGTTCATCGCGACCCTCGTGCTCATGCTCGCAGGCCGAGGCATCGCCAAGGTGATCACGGGCGGGCAGAACACCACGGCGTCGAACGACGCGTTCCGGTGGATCGCCAACGGCTTCGTGATCGGCATCCCCGTGGTGTTCATCCTCGCCGTGCTCATCGTGATCGCCGTCGGCTGGGTCGTCAGGCGCAGTGCGCTGGGTCTCATGATCGAGGCGATCGGCATCAACCCCCGCGCCAGCCGCATGGCGGGCATCAAGCCGAAGGGCCTGCTGCTCACGGCGTACATCATGAGCGGCATCCTCGCGGGGATCGCGGGGATCATGTCGGTCGGCAGCGTCATGACCGTCGACATCTCGCGCACCGGGTATCAGCTCGAGCTCGACGCGATCCTCGCTGTCGTCATCGGCGGCGCGTCGCTGGCCGGCGGCAAGTTCTCGCTCAGCGGCGCGTTCGTGGGCGCGCTGCTCATCGCCACGCTCGACAAGACCGTGCTGTACCTCGGGGTCTCGTCGTCGGCGACGCCGGCGTTCAAGGCCATCGTGATCGTCGTGCTGTGCCTGCTGCAGTCGCAGCGGGTGCGCAGCTGGTTCCGCTCGCGCCGCAAGGCCCGACCGGTCGAACAGGTCCTCGCCAAGGAAGAGGTGTCCGCATGAGCGTCGTGACCGCCACCCCGGCTCCGCAGGCGACCGAGACCATCGTCGAGCGCGTACGCCGCATGATCACGGCGAACCCGTCGGTGCTGCCGACGATCGCCTCGGTCGCGATCTTCGTCGGCATGGTGATCTTCGGCGAGGTGGCCTACGGCCGCATCCTGCAGTTCAACACGCTGTCGAACCTGCTGATCAACAACGCGCACCTCATCGTGCTGGCCGTCGCGCTGACCTTCGTGATCCTCACCGGCGGAATCGACCTGTCTGTCGGCTCGATCATCGCGGTCTCCTCGGTCGCGGGAGTCATGCTCTCGAATGCCGGATGGAACGCGTTCGCCGTGATCATCGCGATGATCGGCATCGGCGTGCTCTTCGGCATCGTCTCGGGCGTGCTGATCAGGTATTTCAACGTGCAGCCGTTCATCGCGACGCTGGCGATGATGTTCCTCGGTCGCGGCCTCGCGTCGCTGCTCAGCACCAAGCCGGAGCGACTCGGTGAGGAATCGCCGATCCGCTGGATCGGCACGCAGCTGAAGATCATCGACGGCCCGAAGGTCAACGACCTCGTGATCACCCCCGCGGTGCTCGTCGCGGTGATCGTCGTGGCCGCCGCGTTCTTCGTCCTGCACCGCACTCGCACGGGGCGCACGGTCTACGCGATCGGTGGGTCGGAGAGCTCGGCGCTGCTGATGGGGCTTCCGGTCCAGCGCACCAAGGTGCTGGTCTACGTGATCAGCGGCGGGCTGGCCGGTCTCGCGGCGGTGCTGTACACCGCCCGACTCGGAACCGCGCAGAACATCACCGGCATCGGATGGGAACTCGACGCGATCGCCGCAGCGGTCATCGGCGGCACCGTGCTGACCGGCGCGTACGGCTATGTGCTCGGGTCGGTCGTCGGAGCGCTGGTGCTGGGGCTCATGAATGTGCTGATCACACGCGACGGCGGAATCCCTCCCGAGATGACCACGATCATCACCGGCGGCATCCTGCTCGTGTTCGTGCTGCTGCAGCGGGCGGTCACTCGAAAACGCGAGTAGCTTCCGTTCGAATGACGTGAAAGACCCCTTGTCCGGTGGACAAGGGGTCTTCTGCGTTCCCGCAGTGTCACGCGTCGACCGCGCGGCATTCCTGAACACCGGTATGTAGCACGGGGAGACCGCAATCCACCTCATATGACTACGTAACATCGTCATTCGGACATGTGGGGGGCGCGATGACAGATGTGGAGACCGACGAGCTCCGAGCTCTCGCGACGCAGGCGGAGAGCGTCCGGGGAGACTTCGGATCGCCGGTGGTCGCGCAGTCGTCGGGGCTGGGAGCGGGCTCTCTCGACGAGGCAGTGGCGCGGTTCGGTGAAACCTGGACGACGGCTCTGGGGCGTCGTCTCGGGGATGTCGACATGCTCGCCGAGAATCTGCGGCAGACGGCTGAGGTGTTCGACCGGGGAGACGAGGCGTCGAGCAGTGAACTCGACCAGATGATCTGGGCCGAGAGCGACTACTGATGCCCGAACTGGGGATGACGAATGACCCGGTCGTATTGGTGCCCGGTTCTCATGCCGCAGCGCACACGGTCGCGTCGGCGTGGCGGTCTCGGTCAGAGGCCGCCACTGCGCTTCGGGACGGGTTGAGAGACCTCGAGGTCGATTCCGCGTGGACCGGGTACCCGTACGACAAGTACCTCGAGCGGGCGGAGTATGTGCGGTCGTCGTGGCAGAGGTGCGGCGAGTACCTGATGAGTGGCGCCGCCGCTCTGTCGGCCTATGGCGATGCTCTGCGATGGGCGCAGGATGAGGCGGCGCGCGCGATCGACCTGTGGGAGCAGGCGGAGGCGACGGTCGTCTCGCGTCAGGCGCACCGGGTGAAAGTGCGGGAGCTGGAGCGCGACCTCGGCCTGCGGCACGTCGAACTCGACGTCCCGTTCATCGATGGCGGGGCGGACCTGCGCGCACAGGCGGTAGACGTCTTGACGAACGCGAGGGGCGTGCTGGATCGCTACGCCATGGATGCCGCGAACACCATCCATGACGCGGCGGACGCGGCGCCCCTGGAGACGCCGAAGCAGACCGAGAGCACAACGAACTGGGCAGTGGCGGGGGCGATCGGCGCGGCGGTGTTCGAGACCGCCGTGCTCAACCCGGCGAGAGAGCAGCTGAACTTCGTCGCCTCGATGGGCAACGCTCTCCTCAACCACCCCGACTTACTTCTCGAACTGCTCGGCGGAGTCGCCCTCGTGGTCGGTGGCGGCACGATGATCGGCGGCGGAGGCGCACTCGTGCTCACGGGGGTGGGGGCTGTGCCCGGCGGCGGCGTCGCGTGGGCCGGAGTGGGCGTCGCCGGAGCAGGCCTTGTCGCCGCGGGACATGCCAGCGCTCGCTGGATGAACGAGGCGACCGGTGATGATGCAGTCCGCATCGCGGAGCGCCCGCCACCTCACCCCGAGTACGGGGGTCGTGACATCAAGGGCCAGTACAACGGCGACGGGCAACGCCCTTGGGTCGACACCGAGAAGATCGGGTTGGACGAAGTCGCTAGCGATACCGGGTACGACATCATCCGCGACAAGGTGCGTGCGACCATCGACGGGTATTACAAGCCCGGCGCGACGGCCGAGCAGCACCGATACTACGACGGCCTATACAAGAATCCCGACGGCACCTACACCGGCGTGGAGGTCAAAGGAGGAACCGGGAGTCGTGACGCATACCAGAGAGGGTTCGACAGCACCGTCAGTCCCGATCGCCCGGCTACAGCCGTCGTCAACGGCGAGAGAATACAGATCACCAAAGTGATACTGAAGGAAGTCAAGTGACGAAGCCCACACACATCACCCAGAGGAATGGGCGTTCCCGCGGCGCGCTCCTCGATGAATTCCGTCCGTACTCCGAACAGATCCGGTTTGTTCTGCTTCAGATGAACGGATCCTCGTTCTGGGCCTACAGTTTGTGGCGTGCGCCCGAAGGTGCGGACCTGCTGGAGAGCATCCCGTTCAGCGAGGAGTATATGCAGTGCGCGGGAACCGCTGACGCGCTGGCGCTGGAGGTGCGCCGCATCGAGGCCGACGGCACCCCCCACCAGTACGCGATCGGCAAGCCCGGTGGTCACCGCACGGGGGAACCCACCGAGGTGATCCACTACGACGACGGTCGCCACAGCACCACGGTCTATCCGCACGAGGTCTTCACCGCCGATGAAGCAGCCGTCGTCTTCTATACGTATTTCCTCACTGACGACGTGTCTCAGCCGTACGAGCTCCGCGATCTGCACCTGAGCTGGCCGAAACCCGGATCCGAAGAGGGTGACAGCTGATGCGCATCCGCGTCGATCACCAGCCGCTCGCTCAGTCGATCGCGGTTCTCGCTGACACCGCAGATCGGATCCGCGGTCTGCTCGACGAACTCGAGTCTGAGGCCTTCGGGCTGAGACAGCTGTGGACCGGGCAAGCCCACGAGGCGTACTCCCGCGCTCAACGCGAATGGACCGAGTGCGCCGACGGCATGCAGACCGCTCTCACCAGCGCCGCGACCGCCGCAGCCCGCGCGCACGCACGCACCCGCGACGCCGAAGCCCATGTCGCCACCCTGTGGAGCTGAATCCCCCTGAGCGTCGTCACACCGTCGGGATCCACACGCGCATGGTCGACGGACCGCGCTGAGCCCAGTCGTGGTACGGAACGAGAGCAACCTCGTTGACCTCATCGGTCGACCGGTGTCGCACGGGCAGCACGACCCTGCCATCTCGCTCGATCGGGTCCCCGGCGACGACCGCGTCGCCGACGTCACTGCCGAGGTCGATCGACTCGAGCGCCAGCACCTCGGGACCGCGTTCGATCACGACGCTGCCCCGCACGGCATCCACCATCGGATGCGGTGACGTGGCCCTCGCCACGATCGGCAGGCTGAGCTCGACGACGTCGCCGGCGCGGAACGCGCGAGTGATCTCGACCCCACCGGCGGGTGCGGGGGACTCCGTGACCTCGCCGCCGCTGTGCACGCGCACCGTCGCTCCTGATGCCCACGACGGCACGCGCAGCTTCAGCGCGAACTGGGCATCCTCGGCGATCACGATCCGCACGTCACCCTCGACGGGGTAGGTCGTCGACACCTCGAACGCCACGACCCGGCCGTCCGGCAGCGTCGTGCGCACGGTCGACGGCGCGTACTGGTGCAGCTGCACGCCGTCGTCATCCGCCGTGGCCACATAGGCGGCGAGGCTCGCGAAGGTGCGCGCCACGTTCGGCGGGCAGCACGACACCTCGAACCACGGGGCGCGCAGCGACGACGAGGCGCGCGCCGACGTGGCATCCGGGTCCGCCGGCGTGCCCGGCGTGCGCTGATGCAGCGTGTTGGCGTAGAAGAACGCGCGGCCGTCGTCGGCCGGGGAGGTCGCGACGACGTTGAACAGGGTGCGTTCGATGAGGTCGGCATGCCGGACGTCACCGGTCGCGAGCAGCAGACGCCACGAGAACATGATCGAGCCGATCCCTGCGCAGGTCTCGGAGTAGGCGCGGTCCGGCGGCAGCTCCCAGTCGTCACCGAAGGCCTCGTCCTGGTGATGCGACCCCTGGCCGCCGGTCACGTACGTGCGGCGCTCGACCGTGCGATCCCACTGACCTCGCAGGGCGTCGAGCAGCTCGACATCCGACCTCTCGATCGCGACGTCGGTCGCTCCGGAGGCGAGGTAGTTGGCGCGCACCGCGTGCCCGCGCAACGCCTGGGCGTCGCGCACGGGCACGTCGTCTTGGAAGTACTCCTGCCCCCACTCGATCTCGCCCAGAGACCCGCGGCCGTGCCGCTCGACGAACAACGCGGCCTGATCGATGTAGCGCTGCTCACCGAGCGCGCGACCGAGCTCGGCCAGGCCCACCTCGACCTCGGCGTGCCCGCAGATCGCGTCGCGCCCGTCGACGCCGAACTCCTGGCATACGAGTTCGGCCGCGAGGCGGGCGACGGCCACGAGTCCGTCATCGGCGTCAGGCCTCGTGCGCGCCCGGGCGACGGCCGCCTGGAAGAGGTGTCCGAGGCAGTACAGCTCGTGCCCCCACTGCAGGGCCGACCAGCGCTCGCCCTGACCGTCGCGGCCGAACATCGTGTTGAGGTATCCGTCGGGCTCCTGCGCGGCGGCGACCCGGTCGACCACGCGGCGGAACCGCTGCTCGAGATCGCTGTCGGCCGCGGCATCCGTGCGCCCGATCTCCCACGCGAGCGCCTCGAGGTACTTGTAGATCTCGGAGTCGGCGAACTCGCGCCCCCGGCGCCCGGCGGGAAGCGTGCCGGCGGCGGCGAGGTCGAAGTTGGGCAGCCAGCCCTCGGACTCCAGGCGCGACTCGATGTGCGTGAGAGTGGCTGAGCCGTTCACGGTCTGGCGGTCGCCCCAGAACCCTCCGGTGATGCGCGCCTCGTCGAGGCCGAGGGGGCGCAGGCGTCCGCGCGTGGGAACCACCGGAGCGGCCGGTGTCGTGGTGTCGAACATGGTCATCCCTTGAAGGCGCCGGACATGAAGCCGCGCACGTAGTGTCGTTGCAGGATCAGGAAGAGCAGGATGCAGGGGAGCGCCAGCACGACGACGCCCGCCTCGGTGGCGCCGTAGTCGACGACACCCTGCACCTGCCCACGGAGGTTCGCCACCGCGAGAGGCAGCGTCATGCGATTGGTGTCGTTGATGAGGATCAGCGGGGCCATGAAGTCGTTCCACGCGGTGAGGAACGCGAACAGGCCGACCGTGACGAGCCCCGGCTTGACCGCGGGCAGCAGCACCCGCCACAGCGCGCCCCAGCTGGAGCATCCGTCGACCATCGCGGCTTCATCCATCTCCCTCGGGATCGACTCGAACGAGATGCGCATCATGAACATCGAGAACGGCAGCTGGAACATCGTGATCACCAGCGCGACGCCGACGAGCGAGTTCTGCAGGCCGACCGAGTTGAGGATCACGTAGAGCGGAATGAGCAGCGTCGCGTAGGGCACCATCAGGATCGCGAGAGTCAGCAGGAACAGGGCGTTCTTGCCGGGGAACGAGAAGCGCGCGAACGCGTAGCCGCCCAGCAGAGAGATGAACAGCGTCAGCGCCACGGTGAGCACCGAGACGAACAGCGAGTTGCCGAGGTACACCCAGATGCCCGCCTGGTACTCGCCGAGGGCGGCGTAATTGCCGAAGCCCCAGCCGTCGGTCTGGCTGGTGCCCGCCATCGGGCTGACTGACGAGACGCCGGTCCAGATGAGCGGGTAGAGGAAGATCACCGCGAGGGCGGTGGTGAACACCCAGTACGGGATGCCGAAGACGACGCGGGCCGCCTTCGAGCGGTACCGGGGCGCGGTGGGCTGATGATTCGGGGCGACGATGGTGCGAGTCAGGGTCTGGGACATGGTTCTCAGCTCAGTTCTCATCCGTGCGGCGGAACGCGCGCAGCTGGAAGACGTTGATGACGATGAGCGCGAGCAGCACGATCACCGAGAGGGCGCCCGCGATCCCGAGGCTGTTCTGCCCCTGGAAGGCGACGTTGTAGATCAGCTGCACCACGGTCATGGTGCTGTTGTCGGGGCCGCCCTTGGTGAGGATGTAGAACTGCTCGAACGCCAGCAGCGACCCGGTCACGCACATCACGGTCGTCAGGGCGAAGGTCGGCTTGAGCAGCGGCACCGTGATGTCGCGGAACGTCTGCCAGCGGTTGGCGCCGTCGATGCGCGCGGCCTCGTAGACGTCGTCGGGGATGCCCTGCAGACCGACGAGCATCAGCAGCATGTAGAACCCCGCGTAGCGCCAGACGATCAGGAAGATCGTCGACCACAGCGCACCCTCGGGAGTGCCGAGGAACGTGATGCCCCACGACTTCATGAGGTTCGCGAACGGACCGGCGATGGGGGAGTACAGCACGTAGAACAGCAGCGAGGCGGATGCGAGGCCCAGAGCGCTCGGGATCAGGAAGGCCGTGCGCAGGAGACCGTTCCACCTGGTCGACTCCTGCACGAGGAGGGCCAGGCCGAGTCCGAGGCCGATCAGGATGACCGTCGTGATGACGGTGTAGAGCAGGGTGAAGCGGATCGAATCCCAGAAGAGACGGTGCATGACGGCATCCGTGTAGTTCTCGGGGAAGTTGATGCCCTGGTTGCCGCTCAGCAGCGGCCAGTCGGAGGCCGACATCTGCACCACGAGCACGAGCGGCACGATGAACAGCAGGGCGACGAAGATCGCCGTCGGGGCCGCATACAGCCAGCCCTGCACCGGGCCGCCGAAGGCGGTACGCGGCCGGCGGCGACGCAGCGGAGGTGCGGTCGAGGTCATCTCGGTCTCTTTCGATCGGGGGGGCTGGCGAGGTGGATGCGGGGGCGGTGCAGCGCCGCCCCCGCGGCGAATCACTGCGACAGGATCGCGGTGATCTCCTCGTTGTCGGCCGGCACCGAGTCGTCGCCGTTCAGCACGGCGTTGCGCACCAGCGTGAGCCAGGGGCTGCCCGGAGCGTTGAACGCCTGCTGGAAGTTCAGTGCCACGGGGGTGTCGCCCTGGGACGCGACCTCGTTGATCGTCACCAGGCGAGGGTCGGCCGCGGCGTACTCGTTGTCGGCGAGGTCACCCCGTGAGACGGCGTTGCCGTCCTTCGCGAGGACCTCGACCTGCGCCTCCTCCGACATCATCCAGTTGAGGAAGTTCCAGGCCTGCGCGGCCTTCTTCGAGTCCTTCGAGATGCTGATGCCGTCGCCGCCGACGAACGTCGAGGCGCCGCCGTCGACACCGGGGATGCCGGCGACACCCGCGTCGAACTCGAGGGAGGGGAGCAGCGTCGCAGGGAACGGCATCACGCCGACCTTGCCCTCGCTGAACGCGGCGGTCCAGGTGGGGCCGGCCTCATCGGTGGAGGAGGGGAGGATCGCGCCGGCATCCTGCAGTTCGGTCCACGTGTCATAGACGGCCTGCGCCGAGTCGCCGTCGAGCAGGGATTCGGTGCCGTCCTCGTTCATGACCTCGTCGCCGGACGCCCAGATCGAGGGGAACCAGGTGAAGACCAGGCAGCCGCCGCAGTTGAGGCCGGTCGCCGTGCCGTAGGTGTCGGGCTTGTTCAGCGCCTGCACGGCCATGGCCGCCTCGGCGAACTCTTCGAGTGTGGCGGGTGCCTTCTCGGGGTCGAGGCCTGCCTCGGCGAACAGCTCCTTGTTCCAGAACAGCATCGAGAGGTCGAGCGCGAAGGGCAGCACGTACTCGGCGCCGTCGACCGTGCCCGCCGAGAGGTGACCGGGGTTGATCTCGTCCTTGAAGTCGAGCGCATCGATCTGCTCGGACATGTCCTGGAACAGGCCCTGCTGCGCCCAGTTGGGCACGTAGACGATGTCGGCGGCGAACAGATCGGGCAGACCGCTGGAACCGGCGGCGGCGCCGACCTTCGCGACGTAGTCGTCGTTGGGGACGACCGTGAGCTCGACCTGGTTCTCGTGGCTGGCGTTGTAGGCGTCGACCAGCAGCTTGGCCTGGCGCTCGATGGGAGCGCGGGTCCACAGCGTGAGTGTCGTGCCGTCATCGGTGCCTTCGGCAGGGATGGGTTCGTTCGACGCCTCGTCAGCGGCGGGTGCACAGGCGGCGAGGCCGCCGACGAGCAGGCCGGCCGCGATGACGACGGCTGCTGCCCGGCGTGCGGCGTGTGTACGGGTGGTGTTCATGGGCGGGGGCTCCTCTGGGCTCGTCCTCGAGCGGGTGCGGTGTGGCGCTTCGACAGTGCAGCGCCGGGTGTGGAGATGAGGTGGAGATCAGGTTCTCCGAAATCTACGAAAACCCTTTCGAAAGGTATAGCGTGGTTTCAGCGGGGGCGTCAACCCTTGTTCCGATAACCTTTCAGCAACAGGGGGAGTGATGAGCGACACGAATGCAGCACGGGCGGTGACCCTCGGTGATGTCGCCGCGCGCGCCGGAGTGTCGATCTCGACGGCGTCGAAGGCTCTGAACGATCGAGGCGATGTCTCGGCCGCGACGCGCGCCAAGGTGCGGGCGATCGCCGCAGAGCTGTCCTTCACGCCCAACGCCATGGCTCGGGGTCTGCTCGCCGGTCGCACCGGCACCGTCGGCCTGCTCACCAGCGACCTCGAGGGTCGCTTCATGATCCCGATCCTGATGGGCGCCGAGGACGCCTTCGGCGCCGGCCGCATCAACGTCTTCCTGTGCGATGCGCGGGGTGACGCGATCCGTGAGCAGCATCATCTCCGCGAGCTCCTGAGCCGCCGGGTCGACGGCATCATCGTCGTCGGCCGACAGACGGATGCTCGACCCTCGCTCGGGCAGGAGATCCCCGTGCCGGTCGTCTACGCGTACGCGCCGTCCGACGACCCTCGCGACCTGTCACTGACTCCGGACAACTACGCGGGCGGACGACTGGCGATCGAGCATCTGCTGGCGTGCGGGCGTCGGCGCATCGCACATATCTCGGGCGACCCGACGTATGCCGCAGCTCAAGACCGCCTCGCCGGGGCCAGGGCCGCCCTCGCCGAAGCCGGCCTCGAGCTCGTCGGCGAGCCGATGTTCTCGGAGTGGACGGAGCACTGGGGGCGGGACGCCGCGGCGATGCTGCTGCACCGGCATCCCGACATCGACGCCGTGTTCTGCGGCTCTGACCAGATCGCTCGCGGCGTGCTCGACTCGGCGCGGGATCTCGGACGCACCGTTCCCGACGACCTCGCGGTGATCGGCTATGACAACTGGGAAGTGCTCGCGACGAACGCGCGGCCCGAGCTCACCAGCATCGACGCCAACCTGCAGCAGCTGGGGCGTCAGGCGGCGCTTCGGGTGTTCGACGCGATCGACGGGATCGACATCGGGGAGGGGTCGCACCATCTGCCGGTGCGCCTGGTGATCAGAGGATCGACCATCGCCCGGCGCTGAGCCGCCCTCTCCTGCCGACCGTCGGTCGCGTCTCCGGTCAGACGTGGTCGCGCCAGGAGTGCTGCGGGTCGAAGCCCAGGATGCGGCGGGCCTTGTCGATCGACAGCAGCGTCTCGTTCGGGCCGAACTCGCGCGCGACAGGGACGTCGGGGAAGACCTCGGCGAGCAGCTCGGTATTCGGACGCGACATGACCGTGTCGGCGGCCGCGATGATGAAGTTGTCGAACCCGGGGGCCGCGACCTCGAGCGCGCGCTCCACGGCCTGAGCGCCGTCACGGGCGTCGATGTAGCCCCAGAGGTTCCACTTGCGGCGCGACGCGTCGGAGTCGAAGTCGGGGAACTCGGCGTAGTCCTCCGGGTTCATCACGTTCGAGAACCGCAGCGCCGTGATCGAGAGGTCGGGATGCCAGCGCACGAGCTCCCTCGCCAGCTGCTCCTCGAGCGTCTTGACCAGCGAGTACACCGATTCGGGGCGGGCGGGGTAGTCCTCGTCGACGGGCACGTAGGGCGGAGGCACGTCGAACGGCAGGCCGAGCACGGTCTCGCTCGACGCGTAGACGACGCGCCGGATGCCGAGGCGCACCGCCGCCCAGAACACGTTGAACGTGGCGGGCATGTTGTTGTGGAACGTGGCGACGTCGCTGCGGATGCCGGGGGCGGGGATCGCGCCGAGATGCACGACGGCATCGATGCCCTCGTGTCGATCGCCGACGGCCGTGAAAGCGTCCACGACCTGGCCGTAATCCGTGAGGTCGACCTGCACGAAGTCCGGGCCGCGGACCCCGGCGACGTCCATTCCGATGACCTCGTATCCGTGGGCGCGGAGTTCCCGCGCGACGACGCTGCCGAGCTTGCCCGATGATCCCGTGAGTGCGATGCGCATGTCACCAGAGTGGCACGAAGAAGAGGCGCCGGGGCCGCTCGGCATACACTCGTCGGCGTGAGTGACACGAGCAGCGAGCCCCGTCGCACTGTCGGCGTGCGTGACGTCGCCGTGCTCGCCGGGGTCTCTCGGCAGACGGTGTCACGGGTGCTGAACGACCACCCCGAGGTCGCCGCCGAGACCCGCGAACGGGTGCTCGCCGCGATGACCGAGCTCGGCTACCGCATGAACAACGCCGCCAGGGCACTGGGCACGCGGCGCTCCCGCACGCTCGGTGTGCTGGCCACCGACGCCCTGCACTATGGGCCCTCGCGCAGCATCGCCGCGCTCGAGGCCGCAGCCCGCGAGGTCGGCTACTGGCTGAGTGCGGCCTTCGCGGATGCCGGAGACGCCGACGCGGTCATCGCCGCGGTCGACCACCTCGTGATGCAGGGCGTCGAAGGCATCGTCGTCGTCGCCCCGCACGCCCACACCCTCGATGCGCTCGACGAGCTGCGCATCGGCGTGCCGGTCGTCACGCTGCACGCGGCCGACCGAGGAGCCCGCGGCCTCTCGGTCGACCAGGCCGCGGGAGCCAGGCTCGCCGTCGCGGCGCTCGCCGACGCGGGGCACACGCGCATCGCGCACCTGGCCGGACCCGCCGACTGGCTCGAAGCAGAGTCCCGCACGCAGGGATTCGCAGACGAGCTCGCCGCGCGTGGGCTCGCCGCCGGCCCCGTGTTCGAGGGTGATTGGACAGCAGGCTCGGGCTACGCGGCCGTCGACGCCGTGCGGAAGTCGGGCGTGACGGCTGTGTTCGCGGCCAACGACCAGATGGCGCTCGGGCTGCTCGGCGGGCTGCATGAGGTCGGGCTCTCGGTGCCGGGCGACATCAGCGTGGTGGGCTTCGACGACACCCCGGATGCCGCCTACTACTGGCCCAAGCTGACGACCGTGCGACAGGACTTCTCCGAGCTGGCGCGCCGAGCGGTGGCGGCGGTGCTGGCGGACAGCGACGGAGCGCCGGCATCCGATCTCCCGCCCGTGGCTCCCGTGCTCGTGACCCGTGATTCGGTCGCCCCGCCCCGCTGAGCCTCCGCACTGCCGCGGCGAGCATCCGCGTCTTGACGGTCGGCAGACCCCCGTGACACACTTCTGTGACCGGTCACAGTGACCACCGCCGACCCTGAGGTACCCGTGAGCAACGAAGCCCCCGTCTTCTCCGCCGAGATCGACGCATCGATCCAGGCCGTCCGCGAAGATGTCGCCCGCCTGCACGCCGAACTGGTCCGCAACGGCCTCGTCGTCTGGACCGGCGGCAACGTCTCCGGCCGCGTGCCCGGCGCCGACCTGTTCGTCATCAAGCCGTCGGGCGTGAGCTACGACGACCTCGCCCCCGAGAACATGATCCTGTGCGACCTCGACGGTGCCGTGATCGCCGGAACCGCCGGGAGTGAACGCGCGCCCTCGAGCGACACCGCGGCCCACGCCTACGTCTACCGCCACATGCCCACCGTCGGGGGCGTCGTGCACACCCACTCGACGTTCGCCGTCGCCTGGGCGGCCCGCGGCGAGGAGATCCCGTGCGTGATCACCGCCATGGCAGACGAGTTCGGCGGTCCGATCCCGGTGGGCCCGTTCGCGATCATCGGCGACGACTCGATCGGTCACGGAATCGTGCAGACCCTCAGCGGCCACCGCAGCCGCGCGGTGCTCATGCAGAACCACGGCCCCTTCACGATCGGGGTCGACGCGAAGGATGCCGTGAAGGCCGCCGTCATGGTCGAGGACGTCGCCCGCACCGTGCACTACGCCCGTGAGGCGGGCCCCCTCATCCCGATTCCGCAGGAGGCGATCGACAGCCTCTTCCACCGCTACCAGAACGTCTACGGACAGAACTCGGACGCCCGACGATGAGCGACACGACCACTACGCCCGACACGACCCGCACCGCAGCCCGCGACGACATCCTCGCCGCCCGCACGAGCCTCGGCATCGAGCTCGGCTCCACGCGCATCAAGGCGTGCCTGATCGGATCGGATGCCACGGAGGTGCTCGCCACCGGCTCGTTCGCATGGGAGAACCGGCTCGAAGACGGCCTCTGGACGTACGCGATCGACGAGGTCTGGGCCGGACTCCAGGCGGCTTACGCCGCTCTCGTCGCCGACGCGGAGAGCCGCCACGGCGTGCGTCCCGAGACCTTCGGCGCGATCGGCATCTCGGCGATGATGCACGGCTACCTCGCGTTCGACGCGCAGGGCGAGCTGCTCGTGCCGTTCCGCACCTGGCGCAACACCAACACGGGTGCCGCGGCGGCCGAGCTGACCGACCTGCTCGGCGTCAACATCCCGCTGCGCTGGTCGATCGCGCACCTGCACCAGGCGGTGCTCGACGGCGAGGCGCATGTGCCGCAGCTCGACTTCGTCACGACCCTCGCCGGGTACGTGCACGAACGGCTCACGGGCGAACGAGTGCTGGGCGTCGGCGACGCCTCCGGCATGTTCCCGATCGACTCGAGCGCCGGCGACTACGACGAGCGGATGCTGCAGGCATACGACGCCCGCGCCGCCGACCGCCTTCCGGCGACCGCACGAGACCTCTTCCCGACAGTGCTCCCGGCCGGAGCGGCCGCAGGCTCCCTCACCGCCGAGGGCGCAGCGCTGCTCGACCCCAGCGGTGCGCTGAAGCCCGGCATCCCGCTCTGCCCGCCCGAGGGCGACGCCGGCACCGGCATGGTGGCGACCAACTCGGTGTCTCCTCGCACGGGCAACGTCTCGGCGGGGACGAGCATCTTCGCCATGGTCGTGCTCGAGCGACCGCTCACCGAGGTGCACCACGAGCTCGACCTCGTGACCACGCCGGCCGGCGACGCCGTCGCCATGGTGCACTGCAACAACGGTGCCAGCGAACTCGCCGCCTGGGCCGGTCTCTTCACCCGCTTCTCCGCGGCAGCGGGTCAGCCGCTGAGCGACGACGCCGTCTTCGACGCGCTGTTCCGCGAGGCTCTCGACGGTGAGGCGGATGCCGGTGGGCTGCTGGCGTACAACCACCTCGCCGGCGAGCCGATCGCGGGTCTCACCGAGGGGCGTCCGCTGTTCGTGCGCACGCCCGGCAGCGCCTTCACGCTCGGCAACTTCATGCGCTCGCAGCTCTACGGCGTCTTCGGAACGCTCGCGCTGGGGATGCAGGTGCTCACCGCCGAGGGCGTCGAACTCGACCGCATGTTCGCGCACGGGGGCATGTTCCGCACGGCCGGGGTCGCGCAGCGCTTCCTCGCCGGAGCGCTGGGTGCTCCGGTCGCTGTCGGGGAGCTCGCCTCCGAGGGCGGCGCGTGGGGCATCGCCGTGCTCGCGTCGTACCTCGCGCACGCCGAGTCCGCCTCGCTGGGCGAGTACCTCGACCGCGACGTGTTCGCGACGGCATCCCTCTCGGTCGCCGACCCCGACCCTGCCGACGTCGCCGGCTTCGCCGCCTACCTCGATCGCTACCGTGCCGGCCTCGCCATCGAGGCCGCCGCAACCACCGCTCTCCGTCCCGGTCGCTGAGCGCGAGGAGCGAGGCGAAGCGCACACTTCTTCGCGTTTCGTCTCGGTGCTTCGCTCCTCGCTCAACGACCGAATATGAAAGGCCTCTCATGACCCGCACCCCGCTCACCACCTCGCTCGACGGCTACGAGGTCTGGTTCCTCACCGGCAGCCAGCACCTCTACGGCCCCGAGACGCTCGCCCAGGTCGCCGACCAGTCGCAGCAGATCGCCCGCATCCTCGACGAGGCGGGCGAGGTTCCCGTGAAGATCGTCTGGAAGCCGGTGCTGACGGATGCCGCCGCCATCAAGCGCACCGCGCTCGAGGCGAACGCCGACGACCGGGTCATCGGCCTGATCGCGTGGATGCACACGTTCAGCCCCGCCAAGATGTGGATCGCCGGTCTCGACGCGCTGCAGAAGCCGCTCGCGCACCTGCACACGCAGGCGAACGTCGAGCTGCCCTGGGCGGACATCGACTTCGACTTCATGAACCTGAATCAGGCCGCGCACGGCGACCGCGAGTTCGGCTACATCCAGACGCGCCTCGGCGTGCCGCGCAAGACCGTCGTCGGTCACGCGAGCGACCCGCGGGTGCGTCAGGAGATCGCGACGTGGCAGCGTGCGGCCGCCGGCCTCGCGGCCTCCCGCTCGCTCAAGCTCGCCCGCTTCGGCGACAACATGCGTTACGTCGCCGTCACCGAGGGTGACAAGACCGAGGCAGAGCTGCGCTTCGGCGTGCAGGTCAACACCTGGGGCGTGAACGATCTGGCGGATGCCGTCGCCGCGGCATCCGACTCCGAGATCGACGCCCTCGTGGCCGAGTACGAGGAGCTGTACGAGGTCGTGCCGGAGCTGCGCCGCGGTGGTGACCGCCACCAGTCTCTGCGTGACGGAGCCGCGATCGAGATCGGTCTGCGGACGTTCCTCGAAGAGGGGGGCTTCGGCGCCTTCACCACGTCGTTCGAAGACCTCGGCGCGCTGACGCAGCTGCCCGGTCTCGCGGTGCAGCGCCTGATGGCCGAGGGATACGGCTTCGGTGCCGAGGGCGACTGGAAGACCGCGATCCTCGTGCGCGTCGCGAATGTGATGGGTGCGGGGCTGCCCGGTGGGGCGAGCCTCATGGAGGACTACACCTACGACATGACCCCCGGCGACGAGCTGATCCTCGGCGCGCACATGCTGGAGGTCTCGCCGTCGCTCACCACCGCGAAGCCGACGCTCGAGATCCACCCGCTCGGCATCGGCGGCAAGGACGACCCGGTGCGCCTGGTCTTCACCGCCGACCCCGGCCCCGCGATCGTCGTCGCGCTCAGCGACATGCGCGACCGGTTCCGCCTCACCGCGAACGTCGTCGAGAACGTGCCGCCGCGCCAGTCGCTGCCGAAGCTCCCGGTGGGCCGCGCTGTCTGGAAGCCGCAGCCCGACTTCACCACGAGCGCCGCCGCGTGGCTGACCGCCGGTGCCGCGCACCACACCGTCATGTCGACGGCCGTCGGGCTCGAGGCCTTCCGCGACTTCGCCGAGATGGCCGAGGTCGAGCTGCTCGTGATCGACGATGCGACCACCCTGCCCGAGTTCCAGAAGCAGGTGCGCTGGAACCAGGCGTACTACCGACTGGCTCAGGGGCTGTGATGACCGACGTCTCCTCCGCCGCCGTCGATGTGGCGACCGCAGCGCGACCGCGCTCAGGACGGCAGCTGCGCATCGCAGGTCACGGCTACGAGGCCGTGATCGCGAGCGTCGGCGCATCGCTGCGTGTGCTCACGTTCGAGGGACGCGATCTGGTCGTGCCGTTCGACGCCGACGAGGTGCGGCCCGGATACCGCGGCACCACCCTCGCGCCGTGGCCCAACCGCATCGTCGACGGCCGTTACACGTTCGGCGGCGCCGAGCAGCAGCTGGCTCTCACCGAACCCGCCCGCGGCCAGGCGCTGCACGGCCTCCTCGCGTGGGCGGAGTTCGAGGATCGCCTCGTGCTCGACGACCGCGTCGTGCTTGCGGCCGTGATCGAGCCGCAGATGGGATACCCGTTCCGCGTCGAGGTCGAGACCGAATACCGCATCGACATCGACGGGCTGCGTCAGACGGTGACCGCGCGCAACCTCGGGGCGGATGCTGCGCCCTGGGGCACCGGACCGCATCCCTATCTCGTCGCCGGCCCCGAGGGCCGGGTGGACGACTGGACGCTCACGCTGCCGGCATCCGAGGTGCTCACCGTCACGCCCGACCGGTTGAACCCGGTTGCTCTCGAGGCCGTGGCGGAGCATCCGGAATGGGACTTCCGCGCAGCGCGCCGCATCGGCGACGTCTTCATCGACCACGCCTTCACCGGTCTCGCCCGTGACGGCGGAGTCGCCGAGGTGCGGCTCGTGACGGATGCCGGAACCGGCGTCGCGATGACGTTCGACGAGCGCTGCCCGTGGGTGCAGGTGCACACGGCCGACAACCCGGGGATCGATGCGATCCACCGCATCGGTCTCGCGGTCGAGCCGATGACCTGCCCGCCCGATGCCTTCAACTCGGCAACCGACCTCGTCGTGCTCGAACCCCGCGCGACGCACGCCGCATCCTGGCGGATCTCCGCCGTCTGAGTCGCTCGGCGGCCGCCGGCGGGCTCCCGCGGCGTGAGTGGTCAAAAGAGCATCCGGACGAGCCGTCTCAGGTGCGTTTCTGACCACCCACGCGCGCGCGGACGGTGACGCGTCAGGCGAGAGCCGCGATCAGGGCCTGGGCGGCGGATGCCGATGACTGCGGGTTCTGTCCGGTGATGAGCTGGCCGTCGACGATCGTGTGATCGCTCCAGGGATCGGTGACCTCGACGTCGGCGCCGAGACCGCGCAGCGAGGTCTCGAGAAGGAACGGTGCGCGATCGGCGAGTCCGCCGATGCGCTCCTCCTCATCGGAGAAGCCGGTGATTCGGCGCCCGGCGACCAGGGGCTCGCCGGCGGAATCGCGCGCGGGCAGCAGAGCCGCGAGACCGTGGCATACGGCGGCCAGCGGGCGGCCGGCGGCGACGGTCGCCGAGATGAGCGCCGCCGAGTCGGCATCCACTGCGAGGTCCTGCATCGGGCCGTGGCCGCCCGGATAGTAGACGGCCGCGTAGTCGGCGGCGTCGACGTCGGCGAGCACCAGGGGAGTGGTGAGCCCCGGGATCTGCGCGAGGGCCGCGGCATCGCCTTCGCCGAGGCTCGACGAGTCGGCCACCGGCTCGACACCGCCGGGAGTCGCGAAGACGACGTCATGACCTGCTGCGGTGAGCAGTCGATACGGGGCGAGCAGTTCTTCGGCCCAGTAGCCGGTGGGGTGCTCGGTGCCGTCGGACAGGGTCCAGGTGCGGGCGCCGGTGACGACGAAGAGGACGGATGACATGGATGCTCCCAAGGGGTCGGACGACGGATGCCGTGCGGATGCGATATCCGGCACAACCGCGGGGATCGAGAGGCGATTCCGATAGATTGCCGATATGAGCAATCGGAATTCCGATGGACTGCAGGACCTCGGGCTGTGGCGCACCTTCCTCGCCGCGCACCGGTCGGGGTCGGTGTCAGCGGCGGCGCGCACACTCGGCCTCGCGCAGTCATCCGTGACGACGCAGCTTCAAGCGCTGGACGTGAGCGTCGGTGAGCCGCTGTTCGTGCGTCATGCCCGCGGCATCCGCCCGACGCCGCGCGCCGACGAGCTCGCAGCCCGGCTCTCCGGTCCACTCGACGCGCTGGCGGATGCTCTCGGCACCCGCCCCGCCGCCGAACCGCCGATCGTGCGACTGGGCGGCGCCGCCGAGTTCCTGGCCAGCGTCGCCGCACCCGCTCTCGCCCCCGCTGTCGCAGACGGGATGCGGCTCGCGGTGACCACCGGCCTGGCCGACGATCTGCTCGAGCAGCTCAGGGTCGGCAGCCTCGACCTCGTGATCTCGGCGGTGCGTCCGCGCGGGCGGGGGCTGCCGTCCGTGCCGTTCTTCGACGAGGAGTTCGCACTCGTCGCGGCACCGGCGCTCGGCATCGCGCATTCCCCCGTCCTCACGCGGGACGCCCTCACCGACGCGCCCCTGCTGGCCTACGACCGCGACGTGCCGATCCTGCGCCGGTACTGGCGGCATGTCTTCGGCATCCGTCTCGACCGCGAACCCGCTCTGGTCTTCCCGGATCTGCGTGCGCTCGCCGCCGCCGCCGTCGCCGGAGCGGGCGTCACCGTGCTGCCGACCTACCTGATCGCCGACGAGCTCGCCGACGGGAGGCTCGTCGACCTGCGTCCGACCGACGACCCGCCGATCAACACCCTGCACCTCGTGCGACGACCGGGGCCGCTGGCCGAGGGGGTCGCGGTGGTCGAGCAGGCGCTGCGCGCCGCCGTCGCCGACCTCTGACCTGCCGCCCTCAGCCTGCCGCCCTCAGCTCGCGCGACGGCGTGCGTGGTCGAAAGCGCATCCGAAACGGCGGTTTCCGGTGCTTTTTCGACCCCGCAGCCCGCCGGGACCGCCGCCGAGCCGGCCGCCTCAGCGGTTGAGCCAGCGGCGCAGCGTGCGCGTGACCCAGGGCAGCACCCAGTAGGTCATGATCGGGGTCAGCACGACCGTCGTCGCGAGCACCCGCAACCAGATCGGCAGCTCGTTCCAGCCGGGGATCGGGCTCATCGCATAGGTGAAGACGAGGTTGAGCGGGAAGAACCCGAGCCAGATCGACACGGCCTGCTTCCAGCGCGGGGGAGTGCTGACCATCGCGACCGTGGTCGTCGAGCCGTCGGCCCGAGGGAGGGTGATGGTGTCGGTGGTCGGCTCGTCGAACCATCCCTCGATG
Organism: Microbacterium forte; assembly: GCF_031885415.1. Classification (NCBI taxonomy): domain Bacteria; kingdom Bacillati; phylum Actinomycetota; class Actinomycetes; order Micrococcales; family Microbacteriaceae; genus Microbacterium; species Microbacterium forte. The sequence continues at coordinate 2,922,886 of NZ_CP116871.1, forward strand.
CCGCTGCGGCGGCGCACGCGCTCGCTGCGCACGAACTGCTCGCCGGTCGACTTCCACCACTCGCGCTCGCCGGACTGCTCCCAGGCGAGGAGCGACTTCTCGTCGGAGAAGCGGTAGAGCATGTGCCAGACGTGCGAGTCCTCGCCGTCGCGCACCCATCCGGATCCGAGGAAGCCGGGGTACCGGTGCGCGAGGTTCACGCCGGTCTGCACCCAGGCAGTGGCCTCGGCGACATGCTCCGGGTCGAGCTCGCGGCGGATGGAGACGGTGATGGGTTCGCTGGACATGGTGGGTCCTCGGAGAGTGCGGTCGCCCGGATCACGGGCGCCTCGACGGTGGGGGATGCGCCAGGGTGCGGGCGCACCAACGATTGTATTTCGGATGCCGGGGGCCGCCGTCCGTTTTCGCGGCGCGCGAAGACGTCATCTCACCCATCCGATGCCGCCGTCCGGCGACTCGGCCCCGCGACAGGGTGAGAATAGGAGGCATGAGCACGCGCAGCGAAGCCGTCCTGGTCGATGTCGTCCGCACCCCCGTCGGGCGGGGCAAGCCGGGCGGCGCCCTGTCGGGTGTGCATCCCGTCGATCTGGCGGCGGGCGCGTTGGGCGCGATCCTCGAACGCAACGGTCTGGAATCGCGGCAGATCGACGACGTGCTGCTCGGCTGCGTGAGCCAGGTGGGCGATCAGTCGTCGAACATCGCCCGTCAGGCCGTGCTCGCCGCGGGCTTCGACGAGACGATCCCCGCCACGACGATCGACCGTCAGTGCGGGTCGAGTCAGCAGGCGGTGCACTTCGCCGCGCAGGGGATCATGGCCGGGGCTTACGACGCGGTCATCGTCGGAGGTGTCGAGTCGATGAGCCGCGTGCCGCTCGGCTCGTCCGCAGCCGGCGGAAGCCCGATGTCGCCCCGCCTGCGTGAGCGCTACCCCGAAGGCCTCGTGAACCAGGGCGTCTCGGCCGAGCTCATCGCCCAGCGCTGGGGCCTCGATCGTGCTGCACTCGATGACTATGCGGCAGAGTCGCATCGCCGCGCGGCGGATGCCTGGGGGAGCGGCTTCTTCGACCGCACGATCATCCCGGTCACCGAGGCGCCGGATGCCGCGGTCGACGAGACCGTGCGCGCCGGCACGACGGCCGAAGGGCTCGCGGGGCTGAACCCGGCGTTCCGCACCGACGCGCTCGCCGCGCGGTTCCCCGAGGTCGGTTGGAGGATCACGCCCGGCAACTCGTCACCGCTCACCGACGGGGCATCCGCCGCACTGTTGATGAGCGCAGAGCGCGCCGACGCGCTGGGGCTCACGCCGCGTGCGAGGTTCCACGCGTTCACGGTGGTCGGAGACGACCCGCTGATGATGCTCACCGGGCCGATCCCCGCCACGCGGCGCATCCTCGAGCGCACCGGACTCACGATCGACGACCTCGACGCCTACGAGGTCAACGAGGCGTTCGCGTCGGTGCCGCTCGCCTGGGCCGCCGAGCTCGGGGCGGACGCCGCGAGACTCAACCCACGCGGAGGAGCGATCGCCCTCGGGCACGCTCTCGGCTCGTCGGGCACCCGCCTGCTCGGAACCCTCATCGACCAGCTCGACGCGGTCGGCGGACGATTCGGCCTGCAGACCATGTGCGAGGGCGGCGGCATGGCGAACGCCACGATCATCGAGCGCCTCTAGCCCCGGCATCCGGGACTCTCCCCGGCATCCGGCATACCCGTGCCGAGTCGATGCGCGCCAGCCGAGTCCAGATCCGGTGAATTCGGACGCGCGGAGGGCACGCGAACGTGCGGAGCGCCCGCACGCAGACGGACAAGACAGAGAAGACCCCCGCCGACCCGATTCGACGGGGGTCTCTTCGGGAGCAGACGCTCACCGTAGGCGCGGATGACGTGACTACCCGATCCGGTCTGAGTCTGTGTCCGCGCATGTGCAGTTGTAGTCGGCGAAGGTGTCCGGACGGTGAACGCGGCGAGAAATCCTCATCATCCGAGATCCGCCACTCTGGAAGCGTTTGCGACTTTCGACCAGCACCGCCCCGCGCACCCCTGACTTTTCGCCACAGCACTCCTGCAAGCGCTTGCAGTCCGGAGCGACGCCCTGCTAGCTTCACTCGCAAGCCTTCGGACACGTCGTCGTGTCCGCCCGCCATCCAGGGAGCATCACTTGTTCAAGCCGGCTCGGTCGAAGACGACCGCCTCACGTCCGCTCGCCCTTCTCGCCGCCGCCGCGCTCGTCGTCTCGGGGTTCGGCGCCGCCGGCACCCTGGGCCCACCGCCCGCTTCCGCCGCCGATCGAACCGTGGCCCTCGTGGGATCGCTGCAGTCCGAACTCGGCTGCGCTGCCGACTGGGCGCCCGACTGCGCCGAGACCGAGCTCGAGCCCACGGGCGCCGAGGGCGTCTACTCCGCCGAGTTCGAGGTGCCGGCGGGCACCTGGCAGTACAAGGTCGCGGTTAACGACGGCTGGGACGAGGCGTACGGCCTCGACGGCGGCGCCGACGACATCCCCCTCACGGTCGCGGGCCCGACGACCCTGCGCTTCACGTTCGACGACACCCTCAAGCGGGTGGGTCTCGAGGCGACCGAGGTGCGCGGCGGCTACACGGCAGACGACGACGCGCTGGTCGAGAGCCCGGCACGTCAGGCAGGAGCCGGCGAGCAGTTCTACTTCGTGATGACGGATCGCTTCGCGAACGGCGACACCTCCAACGACGCCGGCGGCCTCGAGGGCGATCGGCTCACCACCGGGTTCGACCCCACCGACAAGGGCTTCTACCAGGGCGGCGACATCGCCGGCATCCGCGACAACCTCGACTACATCGAAGGACTCGGCACCTCGGCGATCTGGCTGACGCCCAGCTTCGCCAACAAGCCGGTACAGGGCGAGGGCGCGAACGCCTCGGCCGGGTACCACGGCTATTGGATCACCGACTTCACGCGCATCGACCCCCACCTCGGCACGAACGAAGAGCTGCAGGCGCTGATCGCCGACGCGCACGCCCGCGGCATCAAGGTGTACTTCGACATCATCACCAACCACACCGCCGACGTGATCGACTACGCCGAGGGCCAGTACTCCTACATCGACCAGGCGACGCGTCCCTACACGGATGCCGCGGGCACCGCGTTCGACCCGGCCGACCACGCGGGCACCGGTGGCTTCCCCGAGCTCGACCCGGCGACGAGCTTCCCCTATACGCCGGTGGTCGCCGACAGCGAGACCGACGTCAAGGTCCCCGCCTGGCTGAACGACCCCTCGCTCTATCACAACCGCGGCAACTCGACCTGGTCGGGCGAGTCGGTCACCTACGGCGACTTCGACGGACTCGACGACCTGATGACCGAGCACCCGACCGTCGTCAACGGCTTCGTCGAGGTGTACGACAAGTGGATCGACCTGGGCATCGACGGCTTCCGCATCGACACCGTCAAGCACGTGAACTTCGAGTTCTGGGAGAAGTGGACAGCTGACGTCCTGGACTACGCGCATGAGCAGGGCAACGACGACTTCTTCATGTTCGGCGAGGTCTACGACGCCGATCCGGTGAAGCTCGCACCCTACGTGCGCGACACCGACATGAACTCGATCCTCGACTTCACCTTCCAGTCCTCCGCCGTCAGCTATGCGTCCGGCAACTCGGCCAAGGGCCTGCAGTCCCTCTTCGCGGGCGACGACCGCTACACGACACCCGATTCGTCGTCGACCGCCCTGCCCACGTTCCTCGGCAACCACGACATGGGGCGGGTCGGATCCTTCCTGCAGTCGACGGATGCTCCGCTGCAGCGCGACGAGCTGGCGCACGAGCTCATGTTCCTCACCCGCGGCCAGCCCGTCGTCTACTACGGCGACGAGCAGGGCTTCACGGGCGCCGGCGGCGACAAGAACGCCAGGCAGTCGCTGTTCGCCACCCAGGTGGCCGAGTACGCGGACCAGAACCTCATCACCGGCGAGCAGGCGGGCTCCGTCGACCGCTACGCGACGGATGCCGCGCTCTACGAGCACATCGCCGCGCTGTCAGAGCTCCGCGAGTCGAACCCGGCTCTCGGCGAGGGCGCGCAGATCGAGCGCTACGCGGCGTCCGGCGCAGGCGTCTACGCCTTCTCGCGGGTGGATGCCGACGACAAGGTCGAGTACCTGGTCGCGGTGAACAACGCCGCGACCGCGCAGACGGTCGACCTCGCGACGCTGACCGCCGACGCCTCCTACGAGGTGCTCTACGGTGACGCCGCACCCCTCACCACGGATGCCGGCGCCGCTGCCTCGATCACGGTGCCGGCCCTGTCGGCCGTGGTCTGGAAGGCCGACTCCACCGTCACGGCGCCGACCGAGGCGGCATCCGTCTCGGTGTCCGCGCCGGCCGCCGGCGCCGGTGTCTCAGGTCAGTCCGCCGTGCAGGCCGACATCGCCGACCAGTGGGCGCAGACCAGCTTCGCCTGGCGCGTCGTCGGCTCTGACGAGTGGCAGGCCCTGGGCTCGGCGGAGGACACCGATCCGCGTGTCTTCCACGACATCCGCGATCTCGCGAACGGCACGCTCCTCGAGTATCGGGCGGTGACGACCGACGCCGCCGGCAATCACGCCGCCGCCTCGACCTATGCCTCGGTCGGCAACGCGGTGACGCTCGAAGTGGGCGAGGAGCCCGAGTCGCCGATCGACATGGTGACGGTGCCAGGCAGCCTCAACTCCGAGATGGGCTGCGCGGGCGACTGGGATCCGGCGTGTGAGAAGGCGAAGCTGACCCTTCGTGCCGACGGCGTGTGGGAGGGGACCTTCGACCTGCCGGCGGGCGACTACGAGTACAAGGCCGCGGTCAACGGCAGCTGGGCGATCAACTACGGAGCGAACGGTGTGCCGGACGGCGCGAACGTCACTCTCGCCCATGCGGGCGGGCCGATCACCTTCTACTTCGACCCGCGCACGAACATCGTGCAGTCCACGGCAGACGGCCCCATCGTGACGCTGCCCGGCTCTCTGCAGGACGAGCTCGGGTGTGCGGCCGACTGGTCGCCCGACTGCCTCGGCACCCTGATGGCCGACGGCGACCGCGACGGCGTCTACGAGTTCTCGACCGCGGATCTGCCGACCGGCGCCTACGAGCTCAAGGTCGCGCACGGCCTGAGCTGGGCCGAGAACTACGGAGCCGACGGAGTGCCCGGCGGCGCGAACATCTCGTTCAGCGCCACCGAGGGCACGGTGACGTCGTTCCGCTACACGCTGGCGACGCACGTGCTCGAGGTCGGCGGGGACACCCCGCAGCTCCCCGGCGTCGGCGAGCAGCGCGCGCACTGGGTCGATGCCGAGACGATCGCATGGCCGGCCACGCTCGGGTCCGTCGAGAGGGCGGCCTTCCAGCTCTATTCCTCGGCAGACGCGTCACTCGCCGTGGTCGACGGCGCGGTCGCGGGAGCAGAGCCGATCGCGCTCGACGTGATCGACGGGGGTCTGACCGATGAACAGCTCACCCGATTCCCGGCGCTCGACGGCTACCTCGCCCTACGGGTGACGGACGCGGATGCCGCGGCGCTGCTGCGCACGCAGCTCGCGGTCGCCCAGCGTGACGAGGCAGGAGCGCTCACCGCGTTCACCGGCGTGCAGATCGCGGGTGTGCTCGACGACGTCTACGCGGCTGCACTCGACGACGTCGATCTCGGTGTGACGTTCTCGGGCAAGAACCCGACGTTCCGGCTGTGGGCGCCGACCGCGCAGAGCGCGACGCTGCTCACCTGGAACGAGGGTGCCGAGGGCGACCCCGTGCGCCACGAGGCCACATGGGATGCCGCGTCGGGTGTGTGGTCGGTGAAGGGCAAGAAGGATCTCAAGGGCGACGAATACCTCTGGGAGGTCGTCGTCTACGCTCCGACCACCGGGGCCATCGAGACGAACCAGGTCACCGATCCATACTCGATCGCCCTCACGCGGAACTCGCAGCGTTCGGTCGCCATCGATCTCGACGACAAGGCCTGGCAGCCGAAGCAGTGGCAGAAGACGCCGTCGCCGATCGTGGAGCGGGCGGTCGACCGCGCGATCTACGAGCTGCACATCAGGGACTTCTCGATCAGCGACGAGATGGTTCCGGCTGCGGAGCGAGGCACCTACCTCGCCTTCACCCGTGACAGCGCAGGCACCGATCAGCTCACGCAGCTCGCGGATGCCGGCATCAACACCGTGCACCTGCTGCCGTCGTTCGACATCGCGTCGATCGAGGAGGACAGAGCGGTGCAGGCGATGCCTGACTGCGACCTCGCCTCGTTCGGCCCCGCCGATTCGGCGCAGCAGGCGTGCATCCAGGCGGTCGCCGATGCCGACGGATTCAACTGGGGCTACGACCCGTACCACTACTCGACGCCCGAGGGCTCGTACGCGGTCGATGCCGACGGCGGGGCGAGGGTCAGCGAGTTCCGGTCGATGGTCGGCGCGCTGCACGACATGGACCTCCAGGTCGTCCTCGACCAGGTGTTCAACCACACCGCGGCATCCGGTCAGGCCGAGAAGTCGGTGCTCGACCAGGTGGTTCCCGGCTACTACCACCGGCTCAACGCGGCGGGCGGCGTCGAGACCTCGACGTGCTGCCAGAACGTCGCGACCGAGCACCTCGCCGCAGAGAAGCTCATGGTCGACTCGATCGTGACCTGGGCGCGCGACTACAAGGTCGACGGCTTCCGGTTCGACCTCATGGGGCACCACTCGACGACGAACATGCAGGCCATCCGTGACGCGCTCGACGCGCTGACGTTCAAGAAGGACGGCGTCGACGGATCGGCGATCCACCTGTACGGCGAGGGCTGGAACTTCGGCGAGGTCGCCGACAACGCCCTGTTCGAGCAGGCCACACAGGGCCAGCTCGGAGGCACGGGCATCGGGACGTTCAACGACCGGCTGCGCGATGCCGTGCACGGTGGCAGCCCGGTCGATGCCTCGTCGACGTTCCGCCAGGGGTTCGGCACGGGTCTCGGAACCGATCCGAACGGCGATCCGATCAACGGCACCGTCGAGCGGGCGCTCGCCGACCTCGGGCACGAGACCGATCTGGTCAAGCTCGGGCTCGCAGGCAATCTGCGCGACTTCACGTTCACGACGAGCGACGGCGCAGTGACGGCCGGAGAGGCCATCGACTACCGCGGCTCGGCGGCGGGCTATGCCGACCAGCCGGACGAGACGATCAACTACGTCGACGCGCACGACAACGAGACGCTCTACGACCTCTCGGTGCTCAAGCTGCCGGTGGACACCCCGATGGCCGACCGCGTGCGCATGAACACGCTGGAGCTCGCGACCGTGACGCTCTCGCAGTCTCCGTCGTTCTGGCACGCGGGCACCGAGCTGCTGCGGTCGAAGTCCCTCGACCGCAACAGCTACAACTCGGGCGACTGGTTCAACCGCATCGATTGGACGGGTCAGGAGTCGACCTTCGGCTCCGGGCTCCCGACAGCCGCCGACAATGAGGAGAAGTGGCCGATCATGGCGCCGCTGCTCGCCGACCCCGCGCTCACGCCCGCCCCCGCCGACATGGCGGCAGCCGAGGCATCCGCTCTCGACCTGCTGCGCATACGCGACGAGGTCGACCTGCTGCGTCTCGGCTCGGCCGAGCTGATCCAGCAGAAGGTCACGTTCCCGAACGGCGGAGCGGGCGCAGCGCCCGGCGTGATCCTCATGCAGATCGACGATCTGGCGGGTCCCGATGCCGACGCAGAGCTCGACGGAGCACTCGTCGCGTTCAACTCCTCGCCCTCGCCGGTCACGCAGACGGTGACCGGCTTGGCCGGGCGCTCGTTCGCACTGACGCCGGCTCAGGCGAACGGAGCGGATGCCGTGGTCAAGACCACCACCTGGGACGCCGCGACCGGCACCGTGACGATCCCCGCCCGCTCGGTCGCCGTGCTCGTCGACGACCAGGTGCAGCCGATCGACACCCGCGTGCGTGCCACGTCGGACACTCTCGTGAAGGCGGGCAGGAGCGCGACCGTGAAGGTGACCGTCACCGCAGACGACGGCAGCGCCCCGGTGGGAACTGTGACGGTGCACGACCGCGGCAAGGTCGTCGCCACCATCGAGCTGACGCCGGCCGACAAGGGCAGGGCCACGGTCTCGGTGCCGAAGCTCGGTCGGGGGATCCACCTGCTCACGGTGCGATTCGACGGCACGGAACCGTGGCAGGACTCGCGCGGCTCGCGCAGTCTGCCCGTGATCGTCTACTAGAACGAGGAGACCGGATGCCGGGGCGCATGTCCCCGGCATCCGGTCTTCGTGCGGGCTCGCTACCAGGCGTAGGTCTCGGGAGCGGTACCGCCGGGACCCGGCCAGATGCGGTCGAGCTCGGCGAGCGTCTCGGCATCCAGCGTCACGTCGAGCGCCTCGACGGCCGAGTCGAGCTGGTCGATCGTCCGCGGGCCGATCACGGGAGCCGTCACCGCCGGCTGGTGCAGCAGCCAGGCGATCGCGACGACACCGGGGCGGATGCCGAGCTCGGCACAGAACGCCTCGTAGCGCTCGATCGCAGAACGACGGTCGCCGAGCGCGTCGAGACTCGACCGGGAGCGATCGGTCTTCTGGAGCACCCCGCCGAGCTGTCCGCTGGCCAGCGGCGACCAGGGCAGCAGCCCCATGCCGTACTGCTCCGCGGCGGGCACCACCTCGAGCTCGACGGTGCGCTCGGTGAGGTTGTACAGCGACTGCTCGGTGACCGGCGCCGGATAGCCCGCGGCCGACGCGATCTCGTGCACGCGCGCGAGGTGCCAGCCGGCGAAGTTCGAGCTGCCGAGATAGGTGATCTTGCCCTGCTCGCGCAGCGTCGCGAAGGCGCTGAGCGTCTCGTCGAGCGGCACCTCGCGGTCGATGTGGTGCATCTGGTACAGGTCGATGCGGTCGGTGCCGAGTCGCCGCAGCGATGCGTCGACCGAGGCGCGGATGTGCACAGCCGACAGACCCCGATCGTTCGATCGCGGGCCCATCACACCGAACACCTTGGTGGCGACGATCAGGTCGTCGCGGGTGCCGCGGTCCTTCATCCAGCGTCCGAGGATCTCCTCCGACTGCCCGGGGTGGTCGCCCCACCGGCCTCCGCCGTAGACGTCGGCGGTGTCGATGAAGTCGATGCCGGCCTCGACCGCGCGATCCAGGATGGCGCGCGAGGCCTCTTCGTCGATCACGGGACCGAAGTTCATGGTGCCGAGGGCCAGGCGGCTCACTCGAGCGCCGGCTCGTCCGAGACGGGTGTACTGCATCAGCTGTTCTCCTTCTGCGAGTGGTGCGGTGGTGGCGAGTCGCTCGTGTCGATGAACGCCCATCCGAACGCGCCGAGCTCGCGGCGTGCAACGGTCGAGCCCGTGAGCACATCGGCGCCGATCACGTCGACGGCGATCGGCTCGGCGCTGTGGTTGATGACGGTGAGGATACTGCCGCGGCGCGCGATCTCGACGTGCTCGGGGAGCCCGGGGATCTCGGCGGCGACCCCGGCCTCGGAGGCCAGCCAGCCCAGCACCGCGGTCATGCCCGCGTCGTCGGGGATCGTCGCGAGGTAGAAGCCGTTCCCGGCACCTGCCCGCTTGCGAGTGAAGGCCGCGCGCCCCGCGGTGCGACCGTCGGTGAAGCGGCCGAGCACCTCGGCATCCTGCACGATCAGCTCTTCCGCGAAGTACTGCCCGACGATCCCGCCCGCTGGTCCGTCGAGCGGTGCCTCCGACTGGCCGGGCCCGTCGGGCACAGCGTGGCTCGCGACCTCTCCGGCCGAATCCGCCGAGCGCACGGACTCGGGCGGCACGAGCGCACCGAAGTCCTCGAGCGCGACTCCGAGAACATCCCGCAGCGAGACGATGAACCCGCCCTCGCGGAACGCGTCGTCCTGGTCGACCACGTCGCTGAACGCCGAGATGAAGAGGTTCCCACCCTGCTCGACATAGGCGGACAGATTGGCCGCGCCCTCGTCGCCGAGCAGGTACTGCTGCGGTGCGACGACGAGCGAGTACGCGCTGAGGTCGCTCGTGGTGTTCACGATGTCGACCGCGAGGTTCTGTCTGTGCAGTGCCGCATGCCAGCGGTGCGCGAGCGTGAGGTAGTCGAGCGCGATCGGGTGGTCGCGGCCGTCGATGGCCCACCAGTTCTCCCAGTCGAAGACGAGCGCGATCCTCGCCCCCGACGAGACGTCCGGAAGGTCGGGCAGCTGGGCGAGCTGACCACCGAGCTCTGTGACCTCTCGCCAGGTGCGGGTGTCGAGCCCCGCCTGCGGCACCATCGCCGAGTGGAACTTCTCGCTGCCCCGGCGCGACTGCCGCCACTGGAAGAACATGATGCCGTCGGCGCCGCGCCCGACCGCCTGGGCACTGATCGCCGCCATCTGGCCGGGTGCCTTCGGGGCGTTCGTCGGTCGCCAGTTCAGGGCGTTCGTCGACTGCTCGGTGAGGATCCACGGCACGCCGGGCTTCAGGCCCCGCATCAGCTCGCGCGCGAACGCCGCCCCGCGGAACGACTCGGGGTCGTTGGGGTCGGGGTAGTTGTCGTCGCTGATCACGTCGACCTCGGCGGCCCACTTCCAGTAGTCGGCCGGCGGGAACGCGCCCATGAAGTTCGTGGTGATCGGCTGGGTGGCGCCCGAGGCGCGGATGATGTCGCGCTCCATGACGTACAGCTCGAGCAGGGTGTCGGAGGTGAAGCGCTTGAAGTCGAGCACGCTCGTCGGATTGATGCTGTACGGCGCCTTGCGCGGCGGCAGGATCTGCTCGAACGCCGTGTAGCGCTGCGACCAGAAGTCGGTGCCCCACGCATGGTTGAGGGCGTCGATCGTCGAGTACCTGCGCTGCAGCCACAGCCGGAAGGCGTCGCGCGCCGAGTCGGAGTAGTCGTAGTGCAGGTGGCAGCCGTACTCGTTGTTGACGTGCCACAGCACGACGGCCGGATGATGCGCATAGCGCTCTGCGAGCGCCGTGACCAGCTCGGCGGCGAGGCGGCGGTACACCGGTGACGAGGGGGCGAAGGCCTGTCGGCTGCCCGGCCAGAAGGTCGAGCCGTCGGCATCCTGGGGCAGCATCTCGGGGTAGGCGGTCGTGGCCCACGGGGGAGGGGATGCGGTGGCGGTGGCGAGGTCGACCCGGATGCCGCCCTCGTGCAGCAGCCCGATGATCTCGTCGAGCCACTCCCAGTCGAACTCACCCTCGGCGGGCTGGATGCGCGACCACGAGAAGATGCCGAGGCTCACCATCGTCACGCCCGCTTCGCGCATGAGCCGCACGTCTTCGGGCCACACCTCTCGTGGCCACTGCTCGGGGTTGTAGTCGGCGCCGTAGTGCATGGGTCTCCAGGGTCGAGGTCGATGACCGGTCCTGACGACCCTACTCGGGAAGCGCTTTCCTAGAAAGAGCATGCCTTGGGGTCTCGTGATACAAGGACGCCCTAGTAAATCGACGGATACCGAAGTACCATCGTCATAGTGCCAACGACGGCGCGAAGGGACATCGCACAATGACTCGTACCATTCCCCACTTCGTAGGCGGAAAGCACCTCACCCCAGAAGGCGGCCGCTTCGCCGACGTGTTCGATCCGAGCACCGGATCCGTCCAGGCGCGCGTGCCGCTGGCCTCCGCCGGCGAGGTCGCCGACGTGATCGCGAACGCCGAGGCCGCGCAGGTCGAGTGGGCCGCGACGAACCCCCAGAAGCGCGCTCGCGTGCTGCTGCGCTTCCTCGATCTGGTGCAGCGCGAGATGCAGTCGCTCGCCGAGCTGCTCGCGAGCGAGCACGGCAAGACCGTCGACGACGCGAAGGGCGACATCCAGCGGGGCCTCGAGGTCATCGAGTTCTCCGCGGGGGCTCCGCACCTGCTCAAGGGCGAATACTCGACCGGCGCCGGTGCGGGAATCGACGTCTACTCGATGCGGCAGCCCCTCGGCGTCGTCGCGGCGATCACCCCGTTCAACTTCCCCGCCATGATCCCGCTGTGGAAGGCGGGGCCCGCGCTGGCCGCCGGCAACGCCGTGGTGCTCAAGCCCAGCGAGCGGGATCCCTCGGTGCCGGTGCGCATCGCCGAGCTGTTCCTCGAGGCAGGACTCCCCGCCGGCGTGCTCAACGTCGTGCACGGAGACAAGGAGGCCGTCGATGCCCTGCTGACCGACGACCGCATCCGAGCCGTCGGCTTCGTCGGCTCGACGCCGATCGCCGAGTACATCTACTCGACGGCCGCCGCGCACGGCAAGCGCGCGCAGTGCTTCGGCGGTGCCAAGAACCACATGATCGTGATGCCCGACGCCGATCTCGACCAGGCCGTCGACGCGCTGATCGGCTCGGGCTACGGCTCGGCGGGCGAGCGCTGCATGGCGATCTCGGTCGCGGTGCCGGTGGGGCAGGAGACCGCAGACGCTCTCGCCGCCAAGCTCACCGAGCGTGTGGCGCAGCTGCGCATCGGACCGTCGCTCGCAGCCGACGTCGACTACGGGCCGCTGGTCACGCGCGCTGCCGTCGAGCGGGTCGAGGGCTATATCCAGCAGGGCGTCGACGAGGGCGCGACGCTTCTCGCCGACGGGCGCGGGTTCTCCGTGCCGGGGCACGAGCAGGGCTTCTATCTCGGCCCGACGCTGTTCGACCACGTCACCACCGACATGGCCATCTACCGCGAGGAGATCTTCGGCCCGGTGCTCGTGATCGCCAGGGCCGCCGACTACGAGGAGGCGCTGCGCATGGCATCCGAGCACGAATACGGCAACGGTGTCGCGATCTTCACCCGCGACGGCGACGCCGCCCGCGACTTCGCCGCCCGCGTCGAGGTCGGCATGGTCGGTGTGAATGTGCCGATCCCCGTGCCGATCGCCTATTACACGTTCGGCGGCTGGAAGCGCAGCGGATTCGGCGACCTCAACCAGCACGGCGCTGACGCCTTCCGCTTCTACACGAAGACCAAGACCGTCACGAGCCGCTGGCCGTCTGCGGGGATCCGCGACGGCGCGAGCTTCGTGATCCCCACCATGCACTGACGATTCTTGTTCGTTGAGCGAGGCCGGCGAAGCCGACCGAGACGAAACGCACGACCCCAGGAGATGACATGACCATGACAACAGTCACCACCACCGCCGAAGAGCGCGAGGCCATTCTCGACGCCGTCCGGGATTTCGCCGACACCGAGCTCGCCCCGTTCGCGGCCGAGCGCGACGAGAAGCACATCTTCCCGCGGGAGTCGCTCGGCAAGGCCGGCGAACTCGGTCTCGGCGGCATCTACGTGCGCGAGGACTTCGGCGGCACCGGCCTCAGCCGCTCCGACACGGTCGCGATCTTCGAGGAGCTCGCCAAGGGCGACCCCGCAGTCGCCGCCTACATCTCCATCCACAACATGGTCGTCTGGATGATCGACACCTACGGCGATGACGCGCAGCGCGGCCGGTGGCTGCCCGCGCTCACCGCGATGCAGGAGTTCGGCGGGTACTGCCTGACGGAGCCGGGCGTCGGATCGGATGCCGCGAACGTCGCCACGAGTGCGGTGCGCGACGGAGACGACTACCTGCTCACGGGCGTGAAGCAGTTCATCTCGGGCGCCGGCGAGGCCGCGGTCTACGTCGTCATGGCGCGCACCGGCGAGCCGGGCGCCCGCGGCATCAGCGCCTTCCTGGTTCCCGGAGACGCCGAGGGCCTCAGCTTCGGCGCGCCCGAGAAGAAGATGGGCTGGCACGCGCAGCCGACCCGCCAGGTGATCCTCGACGGCGTGCGCATCCCCGCATCCGGAATGCTCGGCGACGAGGGACGCGGTTTCGCGATCGCGATGTCGGCGCTCAACGGCGGCCGTCTCAACATCGCGGCGTGCTCGCTCGGCGGTGCGCAGTGGGCCCTCGACCGTGCGGTGCAGTACGTGCACGAGCGCGTCGCGTTCGGCGAGCCGTTGGCCGAGAAGCAGTCGATCATGTTCGCGATCGCCGATATGCGCACCGACCTGCAGGCCGCTCGCCTCATGGTCAGGGACGGCGCTTCGGCGGTGGATGAGCAGGCGCCGGACGCGACGATGCGCTGCGCCATGGCCAAGCGCTTCGCGACGGATGCCGGATTCGACGTCGCCAACCGCGCGCTGCAGCTGCACGGCGGCTACGGCTATCTGCAGGACTACGGCATCGAGAGGGTCGTGCGCGACCTGCGGGTGCATCAGATCCTCGAGGGCACCAACGAGATCATGCGTCTGATCGTCGGACGCGAGATGCTCCGACCCGCGGGGTCGGCGTCGCTCCAGCGGAGCGGCGAAGACCGGATGCGGAGCGCATCATGACTCGCATCGCCTTCCTCGGGCTCGGCCACATGGGCCTGCCGATGGCGAAGAACCTGGTCGCGGCGGGGCACGAGGTGCACGGGTTCGACCTGGTGCCGGCTGCGGTCGAGGCGGCGCAGACCGTCGGCATCCCGGTCGCAGCGAGCGGAGCGGATGCCGTGCGCGACGCCGACGTGGTGATCACGATGTTCCCCGCCGGAAGGCATGTGATCGACGCCTACCGCACCGAGCTGCTGGCCGCCGCCCGCCCGAACACCCTCTTCATCGAGTCGTCGACGATCGCGGTCGATGAGGCCCGTGCGGCGCATGCGCTGGCGCTCGCCGCGGGGCATCGCAACGTCGACGCCCCCGTGTCGGGCGGAGTCGTGGGCGCCGAGAACGGCACACTCGCCTTCATGGTCGGCGGCTCCGACGACGACTTCTCGGCCGCGCTGCCGCTGCTCGAGGCCATGGGAAAGCGCATCGTGCACTGCGGTGGCCCCGGACTCGGGCAGGCGGCGAAGGTCTGCAACAACATGATCCTCGCGGTGTCGCAGATCGCGGTCGCCGAGGCGTTCGTGCTCGGCGAGCGGCTGGGGCTCGAGCATCAGGCGCTGTTCGACGTGGTCTCGCAGGCATCCGGTCAGTGCTGGTCGATCACGACCAACTGCCCCGTGCCCGGGCCGGTGCCGACGAGCCCGGCGAACCGCGACTACCAGCCCGGATTCGCCGGTGCCCTCATGGCGAAGGACCTCGGGCTCGCGCTGCAGGCGATCGAGCAGACGTCGACCGATGCGCAGATGGGACGTCTCGCACAGCAGCTCTACGCGGCATTCGCCTCAGGAGACGGCGCGACCCGCGACTTCTCGGGCATCATCACCGACATCCGCGACGGCTCTGTGTGACGCACTCGCGACATACTGAGATGACCACGACGGAGAGGGTTTCACGATGACCGAGTACGAGACGATCCTGGTCGAGCAGCGCGGACGAGTCGGGTGGATCACCCTCAACCGTCCCGAGGCCCTCAATGCGCTGAACAGCCGCCTCGCCGAGGAGGTCACGGCTGCGGCTGTGGCGTTCGACGGCGACGACGGCGTGGGCGCGATCGTCGTCACGGGGTCGGAGAAGGCGTTCGCCGCGGGTGCTGACATCAAGGAGATGGAGTCGATGTCGGCCGCCGAGATGCTCGAGACCGACCACTTCGGCGTCTGGCACGAGTTCGCCGCGGTGCGCACCCCGGTGATCGCCGCCGTCTCGGGTTTCGCGCTCGGGGGAGGATGCGAGCTCGCGATGATGTGCGACATCATCCTCGCCGCCGATACCGCCAAGTTCGGCCAGCCCGAGATCAATCTCGGCGTCATCCCCGGCATGGGCGGCACGCAGCGCCTGATCCGCGCCGTCGGCTATTACAAGGCGGCCGAGCTGGTGCTGTCCGGCCGGTTCATGGGCGCCGAAGAGGCGGAGCGCTCCGGGCTCGTCTCGCGGGTGGTGCCGGCATCCGAGCTGCTCGCGGAGGCGACGACGCTGGCCGAGACGATCGCGTCGAAGTCGCTGCCGTCGGTGTTCGCCGCCAAAGCCGCCCTCGACGCCGCGATGGAGACGACGCTCGCCGACGGTCTGGCCCATGAGAAGAAGGCGTTCGCCGCGCTCTTCGACACCGAGGACCAGAAGGAAGGCATGTCGGCCTTCCGGGAGAAGCGTGCGCCCGACTTCCGCAACCGCTGACCTCCACGGAGGCGGCGGCGCCCGGCGGTTCACAATTCAGCATGCATGGCGCCATAGAGTCCCGTCGGCGCCGATCTGGCACGCCGGTCAGCGGTTGATGCTGAGCTGTGAACGAGCGGCGGGCGGCTCAGCCGCGCAGTGCGGCGACGATCTTCTCGACGCGGCGGTCGCGGGTCGCGTCCTGCTTCGCGTCAGCCACGGTGCGGGCATGCTCCTTGCGCACGGAGTACGAGAGGGCGTCGAAGGCCCCGCGCAGCGCAGGGTCGGCATCGAGGGCCGCAGCCAGGGCGGGTGGGATGTAGACCTGGCGCTCGGCGGCATCCAGACGGATGACGGCCTCGACCTCCTGGTCGATCTCCACACCGAGGTCGGCCCGCACGGCTTTGCTGAAGCCGATCATGTTCTGCCCGCCCATGCGGGCCACGCGCAGACGTGCGGTGCGTCCTCCGATCGTGACGGCGACCGGAAAGGTCTTGCCCGCCCCGAACGACGCGATCTGCTCGTCGGAGAGGATGATCGCGGCGGCCGGGCCACGGCCTTCGAGAGTCGTGTGCACGCGCAGCTCGCTCATGCGGGCAGTGTACGCCCGTGCCCGTCTGCTTCGGCCTCCGCCTCTGCGGCCAGCTGGTCGTTGCGCGCTTCGATCAGACGACGCATGTACTCGCGGAGCACGAGCCGGTCGACCAGTCGTCCGATCGGGCCGAACGGCGAATGGAACCTGATCGTGTCGCGCATCAGCGTGCCCCGCGGGTGCTCCTGGAACACGTGCTCGTGCCAGAACGCGCCGAAGGGTCCCGAGATCTGCCGGTCGCGGAACCCGCGCGGCGGATCGACGTCGTACACGATCGACCGCAGACGGAACGGGATGCCGAAGTGCCGTGCCCGCCAGGTGACGGTCGACCCTTCGCTGAACACGCCGCCCGCCGGACCTTCGACCATCGTCTCGCCGTACCGTGCCATCGACCGCAGATGCAGCCCGGGGTCGAGGGCGATCGCGAAGACGTGGGCGGGAGCAGCCGAGATCACGCGTTCGAGCACGAACTCGGCCATGTCAGAGGGCGTCCGGCTGCGGCTTCGGGTCGCTGAAGTCGCCGGCGGCCTTGCGCATGCGGGCCACGATCGCGACGAGCTCGGTCGCGTCCGCCTTGCTGACCCCGGGGTCGGCGAAGACATCGGCGTTGAGGGCGGAGGTGGCGCGTTCGACGAGTTCGCGGCCGGAGTCGGTCAGGGCGAGCAGTGCAGCGCGGCCGTCGTGCGGGTGGGGCTCGCGGACGATCAGCCCATCACGCACCAAACGCTCGGCCGTGCTCGTGACGGTCGTCGCATGCACCTGGAGTCGGGCGACCACGCTCGACAGCGGCAGGCGGCCCGAGCGGCTGAACGCCAGCAGGCGCAGCATCTCGTAGCGGGCGAAGCTCAGGGCGAACGGCTTGAGAGCGGCATCCACCCTGGCGAGCAGCAGCTGCTGGGCCCGCATCACCGAGGTGACCACGGTCATGCCGTCGGCGGCATCCGACCAACCGTGCGCGAGCCATTGCCGCTTCGCCTCAGCGAGCGGATCGACAGGCAGAGGACGGGGTCGGACCACGGTTCTACGGTAGGGCATCGGGCCGGGACTCCGGGGATGCGCCCGCCGGAACGGCGAGTGGTCCTCAGTCGCTCGTCGGGTGGAACTCAGTATCAGGGGACTAGAATCGACGCAGTCGTGAGGAGCAATCGATGAAGATCTTCGTCCTGGTCAAAGAGGTGCCGGACACCTACGGCGACCGCAAGCTGAATCTCGAGACAGGACTCGCCGAGCGAGGTGCCGGCGACGTCGTTCTCGATGAGATCACCGAGCGCGCGCTCGAGGTCGCGCTGAGCCATGCCGACAAGAACGAGGGCACCGAGGTCGTCGCCGTGGCGATGGCTCCCGGCGGCTCGACGGCGTCGGTGCGGCGGGCGCTCGCGATCGGCGCAGGCTCGGCCGTGCACATCGCCGACGAGCAGCTCGCCGGAGCCGATCTCGGGCTCACGGCGGAGACCCTGGCGGCGGCGATCCGCCGCGGCGCACCCGACCTGGTGATCACAGGCAACCTGTCGACCGACGGTTCGGGCGGAGTGATGGCCGCGATGCTGGCCGAGCACCTCGGCTGGGCGCACGCGACCGCGCTCACGAGCGTCGAGATCACGGCTGAGGGCATCACGGGCACGCGAGGGGCGGATGCCGGAGCGCAGCCGATCTCGGCATCCCTTCCCGCCGTCATCTCGATCACCGAAGCGCTGCCCGACGCGCGCTTCCCGAATTTCAAGGGCATCATGGCGGCGAAGAAGAAGCCGCTCGAGGTCCTGACCCTCGACGACCTCGGCGTCTCGGCCGACCCGGGCGCGGCTCCCCGCACGATCATGACGTCGGTCGCCGAGAAGCCGCCTCGTGCGGCCGGCGTGAAGATCGTCGATGAGGGCGATGCCGCCGAGAAGCTCGTCGACTACCTCGTGCAGAACAGGCTGGTGTGACATGACCTACCCCGAGAACCCGATCCTCGTCGTCGTCGACCTCGACCCGGCAGGCAACCCCGCCAGCAGCACGGCGGCCCTGATCGGCGCCGCCTCGACCGTCGGCGCACCGGTCGCGCTCGTCGTCGGCGGATCCGCGGATGCCGCATCGAAGGTCGCCGAGGCTGGAGCATCCGTGGTGCTGACGGCCGACGCCGACGAGACGATCCTCACCGTGCCGATCGTCGATGCGCTGCATGCCGCCTTCGAGCAGGTGCGACCGGATGCCGTGCTCATCTCGAACTCGATCGCGGGGCGCGACGTCGCGGGCCGCTTCGCGGTGCGCGCGAAGCTGGCTCTGTCGGTCGATGCCGTGGGCGTCTCGCGAGATGACGAGGGCATCGTGGCGAACCACTCCGTGTACGGCGGCGCCTACCTCACCGACTCGGCCCCCACATTTGGGGCTCCGGTGATCACCGTGCGCCAGGGCGCTGTCGACGCTCGGGCAGAGGCGGTCGCGTCGCCGACCGTCGAAGCCCTGACCGTCGCGGCATCCGGCTCCCCTGCCGCCACCGTCGGCGCTGTCGAAGCGGTCGAGGCCACGTCGTCCCGGCCCGAGCTGCGCGGGGCGACCCGGGTCGTCTCGGGCGGCCGCGGACTCGCGTCGAAAGAGAAGTTCGTGCTCGTCGAAGAGCTCGCCGATGCGCTCGGTGCGGCCGTCGGCGCATCGCGGGCCGCCGTGGATGCCGGATACATCCCGCAGTCTCATCAGGTCGGTCAGACCGGTGTCTCGGTGTCGCCGCAGCTGTACGTCGCTCTCGGCATCTCCGGTGCGATCCAGCACCGTGCGGGCATGCAGACAGCCAAGAACATCGTCGCGATCAACAAAGACGGCGAGGCGCCGATCTTCGACGTCGCCGACTTCGGCATCGTCGGCGACCTGTTCACGATCGTCCCGCAGGTGATCGCGGGCCTCGAGGCGCGGAAGAAGTAGCCATGGCGACGCGAACGCTCAGGCGCGGACTCCCGCGCGTGCCCGGCGGCGAGCCGTGGCCTCCCGGGCTCGCGGTCGACGTCGGCGAAGGCGACGTGTCGGCGTCGCCGTCTTCGCTCGGCGAGCAGGAGAGCGCGTCCCCGGTCGTCGCCGAGCGGGAGAGCGCTTCGCCGGTCGTCGAGTCGGCGGTCGCCTCGCCGGTCGTCGACCCGGTGGAGGCTGCCTCCCCGGTCGTCGAGCGAGGAGCGGAGCGACGAGACGACACGCGCCACGCTGCGAGCGCTCCCACCGCATCCGTGCGTCGCGGTCTTCCGCGCACGCCGGGTGGAGAGCCCTGGCCGCCCGCGGGTGTGGTGCCTATCGGTGCGGAGGGCGTTTCGTCTCGGTCGGCGTCGCCGTCATCGCTCGACGAGCAGGAGAGTGCGCCCCCGGCCGTCGCTGCGGCTGTCGCCTCTCCGGTCGTCGAGAGCGCCGCTCCCTCCCCGGTCGTCGAGAGCGCCGCTCCCTCCCCGGTCGTCGAGAGCGCCGCTCCCTCCCCGGTCGTCGAGCGAGGAGCGCAGCGACGAGACGAGACGCGCCACGCTGCGAGCGAGGCCGCCACCGCGTCATCCGTGCGTCGCGGTCTTCCGCGCACACCGGGAGGCGAGCCCTGGCCGCCCGCCGGCACCGAAGCCGTGGTCATCGAGCGCGTTTCGTCTCCGTCTGCTTCGCCGTCCTCGCCCGACGACCGGGAGGATACTTCGGTCGCCGGTCCGTCCACGGCCGTGGCCCCGGCAGCCGCATCCTTCGCCCTCGGCGATCCCTCGATGCCGCTGCCCACCCCGCAGACGGTCTGGAACGGCAGCGCGCCGCGTCACATCACGGCGACCGCTCCGACATCCGCTCGTCCTCGACCCTCCTGGACCCAGGCGATCGCCGGTCTGCTCGGGGCCGCGGCCCTCGGCATCCTGGCCGCGGCAGCCGTGGCCTTCGTGCGGGCGCTGCTGAGCTTCCCCGTCATGCAGGACTTCCTCGCGGCCTTTCCCGGCGAATACGAGCCGGCCGTCGCCGTCGAGCCCGGGTTCGCGCCGTGGACCAACTGGGCGCACTTCTTCAACGTGTTCCTGATGGTGCTGATCATCCGGTCGGGTCTGCGGATCCGCAACGAGAAGCGGCCGACCGCCTTCTGGACCCCGCGAGGCGACCCCAAGGGCAAGATCAGCCTGACGATCTGGTTCCACCAGGCGCTCGACATCCTGTGGCTCGTCAACGGCGTGATCTTCGTCGTGCTGCTGTTCGTCACCGGACACTGGGCGCGCATCGTGCCGACCAGCTGGGAGGTCATCCCCAACGCGCTGTCGGCGGCGCTGCAGTACGTGTCGTTCGACTGGCCGACCGAGCGCGGCTGGGTGAACTACAACAGCCTGCAGCAGCTGGCCTATTTCGTGACCGTGTTCATCGCCGCGCCGCTCGCTGCGGCCACCGGATTCCGCATGTCGGGCATGTGGCCCAAGAAGGCCGAGCGGCTGTCGAGGGCGTATCCGATCGAGTGGGCCCGTGCGTTGCACTTCCCGGTCATGATCTACTTCGTGGTGTTCATCATCGGACACGTCGCGCTGGTGTTCCTCACCGGTTTCCTGCGCAACCTCAACCACATGTACGCGTCGTCGGATACCGTCGGCTGGACGGGCTTCTGGGTCTTCGTGGCCTCCCTGGCGGTGATCGCCCTCGGCTGGGTCGCCGCCCGCCCGCTGGTCATCGCCCCGATCGCGAAGCTCTTCGGCACCGTGTCGGGCCGCTGACACGATCCTGTCTTCCGCACAGAGTGCAACCGGGCACACAGAGACGGCCCCCGCCGATGGGCGGGGGCCGTGTCGTGCTGCATCGTGAACGCGGTGGTCACGAGACGCAGAGATCAGCGCACGAAGCGCACCTCGGTCAGCGTCTCGCCGAGGAACGGCTCGGTGTGGCTGGCGCCGTCGAGCGCGAAGCCGTTGCGCGTATAGAAGCGATGTGCGCGGGGGTTGTCCTCCGCGACCCACAGATAGAGGGGCTCGTCCTTCTCGACGGCCGCATCGAAGAGCTTCTGGCCGATGCCGGTCGAGTGGTACGCGTCGAGCAGGTAGATGAAGTACAGCTCGCGAAACGCGGGGGCGTCCTTGTCGCGGGCAGGGCCGGAGCCGACGAAGCCGACGATCTCGCCGTCGACGAGGGCGGCGCGCATCGTGAACTCGGGGCCCTGAGCGGCCCAGTGCGTCCACAGCTCGGCCATGCGACGGGGCGAGACCTTCTCGAGGGCTGCCTTGCTGATCAGGTGGTCGTAGGTCTCGTGCCAGCACTGCGCGTGCACGCGACCAAGGGCTTCCGCATCCACATCACGGACCGGACGGACGATGACTTCAGGCTGGGCTTCGGCGCTCATAGCGCGACTCTACGCGCGGCCTCCGCGAACCGGAAATCGAGCGGGAGCGTTCCCAGGCCGCGGATGAGCGGCTGGAGGGATCGCACAACGATGTTCGTGATTCGTTCGCCGATGGCTACGATCAGTCCTCGTGAACGTGATCTGGCGCACTCTCCTCGTGATCCTCTCCGCCCGTCGCCGCGTGCGGCGAGGCAAGACCCTCGACGCAGCATCGGTCAGCAGCATCCGGCTGACGACCCTGCCGACCGACATCGACATCCTCCGTCACATGAACAACGGCCGATACCTGTCGCTCTTCGACCTCGGCCGGTGGGATCTGCTGATCCGCACAGGGCTGTTCGACGCCATGAACGAACGCGGCTGGTATGCCGTCGTCTCGAGCGAGACCGTGACCTTCCGCAAGTCGCTGCAGCTGTGGCAGCGGTTCGAGGTGCAGTCGCGCTTCATCGGTCATGACGACAAGGCGGTGTTCCTCGAGCACAGGGCGGTCGTCGGCGGCGAGATCTACGCCCGCGTCATCGTGCGATCGAGGATGCTGCGTCGCACCGGCGGCACGGTCAGCAACGAAGAGCTGTTCGCCGCCGTCGGCAAGCCCGAGGGTGTGCCCGAGATCGACTCCTGGGTGCACGACTGGGCCGCAGCATCCGCTCTGCCTCCCGTGCGCACCCCGGCGCCGAGCGTGTGGAGCTGACGCCGTGACCGATCCGTGGGGTCTCGAGACGCGCACGCCGGGCTCGGTGCTGCTGGTCGGATGCGGCAAGCTCGGCATCCGCCTCGGCGAACGGCTCGTCGCACAGGGCTCAGAGGTCACGGCCATGCGGCGCAGCGCGGGCGACATGCCGTTCCCGACCATCGAGGCGGATCTGCGGCATCCGCTCGACCGTGAGCTGCCGGAGTTCGACTCGGTCGTGATCACTCTGCCGCCGAGCACCGAGGGCGACTCGATCTATCCACCGGCGTTGCGGGGGCTCGCGAAGGCCCTGCCGACGATGCCCGAGAGGGTCGTGTTCGTCTCGTCGACGCGCGTCTTCGAGGGACGCCCCGGCGAGACACCGCTGACCGAGCGCGATGCGCCGAAGGTGTCGAGCGAGCGGGGCGGCGATCTGGTCGAGGGCGAGCACCTGGCGATGGAGCTCTTCGGCGCGCGCATCGTGCGCCCGGCCGGCATCTACGGACCCGGTCGCGACTTCCTCATCCGGCGGGTGCGCGAGGGCGCAGCGGTCGACCACACCCGCCGCACCAACCGCATCCACGAGACCGATCTCGTGCGGCTGCTCGAGGCGATGCTGCGGGCCGACTCCGCGCCCCCGCTGATCCATGCCGTCGACCGCGAGCCCGTGCTGCTCGGAGACGTCGTCGCGCACATCGCCTCTCGCCTCGGAGTCGAGCCGCCCCCGCACCTCGATCCGGAGGTCGGCGGCGGGACGGTGCTGGAGGGGCGCCTGCTGCAGGAGTTCCTCGGCGATCTCGAGTATCCGACCTTCCGCGCGGGCTACGACGAGATGATCGCCGCGCTCTGAGCGCTTCCGCCCCGGTTCCGGTCGCACTCCGTGGCGTGCCTTCGCTCGATAGACGGCATGAACTGCGACCGGAACCACCCGACGCGACCGTCGCTCAACGGCAGGCGGGCACTGCAGTCCTAGGCTGAGCTCATGGCCGACCCGATGCCCACCGCGGATCCCGAATCCGTCTCGCTCGCGGACCGTGCCGTCGAGCTCGCCCGCCGTTGGGTGATCGAGGCAGCGGCCGCCGATGTCGATCCGGCGGCAGAACGGCTCGCCGGTGTGCTGCAGGATGCCAACGGGCTGCCGTTCACGCTCGGATTCGTCGACGGCGTCATGCGCCCCGAGAGCCTGAGCGCCGCGGCATCCCAGCTGCACCGCATCGCTCCGATCGTGCCCGACTTCCTGCCCTGGTACCTGCGGTCTGCCGTGCGGCTCGGCGGCGGCGTCGCCCAGATGCTGCCGACCCCCGTGGTGCCCATCGCGCGTCGGGTGCTGCGTGACATGGTCGGCCACCTGGTGGTCGACGCCCGCCCCGCGAAGCTCGGACCGGCGATCGCGAAGATCCGTGAATCGGGTGCTCGGCTCAACCTCAATCTGCTCGGTGAGGCGGTGCTGGGTGAGGACGAGGCGCGGCGGCGGCTCGACGGCATCCACGAGCTGATCCGTCGCCCCGATGTCGACTACGTGTCGGTCAAGGTGTCGGCGATCGTCAGCCACATCTCGATGTGGGCGTTCGACGAGGTCGTCGAGTCGGTCGTCGAGCGACTGCTTCCGCTGTATCTGACGGCCGCCTCGGATCGCACCTTCATCAACCTCGACATGGAGGAGTACCGCGACCTCGACCTGACGATCGCGGTGTTCACCCGCATCCTCGAGGATCCCCGCCTCGACGGTCTCGAGGCGGGCATCGTGCTTCAGGCGTATCTGCCTGACGCCCTGCCGGCACTGCAGCAGCTCACCGCCTGGGCGCGCGAGCGGGTCGACCATGGCGGAGCCCCCATCAAGGTGCGGCTCGTCAAGGGAGCCAACCTCGCGATGGAGCGGGTCGAGGCGCGCATGCACGGATGGGCTCAGGCAACCTACGACACCAAGCTCGACACCGACGCCAACTATCTGCGCTGCCTCGACTGGGCGCTGCGGCCTGAGAACGTCGACGCGGTGCGCCTGGGCATCGCGGGCCACAACCTGTTCGGCATCGCCTATGCCTGGTTGCTGGCGGGGGAGCGCGGGGTTCGAGCGGGCGGAGTCGACGCCGCTGCCGCGACCACGGCCTCGAACTCCCAGCGGTCGGTCGAGTTCGAGATGCTGCTCGGCATGGCGCAGGGGCAGGTGCAGGCCGTGTCGCGCGAGGTCGGCGAGGTGCTGCTCTACGTGCCGGTCGTGAATCCGGGCGAGTTCGATGTCGCCATCAGCTATCTCGTCCGCCGGCTCGAAGAGAACGCGTCGAGTGACAACTTCCTCTCCGCCGCGTTCCGGCTGGGCGACGACGAGACGCTCTTCGTGCGCGAGCGGGACAGGTTCCTCGACGCCCTCGATCGTTCGACGTCGTCGACGCTGCGGGTGGGCGCGCTGCGCGGCCAGGACCGACTGGCGCCGGTGCACGAGTCGATGCGCCCGGTGCCCGTGGCGCCCGCGCCCGAAGAGGGTCTGACCCAGGCGGTGCTCGGCATCTCCCGCGGTGCGGATGACACGGGCGGGCCGTTCCTCGAGACGGCGGTCTATGCCCCGCGCGAGCTCGACGAGGCGACCGGCGGTGCCCCCGGCTTCGCGAACACTCCTGACAGCGATCCGTCGCTTCCGGCCAACCGTGACTGGGCGCGCGAGATCCATGAGCGCATCGCCGACTCGACGCTCGGTGTCTCGACGATCGACGCGGCCCGCGTCGACGACGCCGACACGCTCGAGAGCACGATCGCCGGGGTGCGGGAGGCCGCTGCCCTGTGGGGCGCGCGGCCGGCCACCGAACGCGCCGAGGTGCTGCTGCGCGCGGCGGCCGCACTCGAGGGGCGCCGCGGAGACCTCATCGAGGTCGCCGCCTCCGAGACCGGCAAGGTGTTCGCCGAGGCCGACGTCGAAGTCAGCGAGGCCGTCGACTTCGCCCGCTACTACGCAGCCAAGGCCAGAGAGCTGGATGCCGTCGCCGGCGCCGCATTCGAACCCGCGCGCGTCACCGTCGTCACCCCACCGTGGAACTTCCCGCTCGCCATCCCGGCCGGGGGAGTGCTCGCCGCGCTCGCCGCAGGCTCGGGAGTCGTCTTCAAGCCCGCCCCGCAATCGCGCCGCTGCGCCGCCGTCATCGCCGAGATCCTGTGGGAGGTCGGTGTTCCGCGCGATGTGCTCGCGCTCGTGGACATCGAGGAGGGCGACCTCGGCCGTGAGCTGATCTCGCACGAGTCGGTGGACCGCGTCATCCTCACCGGGTCATGGGAGACCGCTGCCCTGTTCCGCTCGTGGCGGCCCGACCTGCCGCTGCTCGCCGAGACGAGCGGCAAGAACGCGATGATCATCACCCCGTCGGCCGATCTCGATCTCGCGGTCGCCGATCTGGTGCGCAGCGCCTTCGGGCATGCGGGGCAGAAGTGCTCGGCGGCGTCGCTCGCGATCCTCGTCGGACCGGTCGGGCGGTCGAAGAGATTCGCCCGTCAGCTGGCCGATGCGACTCGGTCGCTGCACGTCGGCTGGCCGACCGATCCGCTGGCCGAGGTCGGGCCCGTGATCGAGCGTCCCGAGGGCAAGCTCGCCTGGGCGCTCACCGAACTCGACGGCGACGAGAAGTGGCTCATCGAGCCCGCCCTCTCGGACGATGACCCCACCGGTCGGCTCTGGCGGCCGGGCATCCGCGTCGGGGTGCAGCCGGGGTCGCGCTTCCACACCGAGGAGTTCTTCGGGCCGGTGCTGGGCATCATGCACGCCCCGACGCTCGAGCGGGCGATCGAGCTGCAGAACGCGGTCGAGTACGGCCTGACGGCGGGGCTGCACACGCAGGACCCGGCCGAGCTCGCCCTGTGGCTCGACCGGGTGCAGGCCGGAAACCTCTATGTGAACCGCGGCATCACTGGCGCGATCGTGCAGCGTCAGCCGTTCGGCGGGTGGAAGCGCTCGTCGGTCGGCCCCGGGGCCAAGGCGGGCGGGCCGAACTACCTGATCGGGCTTGGGTCCTGGCGCTCGAGCGGATCCGGCACGGTGTCGAGCACGCTGCATCTGCGTGGGCTCGACTCGCGCATCACCGACCTGATCGAGGCGGCGCAGCCCTCGCTCGGGTTCGAGGCGTTCGAATGGCTGCGTCGTTCGGCGCTGTCGGACGCCCTCGCGTGGGATCGCGAGTTCGGCCAGGTGCGCGATGTGTCTCACCTGGGTGTCGAGCGCAACCTGTTCCGCTATCGCCCGGTGCCGGTCGCGATCAGGGCCACTGCGGACGCCGGCTGGCAGGAGCTGCTGCGCGTCGTCATCGCCGCGGTGCGCGCCGGGGCCGGATTCGTGCTGTCGACCCCCGTCGGGCTGCCCCCGGCGGTGCGTCACGCGCTCGCCGAACTCGGCGCGGTCGTCTACATGGAGACCGACGACGAATGGATCGAGCGGATGCGGCGTCGCGGCGACTCGAGCGGGGTGCGCGAGTCTCTCGGCGACGACGAGCTGCGCCCGAGCCGGGCACGACTGGTCGGCCCGCGCGAATCCGTGTCCGCGCTGCACCGTGCGCTCGCCGCGGCTGTGGGCGGCGACCCCGACCTCGCGGTGTACGGCGGTGAGGTCACCTCTGCCGGGCGCATCGAGCTGCTGCCCTTCGTGCACGAGCAGGCGATCGCGATCACCGCGCACCGTTACGGCAACCCCGACGACTGGAGCGCAGCGGTCATCTGAGGCGGTCGCGCTTCGGCATCCGTTCCTCCCTCGCCATCTCCGGCATCCCCTCACCTGCGGTCGAAAACACATCCACCGCCGCTGTGCGTGGTCGAAAGAGCATCCGAAACGGGCGATTCGGATGCTCTTTCGACCACCCCTGTCGATGCGACCCGACCGACAGACCGCGCATGTAAAGAATTCTTGACACAGCGGATGCCGCAGGCGTACTGTCGTGTCAAGAATCTTTTACATGGGAGGCATCATGGTCTACGAAGAGCGCAACGCCTGGGCCGGTCTCATCGTCGGCGCGGTGGTGATCGGGGCGTATGTCGTCATCGTGCTGCAGCAGGCCGCCGGCGGACCGGTGACCGATGTCGACTGGTTCCCGCTCATGATGTGGACGATCGGTCTCGGCATCGTGGCCACGATCGTGCTCAGCATCGTCTGGGGGATGATCGCCGGTGCGAAGGATCCCGACGGGGTCGGCAAGTCCGATGTCCGCGACCGCGACATCAGCCGCATGGGCAGTCGGGTCGAACAGTCCTTCGTCGTGATCGCCGGTCTCGGCGTGATCACCCTCTGCGCGGTGGGCGCCGACCTCTTCTGGATCGCCAACACCATGTTCGCGGGGTTCGCCGTCTCGGCCATGGTCGGCAGCGTCGCGCGAGTCGTCGCCTACCGTCGGGGACTCGTCTGATGGTCAAGCCCACGCTCGTCTCCAACCGCATCCGCGCTCACCGCGAAGCGGCCGGACTCACCCAGGCCGAACTCGCCCGCAGCATCGGCGTGACCAGGCAGACGCTCATCGCGATCGAGCAGGAGAAGTACTCCCCGTCGCTCGAGCTCGCGTTCCAGATCGCCCGCGCTTTCGGCGTGGGGCTCGACGACCTGTTCCAGTACCCGCAACCCACGAGCACGGAGGTGTGACGTGACCGAGACCGACAAGACCCCGACGAACGAGACCGAGATGATGCCGGCGTGGCGTCGCGAGACCTACGGCTCGGCCGATGGCTTCCGCCTCGAGCAGATCCCCGTTCCCACCCCGCGGTCGGGCGAGGTGGTGCTGCGAGTCGAGGCGACCGCGCTCCACGCCGGCGACGTGCGTCTCATGCTCGGCGATCCGCTGCTCGTGCGCCCCATCTTCGGGCTGACGCGCCCCAAGTACCCGGTGCGCGGGATGGAGGTCGCCGGAACCGTCGTGGCAGTGGGCCCGAACGCGATCGGCGCCGAGCTCGGAGAGCGTGTCGTCGGCGAGCTCACCGGGGGCGGGGGACTCGCGTCGCATGTCGCTGCGTCCGCTGCGCGTCTCGTGCCGATCCCGCCCGACGTCACCTCCGAGACCGCCGCGTGCCTGACGATCTCGGCGGGCACGGCCTGGCAGGCACTCGACCGTGCGGGGATCGGCTTCCGTGCCGCCAAGGGCACTGCGGCCGGACACATCCCGCGCGTTCTCGTGATCGGTGCGTCCGGGGGAGTCGGCACATTCGCCGTGCAGCTCGCAGCGCTGCGCGGGGCCGAGGTCTGGGCCACGTGCGGAGAACGCAACTTCCGGCTCGTCGAGCACCTCGGCGCCGTGCGCACCCTCGACCACCGCACCTCACCGCTGGCCGACCTGCCGGCCGCGCATTTCGACGCGGTGATCGACATCGCCGGCGGCCTGGGCCTTCGCGAACTGCAGCGCCTCGTCGTGCCCGGCGGCTCGGTGGTGCTCGTGGCAGGCGACGGAGGGCACGTCCTCGGGCCGATACCTCGCATCCTCAAGGCGGTGTTCCTGTCGATCGGGTCGCGTCGCCGCATCCGCCCGCTGGCGGCGACACCGCGCCCCGAGATCCTCGCCAAGCTGCTCGAGCTCACCGCTGAGGGGCGCATCACGCCGGTCGTCGAGCGGGAGTACCCCTTCGACGAGGCATCCGCCGCCCTGGCCCACCTCGAAGCGGGCCACACGGTGGGCAAGGTGGTCGTGCACGGACCCTGACCGCGACGGGCCGCGCTCTGGCGGCGTTCAGGGGCGGATGACAGAATGGATGCTGGCGTGCCCGAGTCGCATCTTCCCCCTGGCGTCGGCTCTCACCGAGCGACGCGGGTCGAAGGACCGCCGGGCCCCTGGACAGCGTCCGCCGCATCCGTTCGAGGAGCCCCATGTCTGTCGAAACCACCGCGCCGGCATCCGAGACCGCAACCCCGGTCCGCACCGCACACCACCGCCACTATCTGATGTGCAAGCCGTCGCACTTCACGGTGAACTACTCGATCAACCCGTGGATGGAGCCGGCGAAGCCGACCGACACCGCACGGGCCGTCGAGCAGTGGCAGAAGCTGCACGACCTCTACCTCGAGCTCGGCCACGAGGTCGAGCTGATCGAGCCCCTCGCCGGGTATCCCGACATGGTCTACACCGCGAACGGCGGGTTCCTGATCGACGGCCGCGCCTATGTGCCGAAGTTCCGCTTCGTCGAGCGTCAGGGAGAGGCCCCCGCGTTCGCGGACTGGTTCCGCGGTGCCGGCTACGACACCGTGCTCCCCGAAGAGGTCAACGAGGGCGAGGGTGACTTCCTGCTCGTCGGCGATGTGATCCTCGCGGGCACCGGGTTCCGCTCGACCGGCGACAGCCACCGCGAGGTCGGGGAGGTGTTCGGCCGCGAGGTCGTGTCTCTCAACCTCGTCGACCCGCGCTTCTATCACCTCGACACCGCGATCGCGGTGCTCGACCCCGTGCAGGGTGTCGAGAACGGCGGCCCCGAGCGCGCGAACATCGCGTATCTGCCCGGCGCCTTCGACGACGAGAGCCGCGCCGTCCTCGAGGAGCGCTTCCCGGATGCGATCCTCGTCTCGGACGAAGACGGGTCGGTGTTCGGTCTCAACTCGGCGAGCGACGGCTACAACGTGGTCATCTCGCCGCGCGCCCTCGGTTTCGAGAAGCAGCTGCGCGAGCGCGGCTACAACCCGATCATGATCGACCTCTCCGAGCTGCTGCTCGGCGGCGGCGGCGTCAAGTGCTGCACCCTCGAACTGCGCGGTGAGGCGTGACCGCGGTCGACGCCGAGGTGTCGGCTGAGCCGCACGTCGCCCACAACTATCACCCCCTCCCGGTCAACATCGCCCGCGGTGACGGAGCCTGGGTGACGGATGTCGAGGGCAAGCGCTACCTCGACCTGCTCGCCGCCTATTCGGCCGTGAACTTCGGCCACCGGCATCCTGCGCTCGTCGCTGCTCTCACCGAGCAGCTCGGTCGGGTCACGCTCGTCAGCCGGGCGTTCCAGAGCGATCGGCTCGAGCCGTTCGCGGCGGCGCTCGCGAAGCTGGCAGGCAAAGACATGGTGCTGCCGATGAACACGGGCGCCGAAGCGGTCGAGACGGGCATCAAGGTCGCCCGAGCCTGGGGGTATCGCGTCAAGGGCACCGCGGACGGCCGGGCGCGGATCATCGTCGCCGCCGGGAACTTCCACGGCCGCACCACCACGATCGTCAGCTTCAGCGACGACGAGCAGGCGCGGGCGGACTTCGGTCCCTACACGCCGGGCTTCGACGTGGTCCCCTACGGGGATGCGGATGCCGTCGCCGCCGCGATCACCGACGACACCGCCGCCGTGCTGATCGAGCCGATCCAGGGTGAGGGCGGGGTGGTGATCCCGCCGGAGGGATACCTGCGCCGCATCCGCGAGATCTGCGACGAGAAGAACGTGCTGTTCATCGCAGATGAGATCCAGTCCGGACTCGGACGCGTCGGCGAGACCTTCGCGTGCGACCGCGAGGGTGTCGTGCCCGACCTGTACCTGCTGGGCAAGGCGCTGGGCGGCGGCATCCTGCCGGTGTCCGCTGTGGTGGGCGATGCCGACGTGCTCGGAGTCATCCGTCCGGGCGAGCACGGCTCGACCTTCGGAGGAAACCCGCTCGCCGCGGCCGTCGGGCTGCGGGTCGTCGAGATGCTCGAATCGGGGGAGTTCCAGGAGCGCGCTCGCGCACTCGGCGCTCACCTCGGAGCCGCTCTCGAACCGCTGAAGGGTCATGGCGTCACCGAGGTGCGCATCGCCGGCCTGTGGGCAGGCGTCGACATCGACCCCGCCAAGGGCACCGGGCGTGAGATCGCCGAGAAGCTGCTCGACCGTGGGGTGCTGGTGAAAGACACGCATGGGCAGAGCATCCGCATCGCGCCGCCGCTCGTCATCCGGGCGACCGAGCTCGACTGGGCGGTCGAGCAGCTGAAGCTGGTCCTCGGAGCCTGATTCCCCTGTCCGCCGGGCGACACGCCCGGCGGACAACCCGGATTTGCCGGAACCCCGGAACCCACGTAACTTATTACTTGTTCGCCCCACAGGGAAGCGGAGAGGCCGAGAGCTTCACCCCCCTCAAGCGGAGAACCACCTCCACTCGATCAGCTCCTCGGAGCAGATCGCAGACACACTTCTGTCTGACCTGGAGCTTCCACTACGGACAAGCGGTCGATTTGACAGCGAGTCCGGAACGGATAAGCTAGTGAAGTTGCCTCGGCGGCCTTGAGCCCCGAGCTGCAGATCTGGTTCTGAACATCACGGCGTGTCGATTTGACAGCCGGAAATGCGAAGATAAGATAGAGAAGTTGCCCTTCGGGCCTGGTTGTGATGACTGGGTCGTGGGAGCATCCGATCCTTGAGAACTCAACAGCGTGCACTTGTCAAATGCCAAATTATCCTCGTCTAGCTTCGGCTGGGTGAGAATTCCTTTGGATCAAAGACCAACCTCCTTGTGGGGTTGGCATTCGGATGAAGTCAGCAATGAATTTGTCTCTTTGGTCAGCATCAAACTCGCTGCGTCACCGTTTTCCCGGTGTCGTATGCATTTCTTTTTTACGGAGAGTTTGATCCTGGCTCAGGATGAACGCTGGCGGCGTGCTTAACACATGCAAGTCGAACGGTGAACATGGAGCTTGCTCTGTGGGATCAGTGGCGAACGGGTGAGTAACACGTGAGCAACCTACCCCTGACTCTGGGATAAGCGCTGGAAACGGCGTCTAATACTGGATACGAGTGGCGACCGCATGGTCAGCTACTGGAAAGATTTATTGGTTGGGGATGGGCTCGCGGCCTATCAGCTTGTTGGTGAGGTAATGGCTCACCAAGGCGTCGACGGGTAGCCGGCCTGAGAGGGTGACCGGCCACACTGGGACTGAGACACGGCCCAGACTCCTACGGGAGGCAGCAGTGGGGAATATTGCACAATGGGCGCAAGCCTGATGCAGCAACGCCGCGTGAGGGATGACGGCCTTCGGGTTGTAAACCTCTTTTAGCAGGGAAGAAGCGAAAGTGACGGTACCTGCAGAAAAAGCGCCGGCTAACTACGTGCCAGCAGCCGCGGTAATACGTAGGGCGCAAGCGTTATCCGGAATTATTGGGCGTAAAGAGCTCGTAGGCGGTTTGTCGCGTCTGCTGTGAAATCCGGAGGCTCAACCTCCGGCCTGCAGTGGGTACGGGCAGACTAGAGTGCGGTAGGGGAGATTGGAATTCCTGGTGTAGCGGTGGAATGCGCAGATATCAGGAGGAACACCGATGGCGAAGGCAGATCTCTGGGCCGTAACTGACGCTGAGGAGCGAAAGGGTGGGGAGCAAACAGGCTTAGATACCCTGGTAGTCCACCCCGTAAACGTTGGGAACTAGTTGTGGGGTCCATTCCACGGATTCCGTGACGCAGCTAACGCATTAAGTTCCCCGCCTGGGGAGTACGGCCGCAAGGCTAAAACTCAAAGGAATTGACGGGGACCCGCACAAGCGGCGGAGCATGCGGATTAATTCGATGCAACGCGAAGAACCTTACCAAGGCTTGACATATACGAGAACGGGCCAGAAATGGTCAACTCTTTGGACACTCGTAAACAGGTGGTGCATGGTTGTCGTCAGCTCGTGTCGTGAGATGTTGGGTTAAGTCCCGCAACGAGCGCAACCCTCGTTCTATGTTGCCAGCACGTAATGGTGGGAACTCATGGGATACTGCCGGGGTCAACTCGGAGGAAGGTGGGGATGACGTCAAATCATCATGCCCCTTATGTCTTGGGCTTCACGCATGCTACAATGGCCGGTACAAAGGGCTGCAATACCGCGAGGTGGAGCGAATCCCAAAAAGCCGGTCCCAGTTCGGATTGAGGTCTGCAACTCGACCTCATGAAGTCGGAGTCGCTAGTAATCGCAGATCAGCAACGCTGCGGTGAATACGTTCCCGGGTCTTGTACACACCGCCCGTCAAGTCATGAAAGTCGGTAACACCTGAAGCCGGTGGCCTAACCCTTGTGGAGGGAGCCGTCGAAGGTGGGATCGGTAATTAGGACTAAGTCGTAACAAGGTAGCCGTACCGGAAGGTGCGGCTGGATCACCTCCTTTCTAAGGAGCATCTGACTCTTCGGAGTCCAGAACCCAGATCGAGGACGTTCGTTTCTCGCTGGGAGCTCATGGGTGGAACATTTGACATGACATCAGCGCAGCTGAGTCTCGTGAGTACGCTGACCTTCGGGTTGGTTGGAAAGTGGGGCTTCGTGAGCGGGGTGTCTGCACGCTGTTGGGTCCTGAGGGACCGGATGCGATCTTCGGATCGTTTCTGTACCTCTGGGCCTCTTGTTGTTTCCCCTGTGGGGGAGGCGGGAAGGGGTACCGCCCGTACTTTGAGAACTACACAGTGGACGCGAGCATCTTGCAACTGATCTTTGATCGGTTGCACAAGATGATCTTAAAGATCATTAGTCAATTTCAAGCCAGGCCCTGTGCCTGGTGTCGATTCTGATTCAAACTCATGTGATTTATCAAGTCTTCAAGAGCAAACGGTGAATGCCTTGGCATCTGGAGCCGAAGAAGGACGTAGCAATCTGCGATAAGCCTCGGGGAACTGATAAGCAAGTTTTGATCCGAGGGTGTCCGAATGGGGAAACCCCGCTGGGCGGCGTGCCGACCTAGTGACTCCCGCCTGAATATATAGGGCGGGTAGAGGGAACGTGGGGAAGTGAAACATCTCAGTACCCACAGGAAGAGAAAGCAACCGCGATTCCGTTAGTAGTGGCGAGCGAAACCGGAACAGGCTAAACCTAGCGTGTGTGATAGCCGGCAGGCGTTGCACGTTGGGGGTTGTGGGACTTTTCAGTCATCTCTGCCGAGATGGCGGCGTTACAAGATGGTATAGACGAACGGTCTTGAAAGGCCGGTCATAGAGGGTGCCAACCCCGTAGTCGAAATGCCACCCTTGGCGCGAAGAGTATCCCAAGTAGCACGGGGCCCGTGAAATCCCGTGTGAATCTGTCAGGACCACCTGATAAGCCTAAATACTCCCAGATGACCGATAGCGGACAAGTACCGTGAGGGAAAGGTGAAAAGTACCCCGGGAGGGGAGTGAAATAGTACCTGAAACCGTTTGCTTACAAACCGTTGGAGCAGCCTTAGTAGCTGTGACAGCGTGCCTTTTGAAGAATGAGCCTGCGAGTTAGCGATATGTGGCGAGGTTAACCCGTTGAGGGGTAGCCGTAGCGAAAGCGAGTCTGAATAGGGCGATTCAGTCGCATGTCCTAGACCCGAAGCGAAGTGATCTATCCATGGCCAGGTTGAAGCGACGGTAAGACGTCGTGGAGGACCGAACCCACTTAGGTTGAAAACTGAGGGGATGAGCTGTGGATAGGGGTGAAAGGCCAATCAAACTTCGTGATAGCTGGTTCTCTCCGAAATGCATTTAGGTGCAGCGTTGCGTGTTTCTTGCCGGAGGTAGAGCTACTGGATGGCCGATGGGCCCTACAAGGTTACTGACGTCAGCCAAACTCCGAATGCCGGTAAGTGAGAGCGCAGCAGTGAGACTGTGGGGGATAAGCTTCATAGTCGAGAGGGAAACAACCCAGACCACCAACTAAGGTCCCAAAGCGCGTGCTAAGTGGGAAAGGATGTGGAGTTGCCTTGACAACCAGGAGGTTGGCTTAGAAGCAGCCACCCTTGAAAGAGTGCGTAATAGCTCACTGGTCAAGTGATTCCGCGCCGACAATGTAACGGGGCTCAAGCACGCCACCGAAGTTGTGGCATTGACATTATTGGTAGGCCTTCGTGGTCCAGCCGTGTTGATGGGTAGGAGAGCGTCGTGTGGCCAGCGAAGCGGCGGTGTAAACCAGCCGTGGAGGCTACACGAGTGAGAATGCAGGCATGAGTAGCGAAAGACGTGTGAGAAACACGTCCTCCGAAAGACCAAGGGTTCCAGGGTCAAGCTAATCTTCCCTGGGTAAGTCGGGACCTAAGGCGAGGCCGACAGGCGTAGTCGATGGACAACGGGTTGATATTCCCGTACCGGCGAAGAACCGCCCAAGCTAATCCAGTAGTGCTAAGTGTCTGAATCCCAGTGACTGATCCCTTCGGGGTGACGCGTTGGGCCTAGCGCACGACCCCATTCTGGTGCGGTTAGCGTATTAACAGGTGTGACGCAGGAAGGTAGTCCAGCCGGGCGATGGTTGTCCCGGTGCAAGTGCGTAGGCCGAGAGATAGGCAAATCCGTCTCTCACATAGGCTGAGACACGATGCGGATAGAAAGTGGATGATCCTATGCTGCCAAGAAAAGCATCGACGCGAGGTTCCAGCCGCCCGTACCCCAAACCGACTCAGGTGGTCAGGTAGAGAATACCAAGGAGATCGAGAGAATCGTGGTTAAGGAACTCGGCAAAATGCCCCCGTAACTTCGGGAGAAGGGGGGCCTTCGACGTATTAGGACTTGCTCCGAAAGCGTTTGGAGGCCGCAGAGACTAGTGGGTAGCGACTGTTTACTAAAAACACAGGTCCGTGCCAAGTCGCAAGACGATGTATACGGACTGACGCCTGCCCGGTGCTGGAAGGTTAAGAGGACCGGTTAGCCGCAAGGCGAAGCTGAGAATTTAAGCCCCAGTAAACGGCGGTGGTAACTATAACCATCCTAAGGTAGCGAAATTCCTTGTCGGGTAAGTTCCGACCTGCACGAATGGCGTAACGACTTCCCAACTGTCTCAACCGCGAACTCGGCGAAATTGCATTACGAGTAAAGATGCTCGTTACGCGCAGCAGGACGGAAAGACCCCGTGACCTTTACTATAGCTTTGTATTGGTGTTCGGTGTGGCTTGTGTAGGATAGGTGGGAGACTGTGAAGCATGGACGCCAGTTCATGTGGAGTCATTGTTGAAATACCACTCTGGTCACTCTGGATATCTAACTTCGAACCGTAATCCGGTTCAGGGACAGTGCATGGTGGGTAGTTTAACTGGGGCGGTTGCCTCCCAAAAAGTAACGGAGGCGCCCAAAGGTTCCCTCAACCTGGTTGGCAATCAGGTGTCGAGTGTAAGTGCACAAGGGAGCTTGACTGTGAGACTGACAGGTCGAGCAGGGACGAAAGTCGGGACTAGTGATCCGGCAGTGGCTTGTGGAAGCGCTGTCGCTCAACGGATAAAAGGTACCTCGGGGATAACAGGCTGATCTTGCCCAAGAGTCCATATCGACGGCATGGTTTGGCACCTCGATGTCGGCTCGTCGCATCCTGGGGCTGGAGTAGGTCCCAAGGGTTGGGCTGTTCGCCCATTAAAGCGGTACGCGAGCTGGGTTTAGAACGTCGTGAGACAGTTCGGTCCCTATCCGCTGCGCGCGTAGGAAATTTGAGAGGATCTGACCCTAGTACGAGAGGACCGGGTTGGACGAACCTCTGGTGTGTCAGTTGTTCCGCCAGGAGCACCGCTGATTAGCTACGTTCGGGATGGATAACCGCTGAAAGCATCTAAGCGGGAAGCCGGCCTCAAGATGAGATTTCCATACCTTCGGGTGAGAGGCTCCCAGCCAGACTACTGGGTTGATAGGCCAGATGTGGAAGTGCAGTAATGCATGCAGCTGACTGGTACTAATAAGCCGATGACTTGATAACACACCGTTTGTTGGTGCTACGCGTCCACTGAGTGGTTCTCGATGTACGGTCGAGAACCGCATGACAATGACTTTGTTATGTGTTTTGATTGAAACATCTATAGTGTTTCGGCGGCCATAGCGTGAGGGAAACGCCCGGTTACATTCCGAACCCGGAAGCTAAGCCTCACAGCGCCGATGGTACTGCAGGGGGGACCCTGTGGGAGAGTAGGACACCGCCGGACTTCTTTTATACAGAAAAGCCACCCAATGCTGGGTGGCTTTTCTGCGTTAACGTGCATTCGCGATGCGAGTGCCTCGACTGGCGCGGCAATCGCGGCCTTGCGAGATCCGCTATCGCTTGAGCCGTGACTCGAGCACGGATGCAGTCTCGCGGACAGCGGCTGCGAGCATGGTCTCGTCGAGATCCGTCCCGGCCCAGGTCACCGCGACAGCGGCTACGGGCCAGCCCGCGTGATCGCAGACGACCGCGCCGACGCTGCGCAGGCCCTCTGCCACCTCGCTGTCTTCGGTGGCATAACCTCGTGCACGCACCGTGCGCAGCAGCTCGCGCAGTTCGCTCGGCTTCCGAGGCCCGAGTCCGGTGCGGTCGGGAAACGCTGACGCACTCGGGTAGAGAGCTCGCACCTGCTCTCGGGGGAGCGCTGCCAGCATCGCGCGCCCCGACGCGGTCAGGTGGGCAGGGAGCCTCACTCCCACATCCGTGATGAGGGCCTGGCGTCGTGGGGCCCGCTCCTCGACGATGTACAGCACGTCGCCGCCGCTCATCACCGCGAGGTGCGCACTCTCGCCGAGGCGGTCGGAGAGGGCGGCGACGAGTGGGCGCCCCAGACGCGCGAGCGGCTGCTGTCGGGCATACCCGCCGGCGAGCTCGAACGCAGAGGTGCCGAGACCCCATCGTCGGTCCTCGCGGAGGTGAAGGACGAATCCGTGCTCGGCGAGGGTGGCCAGCAGGTGATAGACGGTCGAGCGCGGCAGCTCGAGCTCGCGAGCGATGGCTGATGCGGCGACCGGGGCCGGCCGTCCGGCGAGGTATCGCAGGATCCGCAGCGTGTTGTCGGCCGCCGGGACCTGTGGTGCGGCATCCGCTCTGTCTGGAATCACAGACAAAGGATGCCACGAACCGCTGTCGCCCGCGACCCTGCGGGTGTGGAATCGAGACATGACCGAACTGTCCTCCGTCCTCGTCGGCGATGCCCCACTGAGCCATGCCGATGTCGTCGCGGTCGCCCGCCACGGTGCGCCGGTGGCGATCAGCCCCGCAGCCCTCGCCCGAGTGGCGGACACACGGCGGGTGATCGACGGACTGGCCGCCGATCCGCACCCGCACTACGGCGTCTCCACCGGATTCGGCGCGCTCGCTACGACGTTCATCGCTCCGGATCGCCGGCTGCAGCTGCAGGCCAGTCTGATCCGCTCGCACGCGGCCGGCACCGGCGCGGAGGTCGAGCGCGAGGTCGTGCGCGGTCTGCAGCTGCTGCGCCTGCAGACCTTGACCTCTGGGCGGACGGGCGTTCGCCCGGTCGTCGTCGAAACCTACGCGGGGCTGTTGAACGCGGGCATCACACCCGTCGTTCGCGAGTACGGCTCACTCGGCTGCTCGGGCGACCTTGCTCCCCTCGCGCATATCGCCCTCGCTGCAATGGGCGAGGGCGACGTCCGCGTGGCGGATGGCGAACTCGTTGCGGCATCCGAGGCGCTCTCGGCTGTCGGCATCGAACCGCTCACCCTCGTCGAGAAGGAGGGGCTCGCGCTCATCAACGGCACCGACGGCATGCTCGGGATGCTCGTGCTGGCGCTGCACGACCTCGAGATCCTGCTGCTCACCGCCGACATGGCTGCGGCGATGTCGGTCGAATCGCAGATGGGCACGGATGCCGTGTTCGCGGCCGACCTCATGGCTCTTCGTCCGCAGTCGGGGCAGGCGGAATCGGCCTCGAATCTGCGGTCGTTCCTGCGGGACTCGCCGATCGTGCACAGCCACAAGGGGCCGGAGGACGGCCGCGTGCAGGACGCGTATTCGCTGCGCTGCTCGCCCCAGGTGCACGGGACCGCGCGCGACACGATGGGCTATGCCTCGATGATCGCCGAGCGAGAGCTCGCCAGCGTGATCGACAACCCGGTCATCACTGTCGACGGCCGCATCGAGTCGAACGGCAACTTCCACGGCGCACCCGTCGCTGCCGTCCTGGACTTCCTCGCGATCTCCGTGGCTGACGTCGCGTCGATCTCGGAGCGCCGTACAGACCGGGCGCTCGATCCGGCACGCAACCACGGCCTGCCCCCGTTCCTGGCCGACGAGGTCGGCGTCGACTCGGGACTGATGATCGCTCAGTACGCCTCCGCGGGCATCGTCTCGGAGCTCAAGCGCATCGCCGTGCCGGCATCCGTCGATTCGATCCCTTCGTCGGCGATGCAGGAGGATCACGTGTCGATGGGATGGGCCGCGGCCCGCAAGCTTCGTCGGGCGATCGACGGACTCGGCCGTGTCATCGCCATCGAGATCCTCACCGGCGCCCGCGCGCTCGACCTGCGCGCCCCGCTGCAGGCAGGCCCTGCGACCGGTGCCGTGCGCGATCTGGTGCGCACCGTCGCCGCAGGGCCAGGACCCGACCGATTCCTCTCCCCAGACATGGAAGCCGTGACCGCACTCGTGCAGTCCGGCGCAATCGCCCGCATCGCAAAGGAGCACGCGCATGACTGACGCCACGGCCCCCGACTCGACGACGACGACCGCGACGGGACCGCGCGTCGTTCGCGCCGCCCGCGGCAACCAGCGCACGGCCAAGAGCTGGGGCGCCGAAGCCGCCAAGCGCATGCTGATGAACAACCTCGACGCCGAGGTGGCCGAGCATCCCGAAGACCTCGTCGTCTACGGCGGCACCGGCAAGGCGGCGCGCAGCTGGGAGGCGTACGACGCGATCGTCCGCACCCTCGACGAGCTCGAGCCGGACGAGACGCTGCTCGTGCAGTCGGGCAAGCCGGTCGGCGTCTTCCGCACGCACGAGTGGGCGCCGCGAGTGCTGATCGCGAACTCGAACCTCGTGGGCGACTGGGCGAACTGGCCCGAGTTCCGCCGGCTCGAGGAGCTGGGGCTGATCATGTACGGGCAGATGACCGCGGGGTCGTGGATCTACATCGGAACCCAGGGCATTCTGCAGGGGACCTACGAGACGTTCTCGGCCGTCGCCCGGTCGCTCGGCAGAGACTCGCTGAAGGGCACGCTGACTCTGACCGGCGGTGCCGGCGGAATGGGTGGCGCGCAGCCGCTGGCGGTCACCCTCAACGACGGTGCCGTGCTCATCGTCGACGTCGACGAATCGCGCCTCGCCCGTCGTGTCGAGCACGGCTACCTCGACGAGTACACGACCGACCTCGACGCGGCGATCGCCCGGGTCGTCGCGGCGAAGGACGCCGGCGAGGCCCTGTCGGTCGGCGTCGTCGGGAACGCGGCGGAGGTCTTCCCCGAGCTGCTGCGCCGCGGTGTGCCGATCGACATCGTCACCGACCAGACCAGTGCGCACGACCCGCTCGCCTACCTGCCCGTCGGCATCGCAGTCGCAGAGTGGAAGGCAGAGGCCGAGCGGGACGCCGAGGAGTTCACCCGCCGCTCGCGCGAATCGATGGCGCAGCACGTCGCCGCGATGGTGGCCTTCCAGGATGCGGGGGCCGCGGTCTTCGACTACGGCAATTCGATCCGGGCCGAGGCCCAGCTCGGTGGCTTCGACCGCGCCTTCGAGTTCCCCGGTTTCGTGCCGGCGTACATCCGCCCGCAGTTCGAAGAGGGCCGTGGGCCCTTCCGCTGGGCCGCTCTCTCGGGAGATCCCGAGGACATCTACAAGACCGATCGTGCGATCGCCGAGCTGTTCCCCGAAGACAAGGCTCTGCATCGCTGGCTCGAGAAGGCCGGCGAGAAGGTGCACTTCGAGGGCCTGCCCGCCCGCATCTGCTGGCTCGGCTACAAGGAGCGTCACCTGGCGGGCCTCAAGTTCAACGAGATGGTGGCCTCCGGCGAGCTCGCCGCCCCGATCGTGATCGGCCGCGACCACCTCGACTCGGGTTCGGTCGCCTCGCCCTATCGCGAGACCGAGGCCATGAAGGACGGGTCGGATGCCATCGCCGACTGGCCGCTGCTGAACGCGCTGCTCAACACGGCATCCGGCGCATCGTGGGTGTCGCTGCACCATGGCGGCGGCGTCGGGATCGGCCGCTCGATCCACGCCGGCCAGGTCACCGTGGCCGACGGCTCGGCGCTCGCCGCCGAGAAGCTCGAGCGCGTGCTCACCAACGACCCCGGCACGGGCGTCATGCGACACGTCGACGCGGGGTACGAGCACGCTCGCGACATCGCCCGCGAGCGCGGCCTGAAGGTGCCGATGCTGTGAGCACCTCGCTGATCACGAACATCGCTGAGCTGACGACCAACGTCGGCTCCGACGGCGACCGCTTCGGCACCCTCGTCGATGCGGCCGTTCTCCTCGACGGCGAGCGGATCGCCTGGGTCGGCTCGGCCGACGACGCACCGGATGCCGACGAGATCGTGGACGCGGGCGGACGTGCCGTCATCCCCGGGTTCGTCGACAGCCACAGCCACCTGGTTTTCGGGGGCGATCGTGCCGCCGAGTTCGAGGCGCGGATGGCTGGGCAGAAGTACGCGGCCGGCGGCATCCGCTCGACCGTCGCGGAGACCCGAGCGTCGAGCGACGATCAGCTGCGCGCGCGGCTGCGGGGATTCGTCGACGAACTGCTCGCTCAGGGCACGACGACGATCGAGATCAAGAGCGGCTACGGGCTGAGTGTCGCGGACGAAGAACGTCTCGTGCGCCTCGCTGCCGAGGTCACGCCGGAGGTGACGTTCCTCGGTGCCCATGTGGTTCCCGCGGACTACGCCGACCGTGCCGACGAGTACGTCGACCTGGTGACCGGGCCGATGCTCGACGCTTGTGCACCGCACTCGAAGTGGATCGACGTGTTCTGCGAGACCGGGGCGTTCTCGGTCGAGCAGTCGCGGCGGGTGCTCGACGCCGGCATCGCGAAGGGACTGATGCCGCGCGTGCACGCGAGCCAGCTCGGCCCGGGTGACGGAGTCCGTCTCGCAGTCGAGCTCGGCGCGGCATCCGTCGACCACGGCACCTACCTGACGGACGCCGACACCGCAGCGCTTGCCGGATCCGACACCGTGCTCACCCTGTTGCCCGGGGTGGAGTTCTCGACCAGGCAGCCGTATCCCGACGCCCGCCGACTCATCGACGCGGGAGTCACCGTGGCGATCGCCTGCGACACGAACCCGGGGTCGAGCTTCACCTCCTCCATGCCGTTCTGCATCGCGATCGCCGTGCGCGACATGGGGATGACACCCGCCGAGGCCGTGTGGGCGGCGACCGCCGGGGGAGCGCTGGCACTGCGGCGCGACGACGTCGGCGTCATCGCACCTGGGGCGCGGGCCGACCTCGTGCTGCTGAAGGCTCCCACCCGCATCCACCTGGCCTACCGCCCGGGGGTGCCGCTCGTCGAGCAGGTCTGGAAAGACGGTGTCGCGGTCTTCGACGCTCGCGGAACGGAGGATCATGGCCCTGTCGCACGATGACCTCTGGCCGCGTGCCGGGTCGTGGCCCGCGTTCGCCGAAGGGGATGATGCGGAGGCCGTGCTGCTCGGTGTTCCTACGTGGCGCACCTCGCTGTCGCCGACCGGCGCGCACGCGACACCCGCCGCGATCCGGGAGGCGCTCACCCGCTACAGCGCCACCCTGATGGGTCCGCCGGTCGTCGACCTCACCGAGGCGCTGCGCGTGCTCGACGCGGGCGACGTGGTCGAACCAGACGGAGAGGACGGCATCGCTCCGACGGTCGCGCGGGTGCGCGAGCTCGCCGATGCCACGCGCCTCGTCATCGCGCTCGGCGGCGACAACGCGCTGACCTACCCGGTCGCTCGGGGCGCTCGGGCCACCGGACTGATCACGATCGACGCCCACTTCGACCTGCGCGACGGGATCTCGAACGGCTCACCCGTGCGGCGGCTCGTCGAGGATGCGCCGGAGGGCGAACGGATCGATCCGACGCGGATCGTCCAGATCGGCATCGCGGACTTCGCGAACTCCGCTGCGTACGCCGCGCGCGCCGCCGACTGGGGCATCCGCGTGATCACCCTCGACGAGGTGCGCCGAAGGGGCATCGCCGAGGTCATCGCCGAAGCCACGCGCATCGCGGGAGCGGGCGCCGGTGCCCGCATCCACCTCGATGTCGACGTCGACGCCGCCGACCGCGCCGCAGCGCCCGGTTGCCCGGCATCCGTCCCCGGCGGCTTCGCCGCGTGGGAGCTGCGCGCGCTCGTCCGCTCGATCGTCGCGGATCCGCGGGTCGTCAGTGCGGACATCGCCGAGGTCGACGCGACGGCCGACGCCGATGACATGCGCACGGTGCGCCTCGCCGCGCTGTGCGTGCTCGAGATGCTCGCCGCCCTCGCCACCCGATGACTGCGAGTTCTCTCCGCGCAGCGTCGATGATGCTCGTTCGCGCGGGCGGCGTGCCGGACCTCAGAGGCCGGCAGCCTTCTCCAGCTGCGCGAGCCTCTCCTGCGGGTTCCCGATGAGCGTCACGATCGGCGGCGCACCACCGGCGCGTTCGAGGTCGTCGAGCGCATCCAGAAGAGCGCTCTCCATCGCCTCTCGGAGGGCCGGATCCTCGTCGTCGGGAACGTCGATCGGGTGCCGTAGGTCCAGCGGCACGACGGCGATCAGATCGATGTGGGCCATGGAGGTCTCGACCAGCTCCTGGGCTCGAGAGAGCAGGGCGCCGTCGCCGCGTCCCAGCATCTCCAGCGCGGTGAGGTAGGCGAGGAAGTCGACGGGACCACGTTCCGAGATGACGGAACTCTCGCGCGCCGACTCTCGCAGCCGAGAGACCGTCACGCGGAGCTGCGCCACGAAGCTGGCCGCGCCAGTCGGCGCCTCCGACTCGACGTCGTCGAACGGATCGCCGAGCACCGTGTACTCGGGATGTGCCGCGTGGAAGTCTGAGATCAGGGTGCTCTTGCCGCTCGCGTGCGTGCCCGACACGACGATCCGCACGCCTCAGACCCCGGGAATGACCAGGTGCGCGATCGTGAAGATCGCGAGGCCCGCGAGCGCGCCGACGAAGGTGCCGTTCAGACGGATGTACTGCAGGTCGCGGCCGACCATGAGCTCGATCTTCTCGGTGGTCTCGACCGGGTCCCAGCGCTCGACGGTGTCGGTGATGATCGACGCGATGTCGTGGCGGTAGCGGTCGACGAGGAACACCGCGGCATCCGACACCCACGTGTCGACGCGGTGCTGCAGTGCGGCATCCGTCGTCAGCCTGTCGCCGACCTCCTGCAGAGCCTGAGCCGCACGCACGCGCAGCCCGCTCTCGGGGTCGGCGAGGGCGGTGAGTAGTCCGTTCTTGGCCGTGTTCCACGCCTCGGCGGCGAGGGCGCCCACGCGGGGACTGTCGAAGAGCGACGACTTCGCGTTCTCGAGCTTGGCGCGCGTCTCCGGGTCGTTCTGCAGGCTGTCGGCGAGGCGGGCGAGGTACCCGTCGACCGCGAGACGGGCCGGATGCTGCGGATCGGCCTGCACGGCGCGGACGAACTTCACGGCCTCGTTGTAGGCCGTGTCGTCGACGAACCGGTGCGCGAGCTTCGGCACCCATCCGGGCAGCCTGCGTGAGATGAGACCCGAGAACGACTCGGCGTTCGCGTCCAGCCAGCGGCCGATGCTGTCGGCCGCGAGGTCGACGGCGCCGTGATGCGCGCCGGCCTCGACGATCTTCTCGAGCCAGGCGCCGGCGGGCGGGCCCCACTCGGGGGAGACGAGGTGCTCACGGGCCAGGTCTGTGATGAGGTCTCGCACGTCGTCGTCGCTGAGTGCGTTGAGCACGGCGGTCGCGATCGTCGCTCCCTCGGCGCCCACGCGCTCGGCGTGGGCCGGCTCTCGCAGC
Organism: Microbacterium forte; assembly: GCF_031885415.1. Lineage (NCBI taxonomy): Bacteria > Bacillati > Actinomycetota > Actinomycetes > Micrococcales > Microbacteriaceae > Microbacterium > Microbacterium forte. Next base: position 2,967,851 of record NZ_CP116871.1, read on the forward strand.
CACTCGCCCGCGCGCTTCGCGATCGCGGTGCTGGCGAGCTTGGTGCGCACGACGCTCGCCTCGAGGAAGTTCGTCTCGACGAACTCGCCCAGCGTGCGGCCGATCTCGTCCTTGCGGTTCGGGATGATCGCGGTGTGCGGGATCGGCAGGCCGAGTGGACGACGGAACAGCGCGGTCACGGCGAACCAGTCGGCGAGGGCACCCACCATGCCGCCTTCGGCGGCGGCGCGCACATAGCCGAGCCACGGCTGCCGTTCCTGGAACGCGAACGCGAAGACGAAGACGACGGCCATGAAGATCAGCGCGCCGAGCGCCACGGCCTTCATTCGTCGGAGCGCGCGAAGTCGCGCCTGGTCTGCGGGCGACAGGAGCGCCATCGGGGTTCGCGGCATGACGTCATCCTTTCACGGGGAGTTCGAGCCGAGTACGGCGTACCGCATCGAGTCCTGTCGTCCGTCGAGAGATCTGGGCTGTGTAGTACCATCACTACATTCGGAATCGAGGTACAACGTGTTCACCATGACCGCTCGAGAATTCAACCAGTCCGTCGCGCGCGCTCAGCGCGTCGCCGACGACCAGCCCGTGATGATCACGAAGCGCGGCGAGCCCGCGTACGTGCTCTTGAGCATCGACGAGTACGAACGGCTAGCCCCGGCCCGGCCCGGGTCGATTCTCGAGTTCCTCGCGATGCCGGAGAAGGACCTCATGGACGACGACGGCGAGTTCGATCGCATCATCGACGAGATCGTCGCCGACCGGAAGACGGACTTCGGTCGTCCTCCGATCGAGTTCTGACCGATGTATCTGCTCGACACGAACACGTTCTCCGACGCGAGGCGCGGAATCGGAGCCGGCATCGCCGCTCGCACCTGGATGGAGAGCGGGGAGCCCGAGGCTCTTCACATGAGCGCCATCACCGACTACGAGCTGGAACTCGGTGTCCTCGGACTCCAGCGGCGCGACCCGCGTCAGGCGAGAGCACTCCGACGCTGGCTGGACGCGCTCCGACTCGGGCTCGGCTCCCGCATCCTCCCCGTCTCTCCGCAGATCGCGCGGACGTGCGCCGCTCTCAACGTGCCGGATCGTCGTCCGTGGGCTGACGCGCTGATCGCGGCCACAGCGTTGCATCACGGCCTGACTCTCGTGACGCGCAACACGAAGGACTTCGAGATCCCCGGCCTGTCGGTGCTGAACCCGTTCGAGGACTGACAGCGGCAGAGGCCGAGTACCCTCGAAACGTGATCGAAGACATCAAGAAGCGTGCACTGCACCGCACCAGCATCCTCGAAGGTCAGATGCGCGGAGTCGCGCGGATGATCGAGAACGAGGAGTACTGCATGGACATCATCACGCAGTCCCGCGCGATCCAGCGCTCTCTGGAGTCTCTCAACCGCCTGCTGCTCGAGAACCACCTGCGCACGCACGTGACGCATATGTTCGACGAGGGCGGGGAGGAGCGCGACAAGGCCGTCGACGAGCTGCTGAAGGCGTTCGACTTCGACCGCAAGTAGAGCCGCGCTCCTCCTCTCGATCAGCGTCCGCCGCCGAACACCTCGCCCTCCATGGCGTCGTAGCCCTCGGCCTGCGGGTCTCCGTGCGAACCGCCCGACAGCGCGTACTCCTCTTCGGGGGAGAGCACGAGACGGTGCCGGAAGAACAGGCCGAAGCCGAGCAGGATGATCACGTAGACGATCGCGATCGCGATGATCGCCGGGCCGAACGTGGGGTTCAGCAGGAAGCCCACGAAGATCAGGGCGGCGATCACGAGGGCGATGACCGCACCCGGGATGCCCCACGGGCTCACGTACGGGCGGTCGACGTTCGGGAACTTCTTGCGCAGGATGATGAACGACACGAGCTGCAGTCCGTAGGCGACGACTGCTCCCCAGACGGCGATGTTCAGGACGATCGCACCGGCGACCGTACCCGCGCCCTCGGAGTCGACCGCGGTGAGCACGTCGAGCACGATCAGCGCGACGAAGCCGATCGCAGCACCCACGGTGAGGGCGACCCACGGCGTCTGGCGCTTTCCGGTGAGCGAGAGGAAGCGCGGGTAGTACCCGGCGCGCGACAGCGAGTACATGTTGCGTCCGTAGGCGAACATGATGCCCTGCAGCGAGGCGAGCAGGCCGATGAGTGCGAACAGCGCGAGCACGGCGGCGAGCTGGTCGCCCACGATCGCGCGGAAGCCGTCGAGCAGCGGTTCGCCGGCGGTGCCTGTCGCTTCGGCTCCGAGCACGCCGGTGTTGAGGAACAGCACCAGGAGGCCCGTGATGATGAGGGTGCCGCGAGCCCAGAACCCTGCCTTGGGGATGTCGCGCGTCGGGTTGTGCGATTCCTCCGCCGCGAGCGGCAGCTCCTCGATGCCGAGGAAGAACCACATCGCGAAGGGCAGTGCGAACAGGATCGGCAGTACGCCGTGGGGGAGGAACGCCGTCTGGCCCTCGTCGGGCACGATGTCCCACAGGGCATCCCACGAGAACGCGCCCGAGAAGAGCGCCATGGCGGAGAAGACCAGGATGATCCCGATCGAGATCACCGACACGATGATCGCGAAGCGGAACGAGATCGCCGCGCCCGCGGAGTTCAGGGCGATGAAGACGATGTAGAGGATGAGGTACCAGACCCATCCGGGCAGCTCGAGGCCCAGCAGCTCACTCGTGATGCCGTTCGCATACGACGCCGAGAAGTAGACGATCACCGCCGTGGTCGCGACGTACTCGATGGTCTCGGCCGCGCCGGTGACGAGGCCGCCCCACGGGCCCATGGCCGAACGGGCGAACGAGTAGGCTCCGCCGGTGTGGGGCATGGCCGCCGCCATCTCTCCGATGGCGAAGATCATGCCGTAGTACATCGCGACGAGGATCGCGAAGGCGATGAGCATCCCGCCGAAGCCCGCGAAGTCGATGCCGAAGTTCCACCCGGAGAAGTCACCCGAGATCACGGCGGCGACCGCGAGGCCCCACAGGCCCCAGACTCCGGCGGACCTCTTCAGTGTGCGTTTCTCGAAATACTCACTCCCGGCGCGTGTATAGGTCGCTCCGGCGACCTTGCGGGATTCATTGCTCTGCTGGGACATCCGCTCTCCGTTCGCATGCGTGCAGGCGCCGGGTGCACCTTGCGGACGATTGTGACAGTCAATGGTGGTTTCGTCTACCTTTAAACGGCAAGGTGATCTACTCTGAGGGCGAAGCCGGTCGGCCGATCGCTTCACAGCACGAGAACGGAGCGTCAGATGGCGGGCAACCTGAGCATCGAACAGCTGGATGCCGGCATCGCCGCCGGCGAGATCGACACGGTGATCGTGGCCTTCGCCGACGCGCAGGGCCGGCTGGTCGGCAAACGTGTGTCGGCGCGGCTGTTCCAGGAGGACATCCTGGCCCACGGTGCCGAGGCGTGCGACTATCTGCTCTCGGTCGACGTCGACATGAACACCGTCGACGGCTACGCGATGTCGGGCTGGGATCGCGGCTACGGCGACATGGTGCTCAAGCCCGACGTCGAGACTCTGCGCAACATCCCCTGGCTCGACGGCACTGCTCTCGTCATGGCCGACCTCGTCTGGCAGAACGGCGAGCCGGTCGGGCCCTCGCCCCGGGCCATCCTCGACCGGCAGCGCGACCGCCTCGCCGAGCGGGGATGGACCGCGTACTCCGGAACTGAGCTCGAGTTCATCGTCTTCGACAACACGTATCGCGATGCGTGGGCGCGCAAGTACGAAGGTCTGACGCCCGCGACCGACTACAACGTCGACTACAACCTGCTCGCCTCGACCCGCATGGAGCCGCTGCTGCGCGACATCCGCAACAGCATGGACGGGGCAGGGCTCTACTGCGAGGGCGTGAAGGGCGAGTGCAACTTCGGTCAGCAGGAGATCGCGTTCCGCTATGCGGAGGTGCGAGAGACCGCCGACCAGCACGCGATCTACAAGAACGGTGCGAAGGAGATCGCCGAGCAGCACGGGCAGGCGCTCACGTTCATGGCCAAGTTCAACGAGCGCGAGGGCAACAGCTGTCACATCCACCTGTCGCTGCGCGACGAGTCGGGCGCTCCGGTCATGGCGGGCGACGGCGAGCACGGCTTCAGCCCCGTGATGGAGCACTGGATCGCCGGCATCCTCGCCACGCTCCGCGAGTTCACCCTGCTGCTCGCGCCGAACATCAACTCGTACAAGCGCTTCGCGAAGGGCAGCTTCGCGCCGACGGGAGTCGCGTGGGGAATCGACAACCGCACGTGTGCCCTGCGCGTGGTCGGTTCAGGCTCGGGGCTCCGGGTGGAGAACCGAGTGCCCGGGGGCGACGTGAACCCGTACCTCGCGATCTCGGCGATCATCGCGGGCGGGCTGCACGGCATCGACAACGAGCTGCCGTTGCCCGAGCGGTTCACCGGCAACGCCTATGAGGCCGGGGTCGATCATCTGCCGACGACCCTGCGCGAGGCCGCGAAGCTGTTCAGCGAGTCGACCATCGCGCGCGCGGCGTTCGGCGACGACGTGGTCGAGCACTACCTGAACCAGGCCCGCATCGAGGTGGAAGCCTATGACGCGGCCGTCACCGACTGGGAGCGCATCCGTGGCTTCGAGCGCCTCTGACCCCAGGCCGCTGATCGGCGTCACGACGTACCTGGAGCGCGCGCAGCAGGGGGTGTGGGATGTGCGGGCGGCGTTCCTGCCTGAGCAGTACCTCACGAGCGTGACCTCCGTCGGCGGCATCGCGCTGCTCCTGCCTCCGCAGGATCCGGATGCCGCGGATGCGGCCATCTCGGGCATGGACGGCCTCGTGCTCTCGGGCGGTGCTGATGTGGCCCCCGAGCTGTACGGCGAGGACCGGCATCCGCTCACCGACCCCGCCCGCGTCGACCGTGATGCATGGGAGCTCGCCCTGTTCCGGGCGGCGGAGCGCCGTGGCATCCCGGTGCTCGCGATCTGCCGCGGTCTGCAGCTCGTGAACGTCGCCCGCGGCGGCACCCTGCAGCAGCATCTGCCCGAATCGCTCGGCACCGAGAAGTACCGCATCGGCGGCGGCGTCTTCGCCGAGAACGACGTCGAGGTGTCGACCGACACTCCGCTCGCCGAGATCATCGGCGAGACCGAGATGCGCGTGCACAGCTACCACCACCAGGGCGTCGGTCGACTCGGCGACGGTCTCGTGGCGGCTGCGCACTCCGACGACGGACTCGTGCAGGCCTTCGTCGACACCTCGGCCGGCCACATCGTCGGCGTCCAATGGCACCCCGAGGAGAACGCCGAGGATCGGCGGCTCTTCACCGATCTCGTCGCACAGGCCCGCGCGTTCGCCGCGCGGCGGAAGGAGGACGCCCGATGAGCGCGTTCACAGTCATCAACCCGTCGACCGGAGCGGCGATCCGCGAGATCGCGCGCGCCGACATCGGAGAGACGGATGCCGCGATCGCGCGCGCCGTCGTGGCGCAGCGTCGATGGGCCGCGCTGGCCCCGGTCGCTCGGGCCGATGCCCTCCGGGCGTTCGCTCGCACGGTCGAGGCCGCGGCCGAAGAGCTCGCCCAGCTCGAGGTGCTGAACTCCGGGCATCCGATCGGTTCCGCCCGATGGGAGGCCGGTCACGTCGCGCAGGTCCTCAACTACTACTCCGCCGACCCTGAACGGCTGTCCGGCCGGCAGATCCCGGTGGCAGGCGGACTCGATGTCACCTTCCACGACCCCTACGGCGTGGTCGGTGTCATCGTGCCGTGGAACTTCCCGATGACGATCGCCGCCTGGGCGTTCGCGCCGGCGCTCGCCGCAGGGAACGCCGTGGTGCTGAAGCCCGCCGAGCTCACCCCTCTCACGGCCATCCGCCTCGGCGAACTCGCTCTCGAAGCGGGTCTTCCCGAAGGGCTGTTCGAGGTCGTCACCGGGTCGGGTTCGGTCGTCGGACAGCGGCTCGTCGAGCATCCGGATGTCCGCAAGGTCGTGTTCACCGGGTCGACCGAGGTCGGCATCGAGGTCGCGGCCGGATGCGCTCGAGCGCTCAAGCCCGTCACGCTGGAGCTCGGCGGCAAGAGCGCCAACATCGTCTTCGCCGACGCGGACCTCGAGAAGGCCGTCGCGGCGGTTCCGGGTTCGGTGTTCGACAACGCGGGTCAGGATTGCTGCGCCCGCAGCCGGCTGCTCGTGCAGCGATCGGTGTACGACCGATTCCTCGAACTGCTCGAGCCCGCTGTCGCTGCGTGGCGAGTAGGAGACCCGTCGAGGACCGACACCGACATGGGACCGCTCATCTCGGCCGCACACCGCGACACGGTCTCGGGGTTCCTCGACGACGCGAACATCGCCTTCCGCGGCAGCGCACCCGAGGGCGACGGCTTTTGGTTCGCCCCGGCCGTGGTGCTCGCCGATCCGTCCGACAGGATCGCGCAGCAGGAGGTGTTCGGCCCGGTCGTCGCGGTCATGCCGTTCGATGACGAAGCCGATGCGATCCGGCTCGCGAACGACACCGCCTACGGACTCGCCGGCTCGATCTGGACCGAGAACCTCGGCCGCGCCGTGCGCGTCTCACGGGGTGTGCAGAGCGGCGTGCTGTCGGTCAACTCGCACTCGTCGGTGCGATACGCGACGCCGTTCGGCGGCATGAAGGCCTCGGGTCTCGGGCGTGAGCTCGGGCCCGACGCCGCCGAGCACTTCACCGAGACCAAGAACGTCTTCTTCGCGACCGACGAATCCTGACAGCGACACCCGGCCCGACCTTTTCACTGCAACGGAGAAACACACATGAGCATCGATCTGACCCAGCGCCTCAAGGACCGCGTCGCCATCATCACGGGTGGCGCGAGCGGAATCGGCTTCGCCACCGCCCAGCGCTTCGCCGCCGAGGGCGCGTTCGTCGTCATCGCCGACGTCGACCCCGCCACGGGCGAAGCGGCAGCGGCCGAGGTGGGCGGAGCGTTCCGCATCGTCGACGTGGCCGACGAGGCCATGGTCAACACGCTCTTCGACGGGGTCGCCGCCGAGTTCGGGCGCATCGACATCGCGTTCAACAACGCCGGCATATCGCCCGCGGACGACGACTCGATCGAGACGACCGAACTGCCGGCCTGGGATCGGGTGCAGGACGTGAACCTCAAGAGCGTGTACCTGTGCAGCCGCGCGGCGCTTCGCCACATGGTTCCGGCAGGTCGAGGCTCGATCATCAACACGGCCTCCTTCGTGGCGCTGCTGGGATCGGCCACCTCGCAGATCAGCTACACCGCATCGAAGGGCGGCGTGCTCGCGATGTCGCGCGAGCTCGGCGTGCAGTTCGCCCGGCAGGGAGTGCGCGTGAACGCCCTGTGCCCGGGACCGGTCAACACCCCGCTGCTGCAGGAGCTCTTCGCAAAAGACCCCGAGCGCGCTCAGCGCCGACTCGTGCATGTGCCGATGGGACGCTTCGCAGAGCCGTCCGAGCTCGCCGCCGCTGTTGCCTTCCTCGCCTCGGACGATTCGTCGTTCATCACCGCGAGCGCCTTCGTCGTCGACGGCGGCATCACCAACGCCTACGTCACCCCGCTGTGAAGCGGGATCATGTCGCTGTGACAGGCTGAGAAGCATGAGCGAGAACCCCTCCGACGGCGATCTCGTCGAGGTGCGCCGGGCGGTCTACCGGCCGCTGCGCCGAGGCAACGCCCTCGAGGATGCGGTCGCTCGCCTCGTGCAGACCATCCGTCTCGGCGTGGTCGCGCCGGGGGAGTCACTGCCGCCCGAGCGTGAGCTCGCGGCATCCTTCGGAGTGAGCCGCGACACCGTGCGCGACGCGATCCGCGAACTCGCGGACACGGGGTACCTGGTGCCGAAGCGCGGTCGATACGGCGGCACGTTCGTCGCGGATCCGCTGCCCCAGCCGTCGGATGCCGGGGCCGTGACCGCCGCCGAGCTCGACGACGTGCTGGGCCTGAGGCGGGTGCTCGAGACCGGGGCGGTGCGCGCGGCCGCGAGTCGTTCGCTGGATGCCGCGACGCGCGCCGACCTGTGGGCGCGGCATGAGGCGGCTCTCCCCGCCGGGCCCGAGGAGTATCGTCGGCTCGACACTTTGCTGCACCTCGCGATCGCCGAGGCCGCCGGCATCCCCTCGCTCGTCGCTCTGCTCGCCGAGAACAGGGCCGATGTCAACGCATGGCTCGACACGTTCCCGTTGATGCCGCGCAACATCCAGCACTCGGGCGAGCAGCACGAACGCATCGTCACCGCGATCCTGGCCGGGCGGCCGGATGTCGCTGAAGCCGCGATGCGCGATCACCTCGCGGGCTCTGAAGCGCTGCTGCGCGGCTTCCTGATCTGAACCCGCGCAGCAGCGGCTGCACCTCACGGCACTGTCAGCTCACGGCGCTGTCAGCTCGTGGCTGCTTCGTCGGCGACGGCGAGAGCCTCGTCGAGCACGGTCAGACCGCGCACCAGGTCTTCTTCGCTGATCACGAGCGGCGGGGCCACGTGCATGCGGTTGAAGTGCGTGAACGGCCAGACGCCGGCTTTCTTGGCGGCGGCGGCGAAGGCGGCGACCGGCGCAGCATCCGCTCCGCTGGCGTTGAACGGCACGAGTGGCTCGCGCGTCTCTTTGTCGCGCACCAGTTCGACGGCCCAGAACAGGCCGCGGCCGCGCACCTCTCCGACGCTCGGGTGGGTGTCGACCCAGCGGCGCAGGGTCGGCTCGACGATGCGCTCGCCGAGATCGCGCACGCGCTCGAGGATGCCGTCGCGACGGAACACCTCGAACGTCGCGACGCCCGCGGCACAGGCGAGCGGGTGGCCCGAGTAGGTGAGTCCGCCGGCGAAGGGCGTGGTGTCGAAGGCGCGCGCGATGCGCTCGGAGATGACGACGCCGCCGAGCGGCACGTAGCCCGAGTTCACACCCTTGGCGAAGGTGATCAGGTCGGGGCGGCCGTCGTACGCATCGATGCCGAACCACTCGCCGAGCCGTCCGAAGCCGACCATGACCTCATCGGCGATGTAGACGATGCCGTAGCGATCGCACAGCTCGCGCACGCCCTGCAGGTACCCGGGCGGCGGCACGAGCACGCCGTTGGTGCCGACGACGGTCTCGATGATGATCGCGGCGATGGTCTGCGGTCCCTCGAGCTGGATCGTCTGCTCGAGGTGGGCGAGTGCGCGCTCGGACTCCTGCTCCGGCGTCTCGGCGTGGAACGGCGAGCGATAGAGGTAGGGCCCGAAGAAGCGCACGGCGCCGGAGTCGGGAGTGCCGTTCGCCCACCGGCGAGGGTCGCCGGTCAGCGAGATCGCGGTCGACGTGGAGCCGTGATAGCTGCGGTACATCGAGAGGACCTTGTGGCGACCGGTCGACTGACGAGCCATGCGCACCGCGTACTCGTTGGCCTCGGCGCCGCCGTTCGTGAAGAACACCTTCTCGAAGCCCTCGGGTGCGACCTCGACGATGAGCCGGGCGAGCTCGCCCCGCACGTCGTTGGCCATCGCCGGCTGGATCGTCGAGAGACGCCCCGCCTGCTGCTGGATCGCCGCGACGAGGTCGGGATGCTGGTGCCCGAGGTTCAGGTTCACCAGCTGGCTCGAGAAGTCGAGGTAGACGTTGCCGGCGTAGTCCCAGAACGTCGAGCCCTCACCCGCAGCGACGGGGAGCGGGTCGATCAGGCCCTGCGCGCTCCACGAGTGGAACACGTGGCCGCGGTCATCCGCGCGCACCTGCGCCTCGGCCTCGGGGTCAGGCAGCGGGTGGGATGCACCATGGCGGTCGGTGAAGTTCGTCATGTCTCGTGTCTCAGTTCTCTGTCTGCTCGGAGCTCAGTGGTTGCTCGGGAAGCCCAGGTCGATCTGCGAGGGCGTGTGGTCGGGCCAGCGGGTGGTGACCACCTTCGACCGAGTGTAGAAGTGCACCGACTCGGGGCCGTAGATGTGCGAGTCGCCGAACAGCGAGTCCTTCCAACCGCCGAACGAGTAGGCGCCGATCGGCACGGGGATCGGCACGTTCACGCCGACCATGCCGACCTCGATGTCGAACTCGTACTGGCGGGCGGTGCCGCCGTCGCGCGTGAAGATCGCCGTACCGTTGCCGTAGGCGTTCGCGTTGACGAGCTCGACGGCCTCGGCGTAGGTCTCGACGCGAACCACCGAGAGCACCGGGCCGAAGATCTCGTCGTCGTACACCTTCATGCCGGGGGCGACCTGATCGATCAGGCTGACGCCGATGAAGAAGCCCTCCGAGTCGAACTCCTTCGTCGTGCCGTCGACCACGACGGTCGCTCCTTCTGCAGCGGCGCCCGTCACGTAGGAGGCGACGCGGTCGCGGTGCTCGCGGGTGATGAGCGGGCCCATCTCGCTCGCGGCATCCGTGCCGGCGCCGATCGTGAGGCCCTCGATGCGCGAGGCGATCGCGGCGACCAGGTCATCGGCGATGTCGCCGACCGCGACCAGCACCGAGACGGCCATGCAGCGTTCGCCGGCCGAGCCGTAGGCGGCCGAGACGGCGGCGTCGGCTGCGGCATCGATGTCGGCATCCGGCATGACGACCATGTGGTTCTTCGCGCCGCCCAGCGCCTGGACGCGCTTGCCCGCAGCCGAGGCGCGCTGGTAGATCGAGCGCGCGATCGGCGTCGAACCGACGAAGCTGATCGCGTTCACGCGTGGCGACTCGAGCAGCGCGTCGACCGCCTCCTTGTCGCCGTGCACGACATTGAGCACTCCATCCGGAAGACCCGCCTCCTGGAAGAGCTTGGCGAGCCAGACCGACGCGGACGGGTCCTTCTCGCTGGGCTTGAGCACGACCGTGTTGCCGCACGCGATCGCCGAGGCCACCATCCACAGCGGCACCATCACCGGGAAGTTGAACGGCGTGATCGCGGCGACGACGCCGACGGGCTGCTTGACCGAGTGCACGTCGACACCACGCGAGACCTGTTCGCTGCGCTCGCCCTTGAGCAGGTGCACGAGTCCGGCGGCGAACTCGACGTTCTCGATGCCGCGCGAGACCTCGCCCGCGGCATCCGAGAGCACCTTGCCGTGCTCCGACGTGACGATCGCGGCGAGCTCGGGCGTGCGCTCCTTGAGCAGCTGGCGCAGCCGGAAGAACACGTCGGCCCGCTTGATGAGGCTCGTCTCGCGCCACGCCGGAAGAGCGGATGCCGCGGCGGCGATCGCCCGGTCGACCTCTCCGGTCGCGGCGAAGGCGACCTGCTTCGAGACCTGTCCGGTGGCGGGATCGAAGACCTGACCCGTGCGCGCCGCCTCGGCGGTCTCTGCTCCATTGATGATGTGACGGACGATGTCCACGGGGCTCCCTCGCAGTGCGTGATCCGCATCGAACACTCTGACCGGGGTTCGATACGCTGGCTTCCTCCTATGATCACAGAGCACGGAGGGCAATCTTGGCGTCAGAACGTAGCGACATCAGGGTTATCCGGACAGACCGTCCGGCGCACAGCGTGTACCTCACGGTCGCCGACGTGCTGGCCGACCCCGCCGTGCAGGCGGGCGAGCCTGACGTGCTCGTCGGGGGTGCGGCGTTGGATGCTGCGGTGCGGTGGGTGCACGTCTCCGACAGCGTCGGCGTCGCGCGTCTGCTCGACGGAGGAGAGCTGCTTCTGACGACGGGTGCAGGGTGGCCGTTCGACGACGGAGAGCTGCGCGCCTTCGCATCGAGGCTGCATCGAGCGGGCATCGCCGGAATCGTCTTCGAGCTCGGGACAGCCCGCGATGCCGTGCCGCAGCCGGTCGTGGATGTCTGCGCGACGGTGGGCCTCGCGCTCGTCGCCCTCACCCGCGAGGTGAAGTTCGTCGCCGTGACCGAGGCCGTGCACCACGCCCTGATCGCCGCGCAGACGCAGGCCCTGCACGAGCGGCAGCATCTGCACGAGCTCTTCACCGCGCTGAGCCTGCAGGGGGCGCCGGCCGACGTCGTGGTGGCCGAGACCGCCCGCGCCCTCGGCGCCCCGGTTGTGCTCGAGAACCTGGCACGCGAGGTGATCGCGGCCGAAGGGCTGGGGATGCCGATCGCCGAGGTGCTCGACGGTCGAGGGGGTGCCGAGCAGGTGCCCGTGCAGGCGAGAGGAGTGCGCTGGGGCACGCTTCTCGCGCTGCCCGGCCCGGCACACCCCGCCGGCCGCGTCACCGTGCTCGAACAGGGTGCGACGGCGCTTGCGTTCGGCTGCATCGCCGACGGCGGTGACGCGGAATGGTCGCTGCTGGCGCAGCGCGCCGTCATCGATGACCTCCTCGGTGCGCGGTTCGCCAGGGCGGACGACATCGATGCTCGGCTGCGCGCAGGGGGCTTCGCGCTCGCCGAACGCCAGTGTCACGGGATCGTCGCCCGCGGCTCGGCGTCCATCAGCGAGCTCGCCTATCGGGCGCGGCAGGCAGGCTTCGCGGTCGTGGCCGCCCGCGTCGACGACGACGATGTCGCGCTGCTCTCGCTGCCGGCATCCGCGGTGCTGTCCGACGAGGTGCTGCTGCGCATCGCCGGCCCCGACCGCGCCGTCTTCGTGGGGCCGGTCTCCGACGACGTGCTCGGTCTGCTCGGCTCTCTGCGCGCCGCGCGCGACCTCGCCGACAGCGACAGGGCTGAGGCCGGGGCGAGGGTGCGCCGCGTCGATGACCGACCGCTCGAGCGGCTCGTCGCCACTCTGCGTGACGACCACCGACTGCACGAGCACAGCGAGCGGATGCTGGCGCCGCTGATCCGTCACGATCAGGAGCGGAGAGGCGATCTGCTCGACGTGCTCGCCGCTCTCGTGGCGCACCCGGGAAACCGCTCGGCGGCCGCGGCGGCGAGCCACCTGTCGCGATCGGTGTTCTATCAGCGGATCACGCTGATCGGCGACCTGCTGGGCGCCGACCTCGACGACGGCGAGACGATCGCGGCGCTCCACCTCGCACTTCTCGCGAGGCGGCGCACCGCGGCATTGGTCTGAGCCGTCTCCGGAGCCCCTGCAGCGAGCGTCAGAGAACCGACTGCGCGTCGGTGAGCACGCTCCGCAGGATCTGCTCGATCTCACGGAACTCCGCCGGTCCGACCGTGAGCGGCGGCGCGAGCTGGATCACGGGGTCGCCGCGGTCATCGGCGCGGCAGTAGAGCCCGGCCTCGAACAGCGCGGGGGACAGGAAGCCGCGCAGCAGCCGCTCGGACTCGTCGTCGTCGAACGTCTCGCGCGTCGCCTTGTCCTTCACGAGCTCGATGCCGAAGAAGTAGCCGTCGCCGCGCACGTCGCCGACGATGGGCAGGTCGAGGAGCTTCTCGAGCTCGGCGCGGAACAGGGGCGAGTTCTCGCGCACCCGCTGGTTGAGCCCCTCCTCGTCGAAGATCGCGAGGTTCTCGAGCGCCACGGCTGCCGAGACGGGGTGACCGCCGAACGTGTAGCCGTGCGGGAACGACACGTCGCCCTTCGAGAACGGCTCGTAGATCCGGTCGCTCACGATGGTGGCGCCGATCGGCGAGTAGCCGCTCGTCATGCCCTTGGCGCAGGTGATCATGTCGGGCACGTAGCCGAGGCCGGTGCAGGCGAAGGTGTGTCCGAGGCGGCCGAACGCGCAGATGACCTCATCCGAGACGAGCAGCACGTCGTGGCGGTCGCAGATCTCGCGCACCCTGGCGAAGTAGCCGGGAGGGGGCGGGAAGCATCCGCCCGAGTTCTGCACCGGCTCGAGGAAGACGGCGGCGACGGTGTCTGCCCCCTCGAACAGGATCATCTCCTCGATGCGGTCGGCGGCCCAGCGTCCGAAGGCCTCGAGGTCGTCGCTCGGGCCGCCCATCTCGGCCGCTCGGTAGAAGTTGGTGTTCGGCACCCGGAAGCCACCGGGCGTGACGGGTTCGAACATCGACTTCATCGCGGGGATGCCGGTGATCGCGAGGGCGCCCTGCGGGGTGCCGTGGTAGGCGACCGAGCGCGAGATGACCTTGTGCTTGGTGGGCTTGCCCATCAGCTTCCAGTAGTGCTTCGCGAGCTTGAACGCGGTCTCGACCGCCTCGCCGCCTCCTGTCGAGAAGAACACGCGGTTGAGATCGCCGGGTGCCTCATCGGCCAGGCGATCGGCGAGCTCGATGGCCGCCGGGTGCGCATACGACCACAGCGGGAAGAACGACAGTTCGGATGCCTGCTTCGCCGCGGCCTCGGCGAGGCGGCGGCGTCCATGCCCGGCGTTGACGACGAAGAGACCCGAGAGGCCGTCGAAGTAGTCCTTGCCCTTCGAGTCCCAGATGCGGTGGCCGTCGCCCTTGACGATGATCGGCACGCCGCTCTTGTCCATGGTCGACTGCCGTGTGAAGTGCATCCACAGGTGGTCTTTGGCCATGGCCTGGAGTTCGGCCTCGGACGGAGTCGTGCGTTGCGTGCTCATCTGGTCCCCCAGTTGTAGAGCTGCTTCTGCAGCTTGGCGTAGATGAAGGTCTCGGTCGACAGCACCCCGTCGATCGGGCGGATGTGGTCGTTGATCAGCGCAAGGAGGTCTTCGTCGTCCTCGCAGACGACCTCGGCGAGGATGTCGAAGGATCCGACCGTGATCACCACGTAGTCGATCGCGGCGATCTCGGCGATGGCCTCTGCGACGACGCGAGTGTCGCCCGAGACGCGGATGCCGATCATCGCCTGTCGAGGGAAGCCCAGCTGCATCGGATCGGTCACGGCGACGATCTGCATCACGCCGGACTCGGTGAGACGCTGCACCCGCTGGCGCACGGCGGCCTCGCTCAGGCCGACCTCACGCCCGATGTCGGAGTACGAGCGCCGGCCGTCCTCCTGCAGCAGCTCGATGATCGTCTTGGCCACACCGTCCAGTGGCGGATGCTTCTTCGAGGACATCATGATGCGATCCTCGCACCGCAGCGGGCTGTCTTCAACCGATTCCGCAGAATCGGCGGAGCTGCAGCGGGTAAACCGCAGAATATCGCGGTCAGGACTCGAGCGGGCCCAGCCAGGCGCTCGCCGCGGTGGAATGCGCAGACTCGGGGTCGGAGGGGTGGAATGCCCCCGCCAGGACGTCACGATAGAGCCGCGACAGCTCGTTCGACGAGAAGTACGAGCCGCCGCCGGCGACCAGCATCGCCTGGTCGACGACGTGCTTCGACATCGTGATCGCCCGGTGCTTGACCCCCGAGAGCAGCGTGAACCACCGGGCGCCGTTGTCGACCTTCTCGTCGACATCGCGCGCGAGGACGGCGATCTGCGGCGGAAGGGCGTCGTACGCGAGGCCCATGTCGGCGATGCGCCAGCGGATGTCGGGATCCTGGCTGTACGCGGCACCTGTCTTCTTCGAGCGGCGCTTCTGCGCGGTGAGCACGGCCAGGTCGAGCGCACGGCGCGCGATGCCCGTGTAGACCGAGGCGAGGAGGATCTCGAAGACCGAGAAGATCCCGAAGACGATCGGGTCGGGGTTCGGACCCGGATCGATGCGGCGCACCACGTGCGCCGCATCCGCCGCGGCTCCGTCGAGTCGGGTCGTGCGGCTCTGTGTGCCCCGCATGCCGAGAGTGTCCCAGTCGTCGCCCGTCACGACCGCATCGGTGCGGTCGACGAATGCGAAGACGAGCTTCGGGGCGTCGGCGCTCGTCGTGTCGAGTCCGTGCAGCCCGAGCTTCGTCCACACGGGCGCGAGCGAGGTGAAGATCTTGGTGCCGGTGAACGCGTAGCCGCCGTCGGCGGTGGGTGCGGCCTCGGTGTCGCTGCCGAACAGCACCAGGTCGTTGCCGCCCTCGCTGATGCCGAAGGCGAAGACCTCGCCGGCGACCGCGCCGTTCTGCACGAACTCGAGGCCGGGCACGCCGCGGTCGGAGAAGACCTTGGCGACCCCGGTCCAGACGAGGTGCATGTTGATCGCGAGCGCCGTGGCCGGGGCGGCGGTCGCGAGGCGCTGCTGGAGGATCGCGGCCTCGGCGAGTCCGAGACCCGCGCCTCCACGGTCGGCGGGCACGAGGATCGACAGGTAGCCGGCGTCGCGCAGCTCGGCGAGGTCCTGTTCGGGGAACGTGTTCTCGCGGTCGTGGATGGGAGCCCGCTCGCGGATGCGCTCGAGCAGGTCGTCGGGAAGATACGCGGTCGGGTCGAACGTGCTCACGCGAGGGCCTCTCTCAGCTGTCGGACGGTCTCTTCGGGCTTGTCGCGGTGCAGCGAATGCCCGGATCCCTCGACGACCGACATCGTGACGAGAGGGTTCGAGGCGAGCACGGAGGCTGCGACATCGCCGGTGAAGATGCTGTAGACCGCCGGATCAGAGGCGATCACATGGGTGGGGACGGTCAACCGCGCGGCATCCGCCGTGACATCCCACGGGGTGTTCTGCGCACTCGTCTGCTCGACCGCCCACGCACTCGCTCGGTGCACGGCATCGACCTTGAGCTCCCAGTCCTGCGGATGCCAGTGCGGATGCTCCTGCTGCACCAGCTCCACCCTGTTGTCGGCGAAGGCACGCTCCTGGCTGCGACGCACGATCGCGGCATCGCGGCCGTCGACGAGGATCGCCGGGTCGAGCAGCACCAGGCGGCGGGTCCACTCCGGAGCGGATGCTGCGGCCGCCGTGCCGGCGGCGCCGCCGAGAGAGTGGCCGACCACGGCATCCCACGCTCCACCGCCGTCGGGCTCGGTCGCGACGAGATCTGCCGCGTAGGCGGCGACCGAGTAGTCGAGGGCCCTCGGGGCGTCGCCGTGACCGCGCAGGTCGACGGCGGTCGCATGCCATCCGGCGTCGGCGAGGGCGGTGCCCACCCGCCACATGAGAGCAGCGGAGGAGCCGAGGCCGTGCACGAGGAGCACTCGGCGATCGGCGGCCGGATCACCCCAGGAGATGCGGGGCAGCGTGAGCGGTGCGGGCATGCAGCAAGCCTACGACCGGGTCGTAGGGGGGAGGCGTGCGGAGTTCAGGGCAGCGGTGGCAGGTCGCCGTGCGTGGTCAGCACCCGCGCGGCTGCGGCGTGTCCGGCAGAGAGTCGCTCGGCGAGCTCTGCGCCGTCGAGCGTCGCGGCGAGGAACCCGGCCGCGAAGGCATCGCCGGCGCCGACCGGCTCGACGACCTCGACCCGCGGCGCGGGCACGAACACCGGCTCGTCGTCGCCGAGGAACGCGGTCGCACCGACGTCGCCATCCTTCACGATGAGCAGCCCGCAGTTCGGAAGGTGTGCGCGGATCTCGAGGGCGGTGGCGGTGCCCCAGACGCGCTCGGCCTCATCTCGACCGACGAAGGCGATGTCCGCGGCATCCGCGAGCCGGGTCAGCGTCTCGGCCGCATCCTGCATCGTCCACAGCGCCCTGCGGTCGTTCACGTCGAACGACACGAGCGCGCCGGCTGTGCGCGCGTCGACGAACAGCTGATCGACCATCGCGCGGCAGGAGGGGGAGAGCGCCGGGGTGATGCCGGTCGTGTGCACGATGCGGACACCGGCGAGCTGCGGGGCGTCGAGGAACCCGGGCGCCATCAGCGACGCCGCCGATCCGCGTCGGTAGTAGTAGACGGACGACGACTCGGTGCCCGGATCCTTGAACATGACGCCGGTGGGCGCATCCGCATCCGTCGTCACCCAGAGGTCGACGCCGCGGCGCGCGAGCTCGGTCGAGATGCGCACGCCGATCGGATCGTCGCCCAGGCGCGAGGCCCAGGCGGCCCGATGCCCTGCCGAGACGAGTCCGACGGCGACGTTGCCCTCTGCCCCGGCGAGCCCCAGTGCCGCCGTCTCGGTCTCGGCGAGCGGTGCGCCCAGAGCGGTGACGAGTCCCATGGACTCGCCGATGCAGATCACCTCGGGGGCGATGGATGCGGGGGAGGACGCAGAGCTCATGAAGGGGTGACCGCCAGGGGTTCGGTATCGGGGTGGGGACTCGCATCGCGATGACGCAGATCGGGGAAGGAGCGGACGAAGACGATCGAGACGACGAGTCCGGCTGCGGCGAAGAGGGTTGCCGCGAGGTAGGCGCCGCGTGGATCCGTCGCATCGACGAGGAAGCCCGCGACGGCAGAGCCGGCCGCGGCGCCGATCAGCTGACCGGTGCCGGCCCAGCCGAAGGCCTCGGCGGTCTCGCTGAACTTGACGCTCGCGGTCGTGATGGCGAACAGCACGGCGAGAGCCGGCGCGACGCCGATGCCGGCGACGATCAGGGTGCCGCCGAGCCAGAACTCGTTGAGGGAGAACATGGTGAGTGCGAGGCCGACCGTGACGATGGTGAGGCGGCGGGCCATCGCCCAGGGCCCGATGGGGATGTGTCCGAACGAGAGGCCTCCGGCGAGGCTGCCCACGGCGAACACCGCGAGCACGAGGCCGGCCGCCAGGCTGCCGTGCTCGAACGTCGCGACGACACCGACCTCGACCGCGGAGCACGCGCCGATGAGCAGGAATCCGATGATGGTGGCGAGCAGCACCGGCGGTTTGAGCACGACCTTGCCGAGGGCGCTGCGACTTCGCGGGATGCGCACGCGGCCGACCTCGGGAGAGAGGATGAACCACGCTCCGCCGCCGACCAGCACGACCGCCACGAGCAGCAGCCCCACGGCCGTGCCGATCTGCGTCGACACGAGCGTGATCACGACGGGGGCGAGCACCCAGATGATCTCCTGCAGCGAGGCGTCGAGAGAGAAGAGCGGGGTGAGCTGTGTCGAGTTCACGAGCTTCGGATAGATGGTGCGCACGGCGGCCTGCACAGGCGGGGTCGAGAGGCCGGCGATCATGCCGAGCGCCATGTATCCGGGGACGTTCAGGGGGAGCAGTGCCAAGCCCAGCACGGCGACCACGCACACGCTGAGCGTGAGGGCGAGCACGCGGCGCATGCCCCAGGCGCCCATCCATCGACTCGTGATCGGGCCGGCGACGGCCTGCCCGACGCTGGTCGCGGCGAGCACCAGGCCCGCCGAGCCGTATGAGCCGGTCTGCTGTTCGACGTGCAGCAGGATCGCGAGCGAGGTCATCCCGTTGGGGAAGCGAGCGGTCAGCTGTGCAGCGATCATGCGCGCCACTCCGGGCGTGCGAAGAAGGTCCCGATATCCCGCCACGGGTCAACGCTACCGGGAGGTGCGGACGCCGGTCGAAGCGGCTCCTCCGCGACACGCCGCGACACGCCCAAACCGAGTTTCCACAGAAAATCCGATGTCAGAGGTGAGGCGTACGGTCCGACCTGTGGATGGATCTCTCACAGGTCGTTCCCAGCCGCGATTTCTCGCGGTTCGGAGCTGCTCCCGAGGTGCCCGAGCCTGTGGAAGAAACGGTGGAGAACCTGTGTTTTAACAGTGGAGAGCGGTGGAAAACTACACGTATGTAACTACTACCCCTAGTGGTCACCCTGAATGTCCGTACCTATATGTAGTATTGAGATCCCGGTGAGGGTCTACCGGAAAACAGCCTGATACAGATGCAGGCCAGAGATTTGAGGGGAAGCGAAAAGATGTCGATCACGGTCTACACGAAGCCGTCCTGCGTTCAGTGCAACGCCACCTACCGCGCGCTCGACGCCAAGGGCATCGA
Organism: Microbacterium forte; assembly: GCF_031885415.1. Lineage (NCBI taxonomy): Bacteria > Bacillati > Actinomycetota > Actinomycetes > Micrococcales > Microbacteriaceae > Microbacterium > Microbacterium forte. Next base: position 2,987,239 of record NZ_CP116871.1, read on the forward strand.
GTACGAAATCCTCGACCTGTCGGAAGACGCGACCGCACTCGAGCAGGTCAAGGCGCTGGGCTACATGCAGGCGCCGGTCGTCGTCACCGACGAGGGCCACTGGTCGGGCTTCCGTCCCGACAAGATCGACGAGCTCGCTTCGCGTCTGGCGTGATCCGCCATGAGCGCCGTCGCGACCGCCGCGCCGCTCCTGGTCTACTTCTCGAGCGCCTCGGGTAACACCGCGCGCTTCGTCGAGAAGCTCGGGCTCCCGGCCCGACGCATTCCCCTTCTCCGGCAGCAGGAAGATCTCGTCGTCGACGAGCCCTTCGTGCTGGTCACCCCCACCTACGGCGGGGGTGAGGGGCGCGGCGTCGAACGAGGCGCGGTGCCCAAGCAGGTCATCCGGTTCCTCAACGACGAGCGCAACCGGAATCACATCCGCGGAGTCATCTCCGCGGGCAACACCAACTTCGGCGACTCCTTCTGTCTCGCCGGTGACATCATCAGCCGCAAGTGCAACGTGCCTCACTTGTATCGGCTCGAGATCTTCGGCACACAAGACGATGTAGATCGCGTGAGCGACGGATTGGAGCGACGGTGGGTACCGCAGTTGACGAGCAGGCAGGAACCGACTCAGTGACGGACACGGTGGCGTTCAAGATGAACCCGACCTACGAGGGCCTGGACTATCACGCCCTCAACGCGATGCTGAACCTGTACGACGCGAACGGGAAGATCCAGTTCGACGCCGACAAGCGGGCGGCACGCGAGTACTTCCTGCAGCACGTCAACCAGAACACGGTGTTCTTCCACTCGCTCAAGGAGCGTCTCGACTACCTGGTCGAGAAGGAGTACTACGAGCCCGCCGTGATCGAGCAGTACTCGCTCGAGTTCATCCAGAAGCTCAACGACCTCGCCTACAGCAAGAAGTTCCGGTTCGAGACGTTCCTCGGCGCCTTCAAGTACTACACGAGCTACACGCTCAAGACGTTCGACGGCAAGCGCTACCTCGAGCGCTTCGAAGACCGCGTCGTGATGACGGCCCTCGGCCTCGCCGGCGGCGACGAGAACCTCGCAGTCGCCCTGGTCGAGGAGATCATCTCCGGCCGTTTCCAGCCCGCGACGCCGACCTTCCTCAACTCGGGCAAGGCCCAGCGCGGCGAGCTCGTCAGCTGCTTCCTGCTGCGCATCGAAGACAACATGGAGTCGATCGCCCGCGGCATCAACTCCGCTCTCCAGCTCTCCAAGCGCGGCGGCGGCGTCGCTCTGCTGCTCTCGAACATCCGTGAGGCCGGCGCTCCGATCAAGCAGATCGAGAACCAGTCCTCGGGCATCATCCCCGTGATGAAGCTCCTCGAAGACAGCTTCAGCTACGCCAACCAGCTCGGCGCCCGTCAGGGTGCCGGAGCGGTGTACCTCAACGCGCACCACCCCGACATCATGCGCTTCCTCGACACCAAGCGCGAGAACGCCGACGAGAAGATCCGCATCAAGACGCTGTCGCTCGGCGTCGTGGTTCCCGACATCACGTTCGAGCTCGCCAAGAACGGCGAGGACATGTACCTCTTCTCGCCGTACGACGTCGAGAAGGTCTACGGAGTTCCCTTCGGCGACATCTCGGTCACCGAGAAGTACCGCGAGATGGTCGACAACCCGCGCATCAAGAAGACCAAGATCAACGCGCGCGAGTTCTTCCAGACGATCGCCGAGATCCAGTTCGAGTCGGGCTACCCGTACATCATGTTCGAGGACACGGTGAACAAGGCCAACCCGATCAAGGGCCGCATCAACATGTCGAACCTCTGCAGCGAGATCCTGCAGGTGAACACGCCGACCACGTACAACGACGACCTGTCGTACGACCAGATCGGCAAGGACATCTCCTGCAACCTCGGCTCGATGAACATCGCGCTGTCGATGGATGCCGATGACCTGGGCCAGACGGTCGAGACGGCGATCCGCGCGCTGAGCGCGGTGAGCGACCAGAGCCACATCCGCTCGGTCCGCTCGATCGAAGACGGCAACGACCGTTCGCACGCGATCGGCCTCGGTCAGATGAACCTGCACGGCTTCCTCGCTCGCGAGCACGTCCACTACGGCTCCGAAGAGGGCATCGACTTCACGAACATCTACTTCTACACGGTGCTGTTTCACGCGCTGCGCGCCTCGAACAACATCGCGATCGAGCGCAAGCAGGCCTTCGACGGCTTCGAGGACTCGACGTACGCGTCGGGGGAGTTCTTCGACAAGTACATCGAGCGCGCCTGGGTGCCCGAGACCGAGAAGGTCAAGGAGCTCTTCGCGGGCAAGCACATCCCGACGCAGGCTGACTGGGTGGCGCTGAAGTCGTCGATCCAGGAGCACGGCATCTACAACCAGAACTTGCAGGCGGTGCCCCCGACCGGTTCGATCTCGTACATCAACAACTCGACGTCGTCGATCCACCCGATCGCGTCGAAGATCGAGATCCGCAAGGAAGGCAAGCTCGGCCGCGTCTACTACCCGGCGCCGTTCATGACGAACGACAACCTGGAGTACTACCAGGACGCATACGAGATCGGCTACGAGAAGGTCATCGACACCTACGCCGCCGCCACCCAGCACGTCGACCAGGGCCTGTCGCTGACGCTGTTCTTCAAGGACACCGCCACGACGCGTGACATCAACAAGGCTCAGATCTACGCATGGCGCAAGGGCATCAAGACGATCTACTACATCCGTCTGCGTCAGATGGCGCTCGAGGGCACCGACATGACCGAGTGCGTCTCGTGCATGCTCTGATCCGGCTCTGACCACAGGAAACGACGAAGAACAATGACTCCTCACCCCCCGCTCAAGCTGGTCGACAGCGTTCAGGCGATCAACTGGAACCGCATCCAGGACGACAAGGACCTCGAGGTCTGGAACCGTCTGGTGAACAACTTCTGGCTGCCCGAGAAGGTGCCGCTGTCGAACGACGTCCAGTCGTGGAACACGCTGACGCCCGACGAGCAGCTGCTCACCATGCGCGTCTTCACCGGTCTGACTCTGCTCGACACGATCCAGGGCACGGTCGGCGCCGTCTCGCTGATCCCCGACGCGATCACCCCTCACGAAGAGGCGGTGTACACAAACATCGCGTTCATGGAGTCGGTGCACGCGAAGAGCTACTCCTCGATCTTCTCGACGCTTGCGTCGACGAAGGAGATCGACGAGGCGTTCCGCTGGTCCACGGAGAACCCGAACCTTCAGAAGAAGGCTCAGATCATCATGGACTACTACCAGGGTGACGACCCGCTCAAGCGCAAGGTCGCCTCGACCCTGCTCGAGTCGTTCCTGTTCTACTCGGGCTTCTACCTGCCGATCTACTGGTCGTCCAAGGCGAAGCTCACGAACACGGCCGACCTGATCCGCCTCATCATCCGCGACGAGGCCGTGCACGGGTACTACATCGGCTACAAGTTCCAGAAGGGTCTCGAGAACGAGACCGAAGAGCGCCGCCAGGAGCTGAAGGACTACACCTTCAACCTGCTGTTCGAGCTCTACGACAACGAGGTGCAGTACACGCAGGACCTCTACGACGGCGTCGGTCTGACCGAGGACGTCAAGAAGTTCCTGCACTACAACGCCAACAAGGCGCTGATGAACCTCGGCTACGAAGCGATGTTCCCCTCGACCGTCACGAACGTGAACCCGGCGATCCTGTCGGCGCTCTCGCCGAACGCCGACGAGAACCACGACTTCTTCTCGGGCTCGGGCTCCTCCTACGTCATCGGCAAGGCCGAGGCGACGGAAGACGACGACTGGGACTTCTGAGTCACATGTTGAGCATGATGAAGGGGCGGATGCTGCGGCATCCGCCCCTTCGTCATGTCGTCGCCGCCTCAGGCGCGCTCGTCGGCCAGGCGGGCTCGGCGCTCCTCTTCCCGCTTGGAGTAGGTGGCGGCGCGGATCGCGTCGTCGGACTCCAGGCCCGTTCCCAACGCCCCGCCGAGTGTCGCCGCCGACGCGACGAACCAGGTGAGCACGAACAGATCGCCGACTTCAACGGTTCGGCCGAGGGACTCGCTCATCACCGACGTGTCGAGCACGAAGAGCGCCCAGGCCAGATTCACGACGTACAGCGCCAGATAGCAGATGACGATGCCGATGGTCAGGGTCAGCAGCGTCGAGGTGTTGTAGAGACGGGATCTCTCGCGGGCCTGGAGTGAGTCGTCGTCTGGACGGTCCCAGAGCCTGCCGTCGATCACGATCCACGCGATGATGATCGTGATGGAGGCCACAGTCGCCGCCACCAGGCGCCAGCCCGACAGTGAGCTGGCGAGCGACCACACGGTCGGCTCGATCGTCGCCACCGCGCCGGTCGCCAGCGCTGCGACCAGCGCGGACTTGAGCCCGGCGGCGAGCAGCCACGGACGGTTGGCCAGCACCATCCCCAGAAGCACGCGCCCGCGGGCACTGAGTCCGGGCAGCGGCAGGCGCTGCTCCTCCGGCGAGGCGGGCTCGGCCATCCCGTCGACGAGTCCCCGCACCGCGTGGCGGGCGCGGCTCTGCACCCGGAACCCGCCCAGGGCGGGCAGCGACAGCACCGCGGACTGGCGACGAGGATCGATCGCCGCCAGCAGGTAGCGGCCGTCGTCGTCGCGAAGCGGAAGCTCGGTGACGCCGATGACGAGATCCCACCCGTTCTGCTCGGCATGCGCACGCAGCCGCTCGAGGGCGACGTCGACGTCTTCAGACCCGAGGGTGAACGGCTCGCTGACGAGTTCGACGATCCAGCTGTCGGCCGCAGCGGCGAGCGGTGGCGTGAGGTCGGTCATCCGACGCGCGACGGTAGTGGGCGAAGCCGGGTCGGCTACGAGGCCCACTCGGATCGGCTCCATCTCCGCAACCTACACCCGCCTCGCATCGGCCGCATCGGCTTCTTCTCTTCGCCGAACAGGATGGGAGAGGGCGGATGCCGCAGCATCCGCCCTCTCCCGCATGTGCCCACCGCTCAGGCGGGAGCGTCGTCCGGGTCGAGCGCGCGCAGAGCGTCTTCCTCGACCTCATTGTCGGCGGTCAGCTGCTGTTCGGTGTTCTCGTCGCCGCCGAGGGCCGCGTCGCGGTCGGGGCTGGCGTCGCCCTGAATGGCGCCGCGAGGCGATTCACCGTGTGAGCTGTCACCCTGGATCGCGCCGCCCTGGGCTGCGCCCTGGGCGTTCTCTTCGTCGGCGTCGCCCTGGATGGCTCCGCGAGGGGAGTCGCCGTGCGAGCTGTCGCCCTGGATGGCACCGCCCTGGTTCGAGCCCTGGGCGTTGCCGTCGAGCTCGTCGGGCTGGCGCCCGGCCGAATCTGCCGACTGGCCGTCAGGAGCGGTGTTGTGCTCGGGGATCGCCTCGGGGGAGCCTTCGGCGGGCTCTTCGGCGTGCGGGGTGCGTCCTGTGTTCTGGTCCATGCGGCGAACGTACGTCCGCCCCGCCCGCACGTGGAGGGCATTGACAAACCGCAGTCACCCGCTCAGAACTCCGGGTCGTCCTTCTTCGAGGTGCGGATCGGCGTCGTGACGGCCGCTTCATCGCTGAACTCGACCGGGTCCGCCTTCTCGGCGCGGTCGACGACGTTCAGCGGCCTGGTCTCGTCGAGAGTCATCAGGAATCGGCTGTCCTCCGAGCGGTGCAGTCGGCCGGAGGTGAAGATCCAGATCGCGCCGATCGCACAGGCGACGAAGCCCGCGGTGCCACCGAGCATGATCGCCACGCGCGGGCCGAACGCGTCGGCCACCCACCCGGCGATGGGAGCGCCGACCGGAGTAGAGCCCATGATCACGGCCATGTACAGCGCGAGCACGCGCCCTCGCAGCGCCGGGGCCGTGGTCATCTGCACGTATCCGTTGGCCGTCGTGAGCAGCGTCACGATCATGAAGCCGGTGAACGTCAGCGTGATCGCGTACGACAGATACGTCGGCATGGATGCGGAGATGAAGGCCGCGACTCCGAAACCGCCCGCCGCGAAGACCACGACGCGCACGCGAGCGCGGTCGCGCCTGGCCGCCAGCAGCGCCCCGGCGAGCGAGCCGATCGCGAGCACCGAGCTCAGCACGCCGTAGCCGTCGGCCCCGGCCCCGAACTCGATCGCCATGGTCGATGCGAAGATCGGGAAGTTCATGCCGAACGCGCCGATCAGGAACACGGTCACGAACACGACCCGCAGGTCGCTGCGACCCCAGACATAGCGGAAGCCCTCTGCGAGGCCGCCGGGCCGGCGGTTCTTGAGACGCGGCGCCAACTGCCCGGTGCGCAGCAGCATCAGCGCGACGAGCATCGCGAGGAACGTCACGGCGTTCGCGATGAACACCCACCCCGAGCCGATCGCCACGATCAGCAGACCGCCGACGGCCGGGCCGATCATGCGGGCCAGGTTGAAGGATGCCGAGTTGAGGGCGACCGCGTTCGACGTGTCGCCGGCCGAGACCATGTCGGAGACGAACGCCTGCCGCGCGGGTGCGTCGAAGGCGTTGACGACACCGAACGCGGCGGCGAAGCAGAACATCATCGGCAGGGTCATCACGCCGTTGAGCAGCAGGACGCCTACGGCGATCGCGAGCAGCAGCAGCGCGCTCTGGGTGGCGAGCAGGATGCGGCGGCGCTCGAAGCGGTCGGCGACCCATCCGGTGAGGCTCACCAGCACCAGCGGCGGGCCGAACTGCAGCGCCATCGTGAAACCCATGGCCGCGGCGTCGTTGTCGGTGAGCTCGGTGAGCACGACCCAGTCCTGCGCGGTCGCCTGCATCCAGCCGCCGATGTTCGACACGAGGGCGCCGGCGAACCAGATGCGGTAGTTGATGTTCGAGAACGAACGGAACATCGCGCTCATCGGTCGACCACCTTTCGCATCAGGGCGCTCGCTTCTCGCAGCGTCGTCAGTTCCTGCTCGGTGAAGTCCAGTTCGCCGAGCATCTCGGCCAGCAGCTCGTCACGGCGCTTGATGGTCTGCGCGACGATCTCGGTGCCCGCCTCGGTGATGTCGACCTGCACGCGACGGCGGTCTTCGGCATCCGGAGTGCGGATCACGAAACCCTGCTCTTCGAGTCCGTTGATCATGCTCGTCATCGACGGCGCGGTGACACGCTCGCGCTCTGCCAGGGCCGTGATCGTGCGTCGGCCGTGCATGCGCAGCGTGGCGAGCACCGCGAGCTGCGCGTCGCTCATCGCATCGACGGCGCGGGCCGAGCGCAGGCGCCGTGCGAGTCGGAACGTCGCCATGCGCAGGTCTGTCGCGGTGAGTTGGAGGGAATCATCGGTCGCAGACATTACTTAGACAGTCTAAGTAATTCTGCCGACGATGGGAAGCGGGCGTCGGATCGGCCGCCGCCGACAGGCCAGAATGGACGCATGACCCGATCCGTTGCTCTCGAGCTCGCCGTGCAGGACCCGACCGGAGTGCGCATCGCCGGCGCTGTCGGCGCCGTGCGCGTCGAGCTCGCTCAGGCTCTGCCTCTCGGCGGCCTCACTCCGTCGCCGGCGACCCTCGACCTGTCGATCGACGCGGCACGAGCCGTCGGGGTCGAGGTGCATGTGCTCGTCCGGCCCCGAGCCGGCGGTTTCACCTACTCCGCCGACGAGATCGCGATCGCAGAGAGCGATGTCCGCCGTGCGATCGAGGCGGGCGCCGACGGTGTCGTGATCGGTGCGCTCGACGAAGAGGGGCTGCTCGACATCCCCGCCATGCGGCGCCTGCGCGACGCCGCCGGCGGAGCATCCGTCACCCTGCATCGCGCGATCGACGTGACTCCCGACCCCGTGGCGACGCTCGTCGCCGCCAGGGATCTCGGCCTTCGCCGTGTGCTCACCTCGGGTGGCGCCTCGGTCGCGATCGACGGCATCGACACCCTGCGCGCGCTCGTCGCCGAGGCGGCCGGAGAGATCGAGATCATGGCGGGCAGCGGAGTGGATGCCGCCAGCGCTCCCGCCCTCGTCGCAGCGGGCGTCGACGCTCTGCACTTCTCCGCCAAGCGCATGGTGCACGAAGACGGCGGAGTGCGCATGGGGTCGGCATCGGACGGCGTCGGTGGATACGAGGTCACCGACCTCGCGATCGCCCAGGGCGTCATCGCCGCGCTGTCGAACTGAGCCGCATCGCGCGGTCGAGCTGAGGCTCGTCCCGCAGTCGCCCTGACGCATGTCGCGCACCCTCAGTAGGGTGGGGGCGTGACCGATACGCGCGAATTCACGGATGCCGACGGCATCGCCATCGTCTACGACGTGCACCCGGCGGTGGGCGATGCGCGGGGAGTCGTGCAGCTGCTGCACGGTGTGGGCGAGCACGCCGGGCGCTACGGGGCGCTGATCGCCGCGCTGACCGAGGCCGGCTTCATCGTCTACGCCGACGATCACCGAGGGCACGGTCGCACCGGCATCCGCCAGCACGGAGGCCCCGCCAAGCTCGGCCGCCTCGGCAAGGGCGGACTGCGCGCGGCGCAGGCGGCGATCTGGCAGCTCACCGGCATCATCAAGGACGAGCACCCCGACCTGCCGCTCGTGCTGCTCGGACACTCGTGGGGATCGTTCCTCGCGCAGATGCTCGTGAACGACCACCCCGAGGCGTGGGATGCCGTGATCCTCTCGGGGTCGGCTCTGCGCACACCCGGATCGCTCAACGCGGCACCGCTCAACGCCCGCTGGGCGGCGGACGACGCCACCGGCCTCGAATGGCTGAGTCGCGACCCCGCCGTGTGGACCTCGTTCGATGAGGATCCGCTCACCACGGATCAGCCGCTTCTGAAACTGTTCGGCCCGGTCGAGGCGGCCAAGCTCTACGGTCGCCCGCGCAAGGACCTCGGCCGCGACATCCCGCTGCTGCTGCTCGTCGGCCGCGACGACCCGGTCGGCGGCCCCCGCAGCGTGCACAAGCTCGCCGACGAGTACCGCACGCGATCGGGGCTCATCGACATCACGACGCTGGTCTACCCCGATGCGCGTCACGAGATCTTCAACGAGCTGCAGCAGGACGAGGTGCGGGCCGACATCCTGTCGTGGCTCGACACCCGCATCCCTCCGCGCTGAGCCGTCGCGCGGCGGAGCGGGCTTCTGTCCGGTCGTTGAGCGAGCAGCGAAGCAGCGAGACGAAACGTGGCGAGTGCACGCAATCGGCTCACTGCGTTTCGTCTCGGTCGGCTTCGCCGTCCTCTCTCAACGACCGGGGTCGGGCGCCTTTTCGCGCGTCCGAGTGTTACGCCCGATGAACCCCCGTTACAGCGGGTGAATCCGCGTGACGTCATCCCGGCATACCGGTCTTCCCTCCGCATAGATTCGCGGCGAGAGGCAGGTGTGGGGTGGGTTTCGAAGACGAGTGGCGTGCGTGGCATGACTCGCGGGAGCGCTATGCCGGCGCCGAGTACGGCCCGGCCGCGCTCGAGTCGACGAACTGGCTCATCACCGAGCCCGCTGCCGTCGAGGGGGTGCCCGGGCTCTGGGCGCTCACGGGAGACGGAGGGATCCGCGGCAGCGATCTCGGCACCACCGGGTCGGTCGTCACGCTGAGGGGCCGTGACACGCTGCGGCTCGGACGCCGCGAGCTGCGCGTCTTCGACAGGCGGGGGGAGGTGGCGCTGCGGGTGTTCAACCCGAGGCGGCCGGAGCGGGAGCGGTTCAGCGCGATCGACGCGTATCCGCCTCGGAAGGGATGGCGGATCGCCGCGGTGTTCGAGCCGACGCCCGGCGAGACGATCACCGTCACCTCGGTGGATGGTCGCTCGCACGAGTCCGACCTCGCCGGTCGGCTGCGGTTCACGCTCGACGGCGTCGCGGTGGCGCTCGCCGCGACCCGCACGCCCCAGGGCGGCCTGAGCGCGATCTTCGCCGACGGCACCAACGGCACCGAGACATATCGCTTCCGCTTCCTGCCGATCGAAGAACCGGCATCCGACGGCTCCGTGGTCATCGACTTCAACCGCGCATACCTGCCTCCGTGCGCCTTCTCCGATCAATACGTGTGCCCGCAGCCGCCGCCGGGCAATCGCTTCTCGGCGCCGATCCGCGCGGGCGAGCGGGCTGTCGTGCTCGGGCGGTGAATCCGCGGCGGACCGCGCCCCAGCGACGGCCTCGCCTTAAGCTGTAATCGTGCACGGTGAATTCAAGGTTCCAGGAGGAAAGCTCGTCGTCGTCGACCTCGAGGTCGAAGACGGGAGGATCGCTCGCTTCCGGCTCGCCGGCGACTTCTTCCTCGAACCCGACACGGCACTCGACGACATCGACCGGGCGGTCACCGGACTGCCGGTCGAGACGGATGCCACGGCCATCGCCGCGGCGGTGCGCGGTGCGCTGCCCGAGGGTGCGCAGCTGCTCGGGTTCACTCCCGAAGCCGTCGGCACGGCCGTGCGTCGAGCACTCGTCACGGCACCGGGGTGGAACGACTTCGACTGGGAGATCGTGCACGAGAAGGCGGTCTCGCCGCGCATGAACCTCGCGCTCGACGAGGTGCTCACCTCTCGGGTCGGTGAGGGGCGCCGTCGTCCGACGCTGCGCATCTGGGAGTGGGACCAGTCGGCCGTCGTCATCGGCTCGTTCCAGTCGTACCGCAACGAGGTCGACCCCGAAGGTGCTGCCCGCCACGGATTCGACGTCGTTCGCCGCATCTCGGGCGGTGGCGCGATGCTCATGGCCGCGGGGCAGATCATCACCTACTCGCTCTACGTGCCGGCATCCCTCGTGCAGGGCATGACCTTCGCCGACTCCTACGCCTTTCTCGACGACTGGGTGCTGCAGGCGCTGCGCTCGCTCGGCATCGACGCGATCTACCAGCCGCTCAACGACATCGCCAGCTCCTCGGGCAAGATCGGCGGAGCCGCGCAGAAGCGCCTCGCCAACGGGGGAGTGCTGCACCACGCGACCCTCTCGTACGACATCGACGGCCAGACGATGACCGAGGTGCTGCGCATCGGCCGCGAGAAGCTCAGCGACAAGGGAACCACCTCGGCGGCGAAGCGGGTGGATCCGCTGCGCAGCCAGACCGGACTCTCACGGGCCGAGATCATCGAGCGCTTCAAGGACACGTTCCGCTCGCTCACCTCGGCGGAAGACGGCGCGATCAGTGCCGACGAGTATGCGGACGCCGAGGCGCTGGTCGAGTCGAAGTTCGCCACGGACACGTGGCTGCATCGGGTTCCGTGACCGACCCCTCGCCTGCACCTGCGTCTGATCCGGCGACGCCTGCCCCCGTCGTCCGCGGCGACGTCTCGATCATCCAGGGCGACAATCTCGCGGTCACGGCGACCCTGCCGTCGGCATCCTTCACGCTCGTCTACCTCGACCCGCCGTTCAACACGGGGCGCACGCAGGAGCGCCAGGTCGTCACGGCCCGTCGCACGTTCACAACTCAGCACGAAACGGGCGCCGACGGCGTCGCAGCCACGGAATCCCGCGGGTCGGATGCCGCAGCCGACCCGATTCTGCTGAATACTGAACCGGCGGGCCCCGGGGCCGAGGTGCGACACGGGTTCCACGGCCACGCGTACGAGCGGGTGCGCGGCATGCTGCGCACCTATGACGACCGCTTCGACGACTACGGCGCTTTCCTGATGCCGCGGCTCGAGGAGGCCTGGCGGCTGCTCGCCGACGACGGCACGCTCTATCTGCACCTCGACTACCGCGAGGCGCACTACGCCAAGGTCATGCTCGATGCGGTGTTCGGCCGTGACTGCTTTCTCAACGAGCTCATCTGGGCCTACGACTACGGCGCGAAGTCGCGCCGCCGCTGGCCGACCAAGCACGACACGATCCTCGTCTACGTCAAGAACCCGCGCGAGTACGTGTTCAACGCCGACGACATCGATCGAGAGCCCTACATGGCGCCCGGCCTCGTCACGCCCGAGAAGGCCGCACGCGGCAAGCTGCCCACCGATGTCTGGTGGCACACGATCGTGCCGACGACCGGACGTGAGAAGACGGGGTATCCGACGCAGAAGCCCGAGGGAATCCTGCGGCGCATCGTGCGGGCATCCAGCCGCCCCGGCGACCGCGTGCTCGACCTCTTCGCCGGCAGCGGCACGACCGGAGCCGTGGCCTCGGCCCTCGGGCGCGACGCCGTGCTCGTCGACGACAATCCCGAGGCGGTGCGCGTGATGACCGAGCGGATGCCGCACGCCGTGGTGTCGCGCGTCGGGGAGTAGGAGGGGCATCTTTCGACGCACCCGCGAATGTCGGAAACTCTGACTACTGTCGCGGTATGACCAGTTATACTCTTCCCATGAAGACGGCGATCTCCGTGCCCGATGGCGACTTCGCTCGTTTCGAACGCGTGGCTGCGCGACACGGCATGAACCGGTCGGAGTTCTTCCAGCTCGCCGGGCGACGACTGGCTGATGAGTTGGAAGGCTCTTCGGACCTGACCCGTATCGCGAACCAGATCTTGGCTCAGGCCGATACCGATGCCGACGATGAGTTGTTCGTGCGAGGCAACGAACAGCGGCTGCGCGAGAGCACCGACTGGTGATCCGCAGAGGCGACATCGTCTGGGTCGACTTCGGGATTCCGCGAGGCTCGGAACCGGCGAAAGTGCGTCCGTCCGTTGTAGTGCAAGAGGACTGGCTGCTCGACACGAACGTCACTACCGTCCTCGTCGTGCCACTGACCTCGAACACCGCTCTCGAGGGGTTTCCGGGCAACGTACTGGTGCCGGCCGCGGCGTCAGGGCTCGATCGCGACTCGGTGGCGAACGTGAGTCAGATCGGTCCGGTCACACGCGAGTTCGTCGACACCTACCCGGCCGGCCACCTCGCGCCATATCTGATGGCGCAGATCGGGACCGGCATCCGTCTCGTCCTGGGAGTCTGAGGCGCCCGTCGTCACGTTTCATGCCGATCCCCTTCCGGTCACGCATGAGATGAAGATGGCTGCGGAGAGAAGGTGATCGCTATCGTGGGCGTCACCACCGAGCGGAGGGCTTCCCATGGGCGAGCACGTGAATGTCGACAATTTCGTCGTGGCGGAGACGGCGCGGATGTTCGCCGCCCTGCAGGCCGCGGCGGGCGGGGTGAACACGTTCCGCCACAATTCCGAGCCCGCCCCGATCGACGAACAAGCAGTGGTGCGCCTGAACCGGGACACGCTGTACAGCTTCGCCATCGCGGATATCAATGCGGGGGCGACGCTGACGCTTCCCGATGCGGGAGACCGTTACATGTCCGCGATGATCGTCAACGAGAGCCACCTGATCAACCGGATCTTCCACACGGCCGGTTCGTTCGAGCTGACACCCGAGGAGTTCGGCTCACCTCACGTGCTGATCGCCGTTCGCATCCTCGCCGACCCGGATGACGAGGCCGACCTGGCTGTCGTGGGAGATCTGCAGAAGGGGATCAGCGTCGAAGCGCGCTCGTCGGCCCCATTCGTCCTCGCCGAATACGATGCCGAATCGCTCGAGGAGACGCGCGGCGCCCTGTTGACGCTCGCGAAGGGTGTCGGCGGGTACCGCGGGATGTTCGGCACGGCCGAGGAGATCATCCCGGTTCGGCATCTGATCGGCACAGCATCCGGCTGGGGCGGGCTGCCCGAATCGGAGGCCGTCTATGTCGGCGTCGACACCGCACTCCCGCCAGGCAGCTACACCATGACGATGAGGGATGCGCCGGTCGATGCGTTCTGGTCGATCTCGGTCTACAACGCCGAGGGGTACTTCGAGCCCAACGTCGCCGGTCGCTACACGATCAACAGCATCACCGCGGAGAAGGCGCCCGACGGTTCCGTCACGGTCCGTTTCGTCGACGATCCCGACACCCGCACCCCGAATGCGATTCCTGTGCCTCCGGGGTGGAACCTTCTGGTGCGTCTCTACCGTCCGAAGGCCGCCTACTTCGACGGCAGCTGGACCGTGCCGCTGATCACCGCCGACTTGCCACGCACGCCGTAGTTTCGCGGAGTCCGGTGTGAGTGAGTCTCGGCGTGCGAGTGAGTCTCGTCGTGACAGGGTGAGAGTCATGACCGAGTACGTCGAGGTGCAGACCGCCGCGGGGCGGGTTCGAGGGCGCTGGCGCCCGACGACGGGAGGGCGCGGGGCTCCGCGATCGGCCGCGTTCCTCGGCATCCCGTTCGCCGAGCCGCCGATCGGCGGACTCCGATTCCAGGCACCGGTGCCGAAGGCGCCGTGGGAGGGCGTGCTCGACACGCTCGAGTTCGCGGCGACCGCGCAGCGCGGCGACCCCGGTGTGACGCTGATCCCCGAGCCGAGCGTCGAGGGCGACTCGACCCTGAACGTGAACGTGTTCACGCCCGACCCCGAGGCTTCGGGCCTGCCCGTGCTCGTCTGGATCCATGGCGGCGGATACTTCGCCGGTTCGCCGGCTAGCCCCTGGTACGACGGCCGCAACTTCAACCGCGACGGCGTCGTCACCGTGTCGATCTCGTACCGGCTCGGCGTCGACGGCTTCGGCTGGATCGAGGATGCTCCGTCGAACCGCGGCGTGCGCGACTGGCTGCTCGCGCTCGAATGGGTGCAGCAGAACATCGCCGCATTCGGCGGAGACCCGAGCCGCGTGACGATCGCGGGACAGTCCGCGGGCGGCGGGGCGGTGCTCACCCTGCTCGGCATGGAGAAGGCGCAGCACCTGTTCCACGCGGTCTACGCGATCTCGGGGGCGTTGGGCGATGTGTCGGCGACTCGCGCCGAGGCGTTCGGGCGTGCGCTCGCCGCCTCGGGTGGGGTGGCTCCGACAGTGGCCGGACTGTCGACGCTGTCGGACGAGCGCCTGCTCGCGCTGCAGAAGAAGGCGACCCAGCTCGGGCCGTCGTCACTGACGACCGTGATCGAGGAGGGGCTGCCACTCGGCCCGACGATCGACGGCGACCTGCTTCCGCGGCCGACCCGGGAGTCGTTGCGTGCCGGCGTCGGTGCCGACAAGCCACTGGTGATCGGCGCGACCGACGACGAGTTCACGATGGCGTTCGCGGGAAAAACGGCGAAGGCATTGCGGTGGGTACCGCAGTCCGTGCTGCTGAACCGGTTCGGTGTGCCCAAGAGCATCCGTGCCGAGTATCTCGCCGCGAATGCCGACGTCGTGAGTCTCGGCAAGGCGCGTCTCGCGGGCCGGGTGCTGACAGATCGGATGTTCCGCACCACCGTGCCGGGCATCGCGGCCGACCGTGGCGATGCCCCCACATGGCTCTACCGCTTCTCGTGGCCCTCGGGACGCTTCGGTTTCGCGGAGCACTGCCTCGACGTGCCGTTCTTCTTCGAATGCCTCGACGGCCCGTCGATGGAAGCCCTCGCGGGGCCGAACCCGCCCCAGGAACTCGCTGACGACGTGCACGGCGCCGCGGTCGCGTTCATCACCACCGGCGATCCGGGGTGGGGCAGGCACGACGGGGATGCCGGTGTCGTGCGTGTCTACGACCGGCCCACCCGCGACGTCGATGATGCCTATGCGTCGGTGCGGGCGCTGCTCTGAGCCGAGCGGCCGCCCGCCGCGGCGGCCGGGCTCATGTCACGCGGTAGGCGCGGTAGCGCACGGCGTCCGCCTGCCGCTGGGCGACGGAGAGGAACAGCGAACGCTGCAGGTGCGCGAGCCCCGGTGCCGAGGTCTCGATCTGCACCGTGGTGCGGAAGTAGTACGACCCGGCGTCGACGTCTTCGCCGCGGCGCAGCTGCTCGAGCACGTCGGGGGTTCCGGTGCGGAGCCCCTTCGCGTGCAGCAGCAGCAGGTCGCCGTCGGTCGTGCGCGCCGAGTAGCGGCCGTCGATCTCGATCGTGCCGTCGGAGCGGACGATCTGCCAGTCGGCGCCACCGGGCAGGATCTCGGCGTCGACGGCACCGGTGACGCGGCCGCCGAGGATCGGCACGACGCGTCTGTGACCGACACTCGTGCTGCCGTGGTCTTCGAGCGGCCCGAGTCCGACGGTGACGTCGAAGGCGAACTCGAAGGTCGGCACCGGGAGCAGATCGTGCGGGTCAGGGCTGCCCGTGGAGTCGATGCTCATGCGACCGGGGTGAGCGACGCGCGCTCGTTCAGTACCGACGGCAGGAAGCCGGCGGCGGTCTTGTACCCGGTCGCGATCTGCTCGCGTTCGGCGAACGGGATGACGTCATCGATATCGTCGAACCCTTCGGGTGCACGCTCGGCCGCGAGCTGCATCACGCGCTCGGGACCGGTCGCCCTCGTGCTCGCGAGCAGAGCCGTCATGGCGGGGCGACGGGCGGCCTCGTATCCCGCGAGTGCCTCATCGATGTCGCCGGCGGTGGCGAGATGGAAGGCGAGGGTGCGGGCGTCGAGGATCGCCTGGGATCCGCCGTTCGATCCGTTCGGGTACATCGCGTGCGCGGCGTCGCCGAGCAGTGTCGTGCGCCCGAACGTCCACTGCGGCAGGGCGTCGCGGTCGACCATGGGGTATTCGAGGATCTCGTCGGCCGTGGCGATCGCCGTCGGCACGTCGAGCCAGTCGAAGTTCCAGTCGCGGAAGAGCTCGGCGATGGGGGCAGGATCGATTGCTCTGTTCCAGTCGGCGTCGCCCGTGCCCTCCACGCGGCGTTCGGCGATGAAGTTGACCAGCATCCGCCCGTCCGCGTCGACCGGGGCGAGAGGGTAGGCGACGAACTTCTGGTCGGCGTCGCCCGCCATGATCATGGTGCGCCCGTCGAGGAACGCGGGGATGCGCGTCACTCCGCGCCACAGCGTCAGCCCTCCCCAGGGAGGCGCTCCCTCGGTCGGGTACCGCAGCGCGCGCAGCGCGGAGTGGATGCCGTCGGCTCCGATGATCACGTCGGCGGTCGCCTCGACCGTGCCGGAGGATGTCTCGAAGGTCGCCGTCTCGGTGCCGTCGTCGTGGGTGGTGACGCCGATGAGGCGGTGATCGAGGCGGATGGGCTCGGCGAGACGCGCCTCGGCGAGGTCGCGCAGAGCGAGCTGCAGACGGCCGCGGTGCACCGAGAGCTGCGGCCAACGGTACCCGGCGTCGAGGCCGCGCGGCTCATGCCAGATCGGCTGCCCGAACCGGTTGTAGTAGGCCAGCGTGTGGGGCTCGACGCCCAAGTCGGCGATGGTGTCGGCGATGCCGAGCTCGGTCAGCTCGCGCAGGGCGTGCGGCAGCAGGTTGATGCCCACTCCGAGCCCGCGGATCGTGGCGCTCCGCTCGTAGACGCTGACGTCGTGCAGTCCGGCTTCATGCAGGCTGATCGCTGCGGCGAGTCCGCCGATCCCTGCGCCGACGATGATGATCTTCATCGATCTCTCCTGATCTCTGCTGCGTTCGGCCGCAGCGGGTGGGTGGGTGTGCCGGTTCTCAGGCGCGCATGTGGACCACGGCACCGCCGACGACGGTCACAGCGGTGCCCACGCTGATGAGCGCCTCGGTCGGGATCGCGAACGGGTCGACGGTCGACACCGCGATGTCGGCGCGGGCGCCGACGCGCAGCATCCCTCCTCCGCCCAGCACGAGCTCGGCGGATCTGCTGGTGTAGGCGGCGAGGGCCTCGGTGAGCGTGAGTCGCTGGGTGGCGTCGAGCGGTTCGCTCGGCGTGCCGTCGGGGCCGGGGAGCGTGCGGTTGACGGCCACGTGGATCGCGAGCCACGGATCGGCGGGCGACACCGGCCAGTCCGACCCCATCGCGATCGCGGCTCCACTGTCGGCGATCGCGCGGAACGGATAGCCGGCGCGCATGCGGGCGTCGCCGATCATCGGCACGACGGCCGGGTCGACCGATGCCCAGAGGCCCTGGATGTTGGCGGTGATGCCGAGCGGGCCGAAGCGGCGGGCGTCATCGGGGTGCACCATCGACAGGTGCGCGAAGTGGTGGCGCTGACCGGTGCCGTTGGCGCGGCGGGCGGCCTCGACCGCAGCCAGGGCGACGCGCACTCCGCGGTCGCCCATGATGTGCAGGTGCATCGCGAAGCCCTCGGCGTCGAGCGAGACGACGAGCGCCTCGAGTGCCTCGGCATCGATGTGCAGCTCTCCGCTGCCCGCGTGGCTGCAGTAGGGCTCGAGCAGGGCGGCGGTCTCGCCGTGGGGCACGCCGTCGACCATCGCCTTCGCAGTCGATGTGTCGAAGCCCGCTGCGGCGTTCGCGGCTCGGAGCGCGACGAAGCGCTCGACCAGCGCCGGCACCTGTGCGGCCGTCGTGCCAGGGGGCACCCACAGTGCGCCGGACGTGCGACTGCGCAGACTGCCGTCGGCGATCGTCGCGACGTAGGCCGCGGTGCAATCGGCCTTGCCGTTGTACTCGCCGAGAATCGCCTCGTGCCAGCCGGTGATGCCGAGGGTCCACAGGAATTCCTGCGCGTTGAGAAGACCGGCCGCGATCTCGGCATCCGTGCTCGGCGGAACGATCCGCCCGACGAGCTCTGCCGCCGTCTCGTTGAGGTACCCGGTGGGGTCGCCCTGCTCGTCGTGGTGGATGTGTCCGTTCGGGGGAGCGGGAGTGTTCCGGTCGACCCCAGCGAGCTCCAGCGCGCGCGAGTTGACCCACAGCGTGTGGTGTCCGGCGTCGCTCAGTGCCACAGGGCGGTCCGGCACGATCGCGTCGAGCATCTGCCTCGTCGGGTGGGGGAACAGCTCGTGGCTCCAGCCGCCGCCGGTGATCCACTCGGCATCCGTCGCGTTGGCCGCAGCCACGATCAGCGACAGCGTCTCGTCGACGCTCGCAGCCGTGGTCAGGTCGCAGCTGAGCCGCTCGACACCCGCGAACGCCGCGTGGATGTGCGCGTCGACGAACCCGGGCAGGATGCCGCCGCCTACGGCGTCGATCATGCGGGTGTCGGGTCCCGCGAGGGCACGGATCTCGTCATCCGATCCGATCGCGATGATGCGCTCGCCGCGGATCGCGACGGCCGTGTCGGCGGTGCCGATCCGGCCGTCGAACACGCGACCGTCGACGATGCACACGTCGGCGGGAGAAGTGCGGGTCATGGTGGTGCCTCTCGTCGTTGCGGCCTCGCCGCTCGGGTCCTGCTCGTCGATCATCTCGTCACACCACTCGGAACACACGGATGACGACCTGGTCGTCTCCGGGGCGCGCGTAGCCGACGAACTGCGACTCGGCGAGCCAGCGCAGGGGCTCGGCATCCGTCTGGAAGACGAACGCCGTGCGGTAGTACAGATCCTGTTCGGAGGGCCGCCCACCGGCCTGGAACTGCGCGATGGCCGCCTCGTTCGCCCGCCAGTAGCCGCGGTTCACGACATCGACGAGGTGCCCGTCGATCTCGATCAGATAGTGCGCGTCGAGCTGGGTCGTCACGCCGTGATCGACCCACCAGTCGCCGCCGCCGGGCACCACTCGCCCCTCGGCGCGGGGTCCGGAGAGTCGCCCGCCGGTGATCGCGGTGAAGTGCAGCTCGCCGCCTTCGCCTCGGCCGATCCGCTGGGGCGGGGTCACATCGACCTGCAGCTCGAAGCAGTACTCGAACGCGGGGATCATCAGCTCGGTGTCGGTCATCGCCGTCTCCTCTTCATCGGTCGGTCGAGCCCGATCGTGGGGATCGGGGTGGTGCGCACCGGTATGCGCCGCTGCGGTACCCAGCCGTCGCCCGGGATCGAGTCGAGCAGCAGACGGGTGTATTCAGCCTGGGGGTTGTCGAGCACGGTCCCGGTATCGCCGCGTTCCTCAATGCGACCGTCGCGCATCACGACCACCTCGTCGCACAGACGGCGGATGACGGTGAGGTCATGGGTGATCATCAGCAGGGCGACGCCGGTGTCGAGACGGATGCGCTCGAGGAGCGACAGGATCTCGACCTGCGTGGTGACATCGAGCGCCGACACGGCCTCATCGAGCACCAGGATGCGCGGTTCGGCGGCGAGGGCCCTCGCGATCGCGACACGCTGGCGCTGGCCGCCCGAGAGCGATCGGGGTCGTGCGTCGAGCAGGGCCACGTCGAGGTGCACCGAATCCATCAGCGCCGACACCCGGGCGGAGAGCGCCGCGCGGTCGTCGTCGCGGCGGTGCACGCGAATCGCCTCGGTGAGGCACTGCCGCACGGTCTGGCGTCGATCGAGCGACTGGTACGGATCCTGGAACACCATCTGCGCGGTCTTCGCGCGGGTGCGTCGTTCGGCACCCGATGCTGCTGGTGCGCTCCAGTCGTGCCCGGCGACGCGGACGGTGCCGGCGTCGGCGCGCTCGAGGCCGCAGATCACGCGGGCGGTGGTCGACTTGCCCGATCCGGACTCGCCGACGATGCCCAGCGACCCACCGGCCGCGAGGCCGAACGACACGTCGTCGACCGCGGTGAGGATGTCGTGGCCTCGACCGTGCGCGGCGCGCACCCGGAAGGATTTCTTCAGCCCGTCGACACGCAGCAGCGGCTCGGATGCGGTGGAGGGGGAGGCCGCGGCTGCGGGCGGAGTCACCGGAACGGCGTCGAGCGATGCCGACATCAGGATGCGCGTGTAGTCCTCGGTGGCATCCGCGCGCATGCTCGACCCGCGGAGCGTCTCGATCGTACGGCCCTGCTTCATGACGACCACACGGTCGCACACCGCTCCGGCCAGAGCGAGGTCGTGCGTGATGAAGAGCAGCGACAGATCGCGGTGGCGGCGCAGGTCGCCGATCACGGCCATGACCTCTTCCTGGGTCGTCACATCGAGCGCCGTGGTGATCTCATCGGCGAGCAGCAGTCGGGGGTCCATCGCCAGGGTGGACGCGATCATCACCCGCTGCAGCAGCCCGCCCGACAGCTCGGCGGGACGCTGCCGCAGCCGGCGGGTGGGAGAGGGCACTCCCACCTCGTCGAGCAGTTCGACGGCTCGGCGCTCAGCGGCATCCGGAGTGAACCCGGCCACCGTGACCAGTGCCTCGGTGAGGAAGTCGCCGATCGTCCGCAGGGGGTTCAGGTGGGCACGAGGGGTCTGGAACGCCATGCCGATGCGCAGCGCTCGCAGCTCGCGGCGCCCTCGCTCGTCGAGGGATTCGAGATCCTGGCCCTCGACGCGAATGGTGCCGGCCGTGGTGAAGGTCTCTGGGAGCAGGCCGGCGATCGCCCGCACGCTGAGCGTCTTTCCCGACCCGGACTCGCCGACCAGTCCCACCGATTCGCCGAGGGCGACGTCGAGCGTGCAGTCGTGCACGAGCGTGCGGGAACCGTCGGGCGTGGGCATCGTGATCTCGAGGCCCTGCAGTTCCAGGACGGGTGTCGTCATCGTTCCTTCTCCTCTGCCCAGGTGGTGGCGCGGGCGCCGATGATGCCGACGGCGAGCACCGTCATGACGATGAGCAGAGCGGGGAAGAGCGACTGCTCGGGCGCGCCGGCGAGGATCGCGGCCTGGCCGCCGGCGATCATCGAGCCCCAGTCGGCGGCGGGCGGCTGCTCGCCTAGGCCGAGGAACGAGATCGCCGCGAGATCGAGCATCGCGTAGCCGAATCCGATGGTCGCCTGAGCCGCGACGACCGGTATGAGGGCCGGGATCAGATGGCGGAAGCAGATCGCGGCGCTCGAGACGCCCTGCACTCGCAATGCCGCGATGTACGGCCGACCCAGCTCGCGGGACGCCGCTGTCTGGACCAGTCTCGCGACGACCGGGATGTACGCGATCGACAGGGCTGCGACGGGGGCGACCAGCCCCTTGCCGAACATCGCGACCGCGAGCACGGCGAGCACCAGCCCGGGGATCGCGAAGATCACGTCGATCACGCGGGCTGTCGTGCCGCGGATGATTCCTCCGAACCAGGCCGCGGTGATCGCCAGGGTCATGCCGAATGTCGTGGAGAGGACGACGACGATCACCGGCGCCGTGACGCTGGCGGAGGCGCCGACCAGCACACGCGACAGGATGTCGCGACCGAGGTCATCGGTGCCGAAGAGGTGGTCGAGTGAGGCGGGGTCATTGATCGGACCGGCATACAGCTGATCGGGCGAGTAGGGGGCGAGCCACCGGCCGGCGATCGCGATCACGGCGACGGCGGCGAGCACGACGACGGCCACGACCACGAGGGGATCTCGGCGGGCGAGCCGACGAGTGGCGGCGGGGATGCGCCCCGCGGCGAGCTGACCGACGCTCATGCGTTCCTCCTGGTTCCTGCGGAGTCGGGGTCGATTGCGGCGGCCAGCAGGTCGGCGATCGCGTTGAGCACGACGAACAGGGCGACGAGCAGCAGGGAGACGACCTGCACGACCGGCAGATCCTTGCGGGCGGCGGCTTCGGTGAGCAGCGACCCGACGCCGCCGAGTCCGAACGCCTGTTCGGCGATCGCCGAGGCGGCGAAGAGACCGGCGATCGTCGTGCCCGAGATCGCGAGGATCTGCGGAGCCGCGTTGTGGAAGACGTGCCGGCGGAAGACACGCCCCCACGGGATGCCGCGGACGCGGGCCGTCTCGACGTGCTCGGAGTGCAGCTGGGCGACCAGGGCGCTGCGGGTCACTCGACTGATGTACGCGATGAACATCAGCGCGAGTGACACCGCAGGGAGCACCAGGTGCCAGAGCCGGTCGAGCCCCTCCTCACCCGCCCCGAACGTCGGGAACCAGCCGAGCGAGGTCGCGAAGATCCAGATCAGCAGGATTGCGACGATGAACGTCGGCAGGGCCATGCCGAGCGACGTGGTGACCGAGACCACCATGTCGGTGCGACGACTGCCGATCGCGGCGAGGATCCCGGAGCCGAGGCCGAACACCGCGATCAGCGCGGTGGTCAGCAGCACCAGCTGGAACGTCACGGCGAACCGTGCTCCCACGAGCTCGGCGACATCTGTCTTGTAGACGAACGACCGACCGAAGTCGCCGGTGACGACACCCCCGAGCCAGTGCAGGTACTGCAGCCACACCGGGTCGTCCAGCCGGTACTCTGCGCGGATCGCCGCGATGAGCTCCGGGGTCGGACGGGCCCCGCCCGCCAGCGCCGTCACCGGGTCACCCGGCGTGAGCAGAAGCGCCGAGAAGATGATGACGCTGGCGAGGAAGAGCGTGAGCGCGAGTCCGCCCAGCTTGCCGAGCACCGTCCTGATCATGAGGGTCTGTCCCGTCGTCGCAGACGACTCACTCGCCGCCGAGGCGCAGCGCCCAGGGGGAGCTGTAGATGGCGACGGAGGTGGTGATGCCGGTGAGGTCGTCGGACAGGTAGGTGAGCTGGTAGGCGCCGGCGAGCGTCACCTGCAGCTGGTCCGGGGCGAAGATCTCCTGCGCGCTCACGAACGCCTCGGCCGCGGTGGTCGCATCCGTCGCGGTGCGCGCCGCCTGGAGGTCGGCCGTCACCTCGTCGTTCGCGTAGCCCGACCAGTTGAAGATGCCGCCGAACTCTGCCGGCAGCATGAACAGCTGCGGGTAGCCGAGCACGCCGGGCACCTCGAGGTAGCCGGTCGTGGCGACGAAGTCGATGCCGTCGCGCAGCTCGGGAGTGTAGAAGAGTGCTCCGAAGTCGGCCGGCTGACGCTCGTCGATCGTGACGGTGAGGCCGATGTCCTTCGCCGCGCTCTGGATGATCGATGCCGTCTGCGAGAACTCCTTGGCACCGGCAGGAACGGCGAGCACCAGGGGCGTGGAGGTGTCGATGCCGGATTCGGCGATCAGGTCTTTGGCCGCATCGAGATCGACCTCGGGGGAGGGCAGCGCGTCGTAGGCGTCCTGGTAGGTGTCCTTCGCCTCCATGCCGCTCCAGACGAACGGCGGGACGATCGTCTTCTGCACCTGGCCGAGGCCCTGCAGAACGGTGTCGATGTAGGTGCTGCGATCGATGGCGAGGCTCAGCGCCTGGCGCACGCGCGGGTCGGCCGCCGCGCTGTCGGCCGAGGTCGGACCGAAGCTGTACGAGGCCGTGGAGGGCCCGGAGATCAGGCGGCCCTCGCCGTCTTCTGCTTCAAAACTCTGGCGCGACCCCGGCGGCACGTTGAAGGCGCCGTCGATCTCGCCGGCGGTGAGCGCGGAGGTGAGGGTGGCGCCGTCGGTGACGAAGACGAAGCGGATGCGCTCGGTGAGCGGTGCGCCGTTCCAGTAGTCGGGGTTGGCGGTGACGGAGATCTCGGTTCCGGGCTTCCAGTCGTCGAGCTGGTACGGGCCCGCACACATCAGGCCGCCGCCGGAGGTGCCGAGGTCCGCGCCGACGGTGTCGCCGAAGGCCTTGCTCATCACGGCGCCGCCCCCGCCGCCGAGGGCGTCGCGGAACGTCGTGTCGGGTGCGGTGAAGTGCACGATGACGGTGCCGTCGCTCGAGGTCTCGATGCTCGAGATCAGAGCGAACGCCGCGTACCACTGCGACGCGGGGGTGCGGTTGCGCTCGAGGCTGTAGGCGACATCCGCAGCGGTGACGGGGGTGCCGTCCCAGAAGGAGACGCCGTCTCTGACCGTGATCTCGAAGGTCACCGGATCAATCCACTCGGCCTTCTCGGCGATGCCCGCTTCGAGAGTGAAGCCGGGCTCGACCGTGAGCAGGCTGTCGCAGAGGTTCGGGATGATGATGTTGGCGGATGACGAGGGGTCGAGCGTCTGCGGTTCGCCTTCCACGACAGCCCAGGTGACCTCGTCGACGGCGGTGGTGGCCGCCGGCAGCGAGGTGACGAGAGAAGAGGCGTCGATCTCCTCGGGCGACGAATCGTTCGTCCCGGTGCGCGGGGCGCAGGCGGTGGCGGCGAGAACGGTCGCTGTCGCCAGGGCGGCGGCGACGGTGAACCGGCGTCGGGTGGTGCGGGTCATGTCGGGTCCTCTCAGGTGCGTGCAGCGGGGGCGTCGTCGACCCCGCCGGGAGTAGATGGTGCAGGCAGTGCTGGTGGAGCGGGTGGTGCGGGTGATTCAGGTGGTGCGGCTCATCTGACTACGTAGACGCGGATGCAGATCTGCTCGTCCTCGTCTCGGGCGAGGCCGATGAACTGATTCCGGCTCAACCAGCTGTGCGCCGGGGCGTCGGTCTGGAACACGGGGGCGGTGCGGAAGTACGACGTGCCATCGGCCTCTTCGCGGTAGTAGCCGCGGTTGAGGATGTCGATCGCCGATCCGTCCGATGCCCGCAGCAGGTAGCGCGCTTCGAGCTGGAAGGTGCCGTCGCGCTCGACCGACCAGTCGCCGCCGCCCGCGATGACCGAGCCCTGCAGCAGCGGGCCGTCGACGGTGCCGCCGGTGATCGGTGTGAAGGCGAGCACTTCGTGCGGGCCGCGGCCGAGGTGGATGTCGGTGTCGACGTCGACGCGGATCTCGAAGGCGTACTCGAGGATCGGTTCGGGCTGAGGGGAAGGCGTGGTCATGACAGTTCTCCATCCAGGACGGGAAGGTGGATCGTGAGGCCGTCGGATCCACCGATCGTGAGGTGCTGCAGGTTGGTCGCCGTCGGCCCCCAGGCCCAGGGGTCGGCGCCCGTGCCGGTCTGCGGCACGAACTCGGGGTAGTCGCTGCTCGACACGTGCACCCGAAGGCTGTGTCCGGCGCGCAGCCGGTAGCCGACCTGGCCCAGGTCGAGGTCGAGGGCCGCAGGTTCTGTGGCATCGGCGACCTGACGCTGCCCGCGGGCGATGCGCAGTGCGGTGCCGTCGGGTGCGAGATCGAGCAGCCGGACGAACAGATCCATCACGGGGCCGTCGGAGCGGACGGTCGCGGTGGCGGTCACGGGGCCCGCGAGGTCGACATCGGCCGCGACCGGAGCGGAGGTGAAGACGAGCACGTCGTCGCGTGCGCCGATCGGCGCCTCGTCGGGGAGTTCGAGCAGGAACGAGAACGCATCCTCGGCGCTCGACGGCACGAGGTCATCGGGGTCGTGGGTCCACGTCAGCTCGGTCGGCTGCGCCGCGGCATCCTGTGCCAGTCCTCCCTCGGCGGTCGCCTGCAGCGCG
The DNA here is from genome assembly GCF_031885415.1 of Microbacterium forte. Lineage (NCBI taxonomy): Bacteria > Bacillati > Actinomycetota > Actinomycetes > Micrococcales > Microbacteriaceae > Microbacterium > Microbacterium forte. Next base: position 3,012,910 of record NZ_CP116871.1, read on the forward strand.
ACGGAGCGGATGCCGGCGGGCGGCCACGCCGCATCCGTCCGCTCTTCTTCGGTGCCCGCGAGGTTCCAACGCACGGCGGGGATGTCGGCGGGGGAGCCGTTGCCACGCACGTACACCTCGAAGAACTCGAGCGTCGGGTCGAGGGTGCGGGGGAGCAGGGCGCGAATCTGCTCGTCGGTGCGTTCTGCGACGCGGTCTGCGGGGTCGCTCAGCAGTTCGTAGCCCTCGTGATCGATCGACTCGATGCGCAGGTGGTGGTGTGCGGCCCACGCCGGGTTCTTCGTGATGTCCGCGACGTCGGACCACGACAGGGGCGAGCAGTTGTCCCACCAGCCGATCGTGTGCAGCGCGGGAACCGAGCGCGCGGCGAAGGGGGATCCGAGGGGGAAGCGGGGCAGGTGCACTGGGCGCGGGTACCACTGGTCGTACGAGATCGATCGCTCGCCCGCGTCGGCGAGGAACTCCTCGACCTGAGCTGCGAAGTCGCGTCGCGTCCAATCGGGCTCCCACATGTAGGTGTCGTTGCCGTGGAAGTGGCTGACCGGATACAGGTAGGTGATCGTCCATTCGACGTTCGAGGTGCGCTCGCCGGGTGCGCGATGCACGGGCTCGCCCAGGCCGGTGCCGGTGACGCGGGGTGCGATCGCCTTGAGGGCGGGGTGGCCGCTGGCGGCTGCCGCCCACTGCGTGTAGCCGTAGTAGCTGTCTCCCCACATCGCCACGCGGCCGTTCGACCAGGGCTGCTGCACGATCCAGTCGAGGGTGTCCTCACCGTCTCGCACCTCGTTGACGAAGAGCAGCGCCTCGCCCTCGGAGCGGAACTTGCCCCGCACGTCCTGCGCGACCACGCGGTACCCGTGCGCCATCAGGTATTCGGCGATCAGCGGGATGTAGGTGTAGCTGCCGCTCTTGTCGTAGGGCAGGCGGATGAGGATGGTGTCGCCGGCCGCATCGCCGTCGTCAGTGGGGAGATAGATGTCGGCCGCGAGCAGCACTCCGTCACGCATCCGGACGCGGGCGGGGCGTGCCAGATCGCTCTCGGGAGCCGCGGGAATGCGGATGAAGCTGGTCATGACTCTCCTTCTGGACCTCGGCGCCGGGGAGACCGCGGTGCTCGATGAATCACAACGTAAGTCCGGCGCAGTTAATAGTCAAGTCTGACTAGACTAAAAACTTGTAACATCTATGTATCCTGCTGATGCAGGGAAAGAGGGGGACCGATGGCACGTCCGACCGTGGCCGCAGAACGCCGCGACCAGATCATCGAGGCCACGTTGCAGACCGTGGCGGAGCACGGCATCGCCGGCACGTCGCTCGACCGCATCGCGGAAGCCGCCGGGATGTCGCGCGGACACGTGCGCCACTTCGTCGGCAATCGTGATCAGCTGCTCGCCGACACCGCCCGGCACGTGTTCGCCGACGAGACGGGCACCCTGACGATCCTGCCGTCGACGCTGGTGACGTTCACCGACGCGCTCGACTATCTGTTCGGCGAGGAGTTCACCCGATCAGACACCGAGAACGCCGTCGTCCTCGGGTTCGTCGAGCTCTCGCGTACTAACCCGCCGATCGCCGAGGTGCTCACCGAGGCCTATGGCCACACGCGCACCACCCTCGCCGAGCTCGCCGCCGCTGAGTACCCGAAGGCGGATGCGGCGACATGCGAGCTCGTCGCCGACGGCACGCTCTCAGCCGCGCTCGGCAACGTCTTCATGGGCGACTTCAACCCCGACGAGGTCCGCACCGCCCGGGTGCGCCGGGCCGTCGAGACGCTGCTCGCCGCCCTCTGACGTTCGACGTCGGGGGCCGCTGCGGGCCCCGACACGAGAGGATGGTTCGGTGCCGATCTCCTCCGACCGTCCGGATTGCTTCCGCCTGCCGGCCGTCGACGCCGCGGCGATCCGGACGCGCCCGGACCAGCTGCACCTCGTGCCGCCGGACAGCGCGGCTGACGCGTCGGCGATCATCGAGAGCCACCGGCGAGCGCGCGTCGCCCGCGGCAGGAGCGATGCGATCGGGTGTCTCGTCCCGATCGCCGGCGGTCTCCTGCTCGCGGTCGTGGCCGGCGTGGTGATCGCGTCGCTCCGACTGCCGTTTCGAGACGCGGCCATCGCCGTCGGGCTGCTGTTCGTCCTGGGTGCCGTGGTGACCGCAGTCATCGCCTCGCGCGCGCGACCGACCGCCCTCACCCCGAAGCCCTTGCCGTCGGTGCTGATCCATCCCCTCGTGGTGGCTGGGGCCCCGGCGGACCTGACCGCCCGGGACATCGAGCTCGCGTCGCAGGTGCTCGACGAGCGGGACCGTGCCGACGCCGACCTCCGAAAGGCCCGCGCCGACGCGCAGCTCACCGACGAGGAACGATACGTCTCCCCGGGAGACCGATCGACCTGGTACTTCCGTCCGGAAGACCTGCCCGGCCTCGAGCGCACAGCAGACGACGCGGAGAAGCAGGCGCGTGCTGTCGCCGACCGACTCGGTATCGTCCTCGGTTCGGACGGCGGCAGCGGCTCAGCACCGGAAGCCTGACGCCGCCTGCACGGCGATCCCCGCATTCGCGGCGATACCGGCACCCCTCAGGCGATGTAGATCTTGCGGAGCGTCTCGGTGACCGTCCACACGGTGCGCTGGCCCTCGGACAGTCGCACGACCGACCCGGGGTCGACCTCGATCGCAGGCAGCGCCGGTTCGACGAACTCGATGCGAGCGTGACCTGAGAGCACGACGAACACCTCGTCGGCCTCGGTGTCGGATGCCGTGCCCGGCGTCATCTCCCAGATGCCGACCTCGACCTCGCCGAGGGTCGCCAGCGGGTGCGTGGCGGAGGTCGGCCGGCCGATCAGCACCTCGTCCGACGGCAACGGCGAGTGCGCGAGCGGCAGCGCCGCGGCATCCACTCCGGTTCCCGATGCGAGCTCGCTCACGAGTCGAACCCCATGCCGACGGCGTCCAGCGTCTTGAGGAACAGGTTGCGCTTGCCCTCGTTGTGGTCGGCCTGGTCCATCGCGGCGCGCACGAGGTTGACGCCGATCGAGGCGACGGGCTCGGGCGGGAACGGGATCGGCTTCTCGCGCACCATCGCGAGCTCGGTGCGCTCGGTCGGCTCGCCGGTCAGCTTGTCGAGCATGACGTCGGCGGCGAAGCGGGCGGCGCCGACGCCGAGGCCGGTGAAGCCGGTCGCATACGCGACCCGACCCTTGCGGGCGGTGCCGAAGAACGCGCAGAAGCGGCTCGACGAGTCGATCGCCCCCGCCCAGCGGTGAGTGAAGCGCAGGCCCTCGAGCTGCGGGAACGTCGTGAAGAAGTGTGAGGCGAGCTTGCGGTGGCTCTCGGCACGGTCCTCGTATTCGGGACGCACCTTGCCGCCGAAGTGGTAGACCGCGTCGTATCCGCCGAACAGGATGCGGTTGTCGGCCGTGAGCCGGTAGTAGTGGAACTGGTTGGCGCTGTCGGCCAGGCCCTGACGGTTCGCCCATCCGATCGAGGCGAGCTGCTCGTCGGTCAGCGGCTCGGTCATCAGCACGTAGTCGTAGACGGGAACGGTCATCAGGCGGTTGCGCTTGAGCAGCGAGGGGAAGACGTTGGTGGCGAGTGCCACGGCATCCGCTCGCACCCGTCCGCCGTCGCGGGTCACGAGCGTGATCGCGCTCGACCCGTCGCCGATCACCTCGCGCACGAGCGAGTGCTCGTAGATCTCGACCCCGAGCTCGATCGCGACACGGGCCAGTTCGAGACCGAGCTTCGCGGGATGCACGAGCGCGCACGCGTCGCGTTCCCACGCTCCGGCGAGGAATGTGTCGGAGTGCACCTCGGCCTGCACGGCCTCGCGGTCGAGGAATCCCTCCTCCTCGCGCAGCCACTCCACCTGGTGCGGCTCGACGGCCACGGCCAGCTGGCCGGTGCGCTCGAAGTCGACGTCCATGCCATAGCGCTTCACGGTCGCCTCGATGCCGTCGAGGTTCTCGAGGCCGAGTTCTTCGAGGCGATCGATCTCGTCGGGCCAGCGGGTGACGCCGTTCTCATGCCCGTGCGTGAGGCTCGCCTCGCAGAACCCGCCGTTGCGGCCGGATGCCGCCCACACGATGCGCGACGCCTCGAGCAGCACGACACGTCGCTGCGGGTCGCGCTCCTTGGCGCGCACGGCGGTCCAGAGTCCGGCGTAGCCGCCGCCGACGATCGCGAGGTCGGCCGTGATGCTCCCGGCCAGGGCGGGGTGCGAGACACGCTCGACGTCGTCGAGCCAGAACACGCTGAGAGCCGTGTCGCGCAGCGAGGCGTCGATCACGGCATCCGCGGGGCGGCGACGTTCGAAGACCGTGGTTCCCATGATCAGTCCCGTTCTCGGAGCCGCGCCTCAGCGCGTGCCCCAGTTGTAGAGGTCTTTGTAGAGCCCGGCGTAGAGCAGACTTTCGGTGTGGGTGATGCCGGGGATCGTGCGGATGCGGGTGGCGATCAGGTCGAGCAGGTGGCTGTCGCTCTCACACACGGCCTCGACGAGGATGTCGAAGGTGCCCAGAGTCACGACGACGTAGGCGAGCTCGGTGATCTTCGTCAGCTCCTCGGCGATGAGTCGGGGGTCGCCCGTCACTCGGATGCCGATCATCGACATGCGGTTGAAGCCGAGCTGCATAGGGTCGGTCACCGCGACGATCTGGATGATGCCTGCCTCGGTCATCCGCTGCACGCGCTGGCGCGCCGCCGCCTCGCTGAGCCCCACCTCTCGGCCGATCTCGGCGTAGGGCCGTCGCCCGTCCTCTTGCAGCAGCTCGACGATCCGCTTCGAGATGTCATCCAGCACGGGCTGCTTCGCTGTGGCGCTCATGTGTCGATATTGACATTTTCGCCGCCTTCTGGCAACTGATTCCGTCGTTCAGGCCAGCAGGCTCTTCTGTATTCGCAGTCGGATCGCTAGCATGGCGACCATGGCCACAGAACTCCTTCAGAACTTCATCGGCGGGCAGTACGTTCCCGTGAACGGACAGGGGCGGATGCCGCTCATCGATCCCGTCACCGAGGAGACGTATGGCGAGCTGCCGGTCTCGGACGCCTCTGACGTCGATGCCGCGTACGCCGCGGCATCCGCTGCCTTCCCGCTCTGGCGCGACACGACCCCGGCCGACCGCCAGCTCGCGCTGTTCCGCATCGCCGACGAGATGCAGGCGCGTGCCGAGGAGTTCGCCGACCTCGAGTCGAAGGACACCGGCAAGCCCCGGGCGAGCCTCGTGACCGACGAGATCCTGCAGTCGATCGACCAGCTGCGGTTCTTCGCCGGTGCTGCGCGCAGCCTCGAGGGGCGGGCGGCGGGGGAGTACCTCGCCGGACACACCTCGTTCGTGCGCCGCGAGCCGATCGGCGTGATCGGTCAGGTGACCCCCTGGAACTATCCACTCAACATGGCGGTGTGGAAGATCGCCCCCGCGCTCGCCGCAGGCAACACCGTCGTGCTGAAGCCCGCAGAGTCGACGCCGCTGACCACGCTGCTGCTCGCCGAGATCGTGGCGCTGCACACACCGGCCGGCACGCTCAACGTCGTGCTCGGCGACCGCGACACAGGGGTGGCGCTCGTCGAGCACCCGACCCCGCAGATGGTCGCGATCACCGGCTCCGTGCGTGCGGGCATGGCCGTCGCGCGCTCGGCGGCGAACGACGTCAAGCGGGTGCACCTCGAGCTCGGCGGCAAGGCGCCCGCGATCGTGTTCCCCGATGCGAACCTCGACAAGGCGGCGTCCGGCATCGTCGCCGGAGCATTCTTCAACGCCGGGCAGGACTGCACGGCCGCGACCCGCGTGCTCGTGCACTCGTCGGTGCACGACGAGTTCGTCGCGGCGCTGGTCGAGAAGGCGAAGACGGATGCGCGCACGGGCGGCCCCCACGAGGAGGGTGTGCTCTATGGCCCGCTCAGCAGCGCGGCCCAACTCGCCCAGGTGCAGGGCTTCGTCGACCGGCTGCCCGCGCACGCGAAGATCGAGACCGGCGGGGAGCGTCAGGGTGAGAAGGGCTACTTCTTCGAAGCGACGATCGTCTCGGGTCTGCACCAGGACGACGAGGCCGTGCAGGGCGAGATCTTCGGCCCGGTGCTGACCGTGCAGGCATTCGACACCGACGAGCGGGCGCTCGAGATGGCCAACGACGTGCCCTACGCACTGGCCTCATCGGTGTGGACGACCGATCATGCCCGTGCGATGCGCTTCTCACGCGACCTCGACTTCGGCTGCGTGTGGATCAACACGCACATCCCGTTCGTCTCCGACATGCCGCACGGCGGGTTCAAGCACTCCGGCTACGGCAAGGACCTCTCGCAGTACGGCTTCGACGACTACACGCGCGTCAAGCACGTGATGTCAGCGCTCGACTGAGGATCGGGGTTCTGATTCCTCGACACGTATGACGCGATGTGTCAAGCTGGGCGCACGTCGAATCCGGGGGGATCATCTTGGCACGACCACTCGCGGGGCCCCAGACCCTGCTTCGAACGCTCAACGGCCGCGCGATCCTCGAGACGCTCGCGCGCCGGGGCCCGCTCACGCGCGCGGAACTCGTCGCCGAGACAGGTCTGTCGCGCACGGCGGTGACGCAGGTGCTGCGAATGCTCGAGGCATCGTCAGCGGTGGCCGCGGCCGGGGTCGATCGTGACACGCGCGGACCCGCAGCGGGGCGCGTCGCACTGCATCCGCAGCTCGGGTTCGCCGCAGCCGTGCACGTCGACGCCCACGCCGCTCATGTCGCCCTGGTCGACCCCGCCGGGGCAGTGCGAGCAGAGACTCACGCCGCATTCCCGCCGCGCGGCGACCGGGTGCAGCACATCGCCGGGCTGGTCGACGCGTGTCGCCGCACGGTGAACGGGCCGCTGCTGCTCGCTGTCGTCGGCATTCCCGGCATCGTCACCGCCGACGGAGGCATCCGCGACGACCAGGGTCCCGACGGCGGCGCGTTCAAGAACGGGCTGGCCGTGCGGCTCGGATGCCCGGTGCGGGTCGAGAACGACGTCAACCTCGCGGCGCTCGCCGAGCTCTCGGAGGGCACCGGCGCAGGCCTCAGCAGCTTCGCGCTGCTGCTCCTCGACGACGGTCTCGGGGCCGGGATCGTCATCGACGGGTCCCTGCACCGTGGATTCTCGGGTGTCGCCGGCGAGGTCATGTATCTGCCGCAGAGCCCGCTGCCGATCGGCGCTCCGGTGCTCGGCGACGCCGTCGTGCGCGACCTCGCGCTCGCCCACGGACGCGACCCCGACGAGACGATCGACCAGCACCTCGACGCGGCGTGGGCCGGTGATGCGGCCGCGCTCGCCATGACCGCCGAGATGGGGCGCAGGCTCACCCTGATCGCCGGCAGCATCGCGCTCGTGCTCGACCCGGAGGCGTTCCTGCTCAGCGGCACGGCCGCGCACCCGGCGCTCGCCCGTGCAGCAGCCGAGTTCGCGGAAGAACTCGCCCCGCAGCTGCCGCTCACACTCGTGGTCTCGTCGTTCGGTCCGGAAGCACCCCTGGTCGGCGCGGTCGGCGAGGCGGCATCCGCGCTTCGGGCATCGGTCTTCGCCCGACTGCTCCCCGCCTCGGACAGGAGCCGAAGATGACCTCGGACCTCGCGGATCGCCTCGGACTCGCACCCGGAGCCAGGGGCGTGATCATCAATGCGGACGATTTCGGCATGTGCCACGCGGCCAACACGGCGATCACCCAGCTGCTGGACGCAGGCCATGTCGACTCGACGACCCTGATGGTGCCGTGCGCCTGGGCGCCGGAGGCGATGGCATTCGCGGCCTCGCGCACCGACCTCGACGTCGGCGTGCACCTCGTGCTCACGAGCGAGTGGACGGACTACCGCTGGCGACCGCTCACGGGCGCCGCCAGCACCCTCGTCGACGGAGCGGGGTACTTTCCCGCCGACGTCCTGGCCATCGAAGAGCTCGCGACGGTCGATGACGTCGCCGCCGAGATCGCCGCGCAGCTGCAGGCGGCGCTGGATGCCGGGGTCGACGTGACCCACCTCGACAACCACATGGGATCGGTCTACGGTCTGCTCACCGGGCGGGACTTCCTCGGTCCGGTCTTCGAGCTCGCCGCCCGCAACGGACTGCCTTTCCGGCTGCCGCGCAGCATGGAGGGCACAGACGACGACCCCGCGCTGCAGGCGAAGCTCGCGGAGGCATCGGCCGCAGCCGACGCCCTCGGGGTCGAGATCATCGATCGGCTGTGGAGCCACCCGTTCGAAGAGGTGCCCGGCGAATCCTATGAGCAGGTCCGCGACGGCTTCATCGCCCTGCTGCGCGCTGTTCCGGCCGGGGTGACCGAGATCTACCTGCATCCGATGGTCGACGACGACGAGCTGCGGGCCGTCGTCGACTTCGCCGCCGCCAAGCGCGGACACGAGCTTCGCCTGCTCTCCGACCCCGCTGTGCTGCAGGCGTTCGCCGACGAAGGACTCGTGCGACTCGGCTGGCGCGACCTGCGCGATCTGCAGCGGAGCCGGCGCGCATGACCTCGATGGCGACGCGGCTGCGCGATCGCCGACTCGACGGCGCTCCCACCAGAGCGCAGGCGATCGCGTTCGGCGCATCCGGGTTTCCCACGCAGCTCATGGCGCAGACGTTCTCGGCTTTTGTCGTCTACTTCTACGTCACCCACCTCGGCGTCGCACCGGGGTGGGTCGCCGCGGCGATGATCGCGCACGGCATCCTGAACGCGGTGCTGAACCCCGTCGTGGGCGCGCTGTCCGACCGCATCCGCACACCGTGGGGCCGCCGCATTCCGTGGATCGGGCTCGGCATCGTGCCGCTCGTGGTCGCCTTCGCGCTGGTGTGGATGCCCCCGGAGCTGCCGACCGCCGGGCTGATCGTGTGGTTCCTCGTCGTCGTGGCGGTGTACGACATCGCGTTCGTGGTGGTGGTGCTGAACATCTCGGCGCTGTTCCCCGAGATCTTCCGCACGACCGACGAGCGGGCGCGGGGCAACGTGCCGCGCCAGATCTTCGCGATCCTCGGAATGGTGCTCGGCACCGCGGGCGCCCCTGCACTGTACGGGTCGATCGGCTGGCCGGGCATGGCGATCGTGCTCTCGACCGTCTGCCTCGTGCTGCTGGTGTGGTCGTTCTTCGGCGGCATGGTCGAGCGCCGGGTGCCGGAGGCGGCATCCGAGGCTATGCGGTGGCGCGACCAGCTGAAGTACACGTTCGCGAATCGGGCGTTCGTCCCCTACGTGCTCGGCTCGCTGTTCATCCAGACATCGATCGCCGTGATCCTCGCCGCTCTGCCGTTCTACGTGAGGTATTCGCTGGGCGCCGCCGAGGGCGAGGCCAGCCTGCTGCTGGGTGCGATCTTCGTGACCGCCATCCCGTCGATCGTGCTGTGGAGCGCGGTCGTGCGCCGCACCTCACCCCGCGCGGCGCTGCTGTGGAGCGTCGCGGTGTTCGGCATCGCCATGCTCGGCTACCTGCTGCCGTCGACCGTGCCGGCCGCGGCTCTGGTCGGCGTCGCGGTGGGTGTCGGTGTCGGCGGCCTGCTGCAGCTGCTCGAGGTCGTGCTCGCACAGATCATCGACGAGGACGCCACCCGCACCGGTCATCGACGAGAGGGCGCCTACTTCGGCGTGAACGGGTTCGTGGTGCGCGGCTCGGTCGTGCTGCAGGCCGTCGTCGCGGCGGCCGTGCTGACGGCGTCAGGCTTCGATGCGTCGCTGGGCGATGCGCAGCCGGAGGCGGTCGATGGCGGCATCCGCGTGATGGTCGCCGTGGTTCCGCTCGTCTTCGCCGCCCTCGCGTGGCTGTGCTTCTGGCTCTACCCGATCCGCACCCGAGACCTCTGAGGCCGCTCCCGAGACCTCTGAGGCCGCACCCGAGACCTCTGACGTCAGGACGCGGCCCGACGCGCTTCCCACCCCGTCCGCACCATCTCGTCGACCGTGTACCGCATCTTCCAGTCGAGGTCGCGCGCGGCGAGCTCGCCGGTCGCGACGATGCGGTCGGGGTCGCCGGGGCGACGGGGGCCGATCTCGGGGGTGAAGTCGATGCCGGTGACGCGTGCGACGGCATCCATGATCTGCTTCACGCTGAGGCCGTCGCCCGAACCGAGGTTGTAGGCCGCTTCGATCGGCGCGCCGGTGGCGAGGCGCTGGGCTGCGGCGACGTGGGCCGCCGCGATGTCGCCGACGTGCACGTAGTCGCGCACGTTGGTGCCGTCTTCGGTGTCGTAGTCGTCGCCGTTGATGCGCGGGGTCTCTCCCGCGATGAGCTTCTCGAACACGATCGGGAACAGGTTGTGCGGGCTCACGTCGTAGACGGTCGGGTCTGCGGAGCCGACGACGTTGAAGTAGCGCAGCGACGTGTGTCGCAGCGGCTTGTCGGACTCGGCGGTCGCGATCGCCTGATCGCGCAGCAGCCATTCGCCGATCAGCTTCGACTCGCCGTAGGGGCTGGCCGGCTTCTTGGCGGTGTCTTCGACGACGAGCGCCACATCGGGGGTGCCGAACACGGCGGCCGACGACGAGAACACGATGTTGGCGACGCCCGCGGTCTCCATCGCCTCGAGGATCACGCGGGTGCCTTCGACGTTCTGCGCGTAGGTGTGCAGCGGACGCTGCACCGACACCCCGGCGTACTTGTATCCGGCGACGTGGATGACGCCCTCGGCGTGGTGGTCTCGGAGGGTCTTCTCGACGAGCTCGCGGTCGAGGATGCTGCCCTGCACGAAGGCCACGCCCTCGGGCACGAACGACGCGACGCCACTCGAGAGGTCGTCGAGGATGACGGGCGTCAGCCCCGCATCCGACAGTGCGCGAACGACGTGCGAGCCGATGTAGCCGGCGCCGCCGGTCACGATCCAGGACATTGTGCTCCTCAGGGTGGGGAAGTGTTCAGTATCTCAGGTCGCGATCAGCGGACCCTGACTCCGGTCAGGCGTCGCGGCGCGCTCCGGCCGACGGGGTGACGGTGAAGATCACGGGGGCCGTGAACCCGGATGCGGCGAACGCGGCGTTCACGGCATCCGTCACCTGCTGCACGGCATCCTGCTCGATGAGCGCGATCGCGGCTCCGCCGAACCCGCCGCCGGTCATCCGAGCGCCGATGGCACCGGCGGCGAGGGCGGCCTCGACCGCCGTGTCGAGCTCGGGCACCGAGATCTCGAAGTCGTCGCGCATCGAGGCATGGGAGGCCACGAGCAGGTCGCCGATGGAGCGGGGGCCCTCTTCGCGCAGCACCTTCACCGTGTCGAGCACGCGCTGGTTCTCGGTGACCACGTGGCGCACTCGACGGAAGGTCACGTCGTCCATGAGCTCTTCGGCGCGGGCCAGGTCGTCGACCGAGACGTCGCGCAGGCTCGGCACGCCCATGCTCGCGGCGCCGCGCTCGCAGGCGGCGCGGCGCTCGCCGTAGCCGCCGGTGGAGTGGGCGTGCTTGACGCGCGTGTCCATCACGAGGATCGCGAGGCCGGCCTCGGCGATGCCGACCTGCACGAGGTTCGCGTCGAGCGAGCGGCAGTCGAGGAAGATCGCCGCGTCGGGCTCGCCGAGCATCGAGGCCATCTGGTCCATGATGCCGGTCGGAGCGCCGACTGCCTCGTTCTCGGCTCGACGGCCGACGCGCGCGAGGGCGGTGCGGTCGAGTCCGGCGGCCCAGAGGTCGTTCAAGGCGGATGCCGTGGCGCTCTCGATCGCGGCGGACGACGAGAGTCCCGCGCCGACCGGGACGTCGGAGGTGATCGCGATGTCGAGGCCGCGGCCGTCCGCACCCGCCTGACGGAGCGCCCAGGCGACGCCGAGCGGGTATGCGGCCCATTCGGGCACACCGGGGGCGGTGCCAGACGGGGTGGGGAACAGCTCGTCGAGCTCGTCGAGGGAGACCTCGACCGGTGCATCGGCGAAGGTCGATGCGACGCGCACGCGGCCGAGGCCGTCGTCGCGGATCCCGACGGCCGCGTAGGTGCGGTGCGGGATCGCGAACGGCAGCACGAAGCCGTCGTTGTAGTCGGTGTGCTCGCCGATCAGGTTCACTCGTCCCGGCGCCGACCAGACACCGTCGGGGGCGCGGCCGGTGAGGTCGGTGAAGAGCGCCGTCGCGGCCTCGATGGTGGTGGTCATGCGGATGCCTCGTCTGCGGTGTCTGCGGTGTCTGCGGTGTCTGCGGTGTCTGCGGATGCGTGGGTGGCGTCTGCCTTCGCGATGGCCTCGCGGATGCGGGCGGCGCCCTGTTCGGGGGTGACCTCGGCGGCCCAGGCCCACATCGCGGCCTCGGAGCCGGCGAGGAACTTGAGCTTGTCGGCGGCCCGGCGGGGGCTGGTCAGCTGCAGATGCAGCCGCACGCTGTCGCGACCGACGTTCACGGGAGCCTGATGCCAGGCGGCGATGTACGGGGTCGGGGTGTCGTAGAGCGCGTCGACGCCACGGAGCAGGCGTAGGTACAGCGGGGCGAGTTCGTCGCGCTCGGCATCCGTCGTCTCGGCGAAATCGGGCACGTGGCGGTGCGGCATCAGGTGCACCTCGAGAGGCCAGCGGGCGGCGAAGGGCACGAAGGCCGTCCAGTGCTCTCCGCGGAACACGACGCGCTCGGACGTCTGCTCGGACTCGAGGATGTGCTGGAACAGGTCGGGAGCGGTGCGGTCGATCGAGTCGAGCAGCCGCGTGGTGCGCGGCGTCACGTAGGGGTACGCGTAGATCTGGCCGTGGGGGTGGGGGAGCGTGACCCCGATGGCCTCGCCGCGGTTCTCGAACGGGAAGATCTGCTGGATTCCCGGGAGCTGGGAGAGCGCTGCGGTGCGGTCGGCCCAGGCCTCGATCACGGTGCGGGCGCGCGTGACCGACTGCGTGCCGAACGATCCGGTGTGCTCGGGGCTGAAGCAGACGACCTCGCAGCGACCGACCGACGTGCGGGTGCGACCGAGGCCCAGAGCGCTGAGGTCGTCGAGTCCGCGCGGAGGGTTGCTCGCTGCGGGGGCGGTGCCGGTGGCCTCGGCCAGGGCGGGGCCGAACGCTGGCGAGCGGTTCTCGAACACGGCGACGTCGTAGAGCGACGGCACCTCAGACGGGTTGGTCGGTGACTGCGGAGCGAGCGGGTCGGCGTCGGCGCTCGGCATCATCACGCGGTTCTGCCGGTTCGCGGCGACGGTGATCCAGTCGCCCGTCAGCACGTCGAGGCGCATCGTGGCGGTCTCGCCGCGGGCATCGAGGGTGCGTGCGTCGACCGCGCGCTCGGCACCGAGCGTCGTGTCGGGGTCGTCGAAGTAGATCAGCTCGCGGCCGTCGGCGAGCGTGGTGGCCCGTTTGATGATTCCGGCTGAGAGAGTCTCGGTTCGCAACTCAGGAGATTCGTGCGTGTTCACGTAAACATGGTACGCACATCGCCGTGGTAACGTCAACATTCCAAGAGTTGTGGACGGACTTCGACGGAGACGGACCGAGTGATGGGTGGAGGATGCCGATGAACGACGACCTCGCGCTCAGCGGCGACCGGCCGCGTCGCAGTCGCCCCGCATCGGGTCGGGTGTCGATGGCGATGGTCGCCTCTCGCGCCGGCGTCTCGGGTCAGACCGTCTCACGCGTCGTCAACGACAGCCCCCGCGTCGACCCCGCCACCCGTGAACGTGTCGAGACGGCGATGGCCGAGCTCGGTTATCGCCCGCATCGCGCCGCGAGGGCGCTGCGCACCGGCCGCTCGCAGACCATCGGGCTCGTCGTCACCACTCTCGCGACGGTCGGCAACTCGCGGATGCTGCAGGCCACCGCCGAGGCAGCGGCGGAACGCGGTTATGCGCTCACCCTCGTGACGGCGGGCGACAGCGTCGCCGACGCCTTCGAGCGGCTCGCCGAGCAGGAGGTCGACGGGGCGATCGTGCTGAACGAGGCGTCCGCTCTCGTTCCCGAAGCCCAACGCCCGCCCGGTCTGCGACTGGTCGTGGTCGATGCGCCGGCGTCAGCCGAGATCGCCGTCGTGCACAGTGACCACGTCGGGGGCGCCGCCGCAGCGACCGCCCATCTGTTGAGCCTCGGTCACGAGACCGTGCACCATCTCGCCGGGCCTTCCGGGTCGTTCGCCGCGGCGGAACGCGAGCGCGGGTGGAGGCAGGCTCTCGCGGACGCGGGCATCGAGCCCGCGCCCGTCGTCCGCGGCGACTGGACGGCCGAGGCCGGTTTCGTCGCCGGGGAGGCGTTGCGCGCAGCATCCGCCGTCTTCTGCGCCAACGACCAGATGGCGCTCGGGCTGCTGCGGGCCTTCGCCGAGGCGGGGCGGCGGGTTCCCGAAGACGTCGGCGTCGTCGGGTTCGACGACGTGCCGGATGCCGCGAACTACCGGCCTCCGCTGACGACGATCCGCCAGGACTTCACGGCGCTCGCGCAGCGCGCCGTGGGTCTGCTCGTCGCAGAGATCGAGGGCACGCCGGGCGTCGCGGCATCCGCTGTCGTCCCGACTCTTCTGATCGACCGCGCCAGCACCCGCTGAGGCGCTCGGTTCTTCACGCGGGCAGCCGTCCGTCTCGCCCTGCGGGGTCAGAGGCGCGCCCGGCGCGCGGTGTGGGGCCAGAGATCGCACCCGGCGCACGGTGTGGGGTCAAAAACGCCCCCGGCGAACGGTCTGGGGTCAAAAACGCATCTGGCGCACGGTGTGGGGTCAAAAAAGCACCCGAACAGGCCGGTTCGGATGTGGAATTGACCTCTGCACCCGGCCCCGCCCAGCGAGACCCCTCGCAGAAGTAAAGGAGAGCGTTTTCCCCGCTGCTTGCACATAAGCCTCTAGCGTGGCATGCTGACGGAAAGCGCTTACCCGCGCCGGATCGCACACAGGGGTTTCCCCGCACAGGATGCGGGATCTGAAAGAAGAGAACGGACCAGCAATGTCGCAGACGACAACCCGCGAGATCGGGATCATCATGAACGGCGTCTCGGGACGCATGGGCTACCGGCAGCACCTCGTGCGGTCGATCCTCGCGATCCGTGAAGAGGGCGGCATCGAGCTGCCCGACGGATCCCGCATCACGGTGAAGCCGCTGCTCGTCGGCCGCAATGAGGCCAAGCTCGCCGAGCTCGCCGCCAAGCACGGCATCGAGGACTACACGACCGACCTCGACGCGGCCCTCGCCGACCCGAAGTGGGAGATCTACGCCGACTTCCTCGTGACCAAGGCCCGTGCCTCCGCTCTTCGCAAGGCGATCGCGGCAGGCAAGGCCATCTACACCGAGAAGCCCACCGCGGAGTCGCTGGACGAGGCTCTCGAGCTCGCGCGTCTCGCCGATGAGGCCGGCGTCAAGACCGGCGTCGTGCACGACAAGCTCTACCTGCCCGGCCTGCAGAAGCTCAAGCGCCTGATCGACTCGGGCTTCTTCGGCCGCATCCTGTCGGTGCGAGGCGAGTTCGGCTACTGGGTGTTCGAGGGCGATTGGCAGCCCGCGCAGCGACCCAGCTGGAACTACCGCACCGAAGACGGCGGCGGCATCATCGTCGACATGTTCCCGCACTGGAACTACGTGCTCGAGAACCTGTTCGGCGAGGTCAAGAGCGTCTACGCGCAGGCCGCCGTGCACATCGCCGACCGCTGGGACGAGAACGGCGAGCACTACACCGCCACCGCCGAAGACGCCGCATACGGCATCTTCGAGATCGAGGGCGGCATCATCGCCGAGATCAACTCGAGCTGGACGGTGCGCGTGAACCGCGATGAGCTCGTCGAGTTCCAGGTCGACGGCACCCACGGATCCGCCGTGGTCGGACTCTTCGGCGCGAAGATCCAGCCGCGCAACGCGACGCCGAAGCCGGTGTGGAACCCCGACCTCGAAGACAGTCATGACTACGACGCCGACTGGCAGCAGGTGCCCACGAACGACGTCTTCCTCAACGGCTTCCGTCAGCAGTGGGAGGAGTACCTGGTCTCGTTCGTCGAGGGCACGAAGTACCCCTTCGACCTGCTTTCGGGTGCTCGCGGCGTGCAGTTCGCCGAGGCCGGTCTGACCTCCAGCGCCGAGGGCCGCAAGGTCGCGCTCGAGCCGCTGACGCTGGGCTGAGCATGAGCACTCTCCGACTTCTCGACGCCGCGGGCGCGGTGACGGATGCCGAGCTGCGCGAGGGCGGCGGGTACTCGCGACCGTCCTCGCCGCTGCAGAGCCGCGTCGCTTACGCCGCAGCCCATGTCGTGCCCAAGGTGCACGCCGACAACACCCCGGGGCAGCCCGCCGACATCGATTGGGATTCGACGCTCGCGTTCCGCCGCAACGTGTATTCGTGGGGACTCGGCGTCGCCGATGCCATGGACACCGCGCAGCGCAACATGGGCCTGGATGCCGCGGCGACGCGCGAGCTCATCGCACGCAGCGCCGAGGTCGCCCGCGAGGAGGGTGGCTCCGTCGTGGTCGGCGTCAACACCGATCACGTCGCCGAGTCGCACATCACGCTCGACCAGGTGATCGATGCCTACAAGGAGCAGCTGCACTTCACCGAGGAGCAGGGCGCGGGCCCCGTGCTCATGGCCTCGCGCCACCTGGCCCGCGTCGCGGAGAGCGCCGACGACTACCGTCGCGTCTACCGCGAAGTGCTCTCGTCGGCCACGGTTCCGGTCGTGCTGCACTGGCTCGGAACGGCCTTCGATCCTGAGCTCGCCGGCTACTTCGGCGCGGACGACTGGCAGACGGCATCCGCTGCGCTGCTCGACATCATCGGGGAGCAGCCCGACAGGGTCGCGGGCGTGAAGATGAGCCTGCTGAACGCCGAGTCCGAGATCTCGGTGCGTGAGCAGCTTCCGCAGGGCGTGCGCATGTTCACGGGCGACGACTTCAACTACGTCGGCCTCATCGGCGGCGACACCACCCGGTCGTCGAGCGAGGAGCGAAGCACCGAGACGAAACGCACCCACTCCGATGCGCTGCTCGGCGCGTTCGCGGCGATCACCCCGGTGGCGTCCGCAGCGATCCAGGCGCTGGATGCCGGAGCCCCTGCCCGCTACCTCGAGATCCTCGGACCGACCGAAGAACTGAGCCGCCAGGTGTTCGCCGCTCCGACGTTCTATTACAAGACCGGAGTCGCCTTCCTCTCCTGGCTCAACGGGCATCAGCCCGCGTTCCAGATGGTCGGCGGTCTGCACTCGGCGCGGAGCCTTCCGCACCTCAGCCGCATCGTCGAGCTGGCCAACGCGTCGCTCGCATTGGAGAAGCCCGAACTCGCGCGCGAGCGCTGGCACGGGATGCTGCGCCTGAACGGGGCGGATGCATGATCGTCGATCCCCGCCTGTCGATCAATCAGGCGACCATCAAGCACGCCGACCTCGCGACGGCGCTGCGGGTGACGGCGGATGCCGGCGTCCAGGCGATCGGTCTGTGGCGCGAGCCCGTGAACGAGGTCGGGCTCGACGTCGCCGCCCGCATGCTCGAGGACTCGGGGCTGCGATTCACGACGCACTGCCGCGGCGGGTTCTTCACCCTTCCCGAGGGGCCCGAGCGCGTCGCGGCACTCGACGACAACCGCCGCGCGATCGAGGAGACCGCGACGCTCGCCGCCGCAGGTGCCGACGGGTCGACCGCGGTGCTCGTGCTCGTGGCCGGCGGCATCCCCGCCGGCTCTCGCGATCTGATCGGCGCGCGCGAACGAGTGCGCGACGCGATCGGCGTGCTCGCCTCCGATGCGAAGGCGTCGGGGGTGACGCTGGCGATCGAGCCGCTGCATCCGATGTACGCCTCCGATCGCGCTGTCGTCTCGACGCTCGGCCAGGCGCTCGACATCGCCGCCGACTTCGACGCCGATGTCGTGGGCGCAGCAGTCGACACGTTCCACATCTGGTGGGATCCGCAGGTGCTCGAGCAGATCGCGCGCGCCGGTCGAGAGGGCCGCATCGCGACCTATCAGGTGTGCGACTGGAAGACCCCGCTCGCCGCCGACGTGCTGCTGTCGCGGCATTACACGGGCGACGGCGTGATCGACTTCGGCTCGCTCACCCGCGCCGTGATCGAGACGGGATACGACCGCGATATCGAGGTCGAGATCTTCAACGCCGACATCTGGGCGGATGCTCCCGAGAACGTCGTGCGGCGCACGGCCGAGACCTTCGGTGCCGCGGTCTCGCCGCACCTGCGCTGACGTCGGGGACCCCATCGCCGAAGGCGTGCCGCTCGCGCGCAACCGGCGTGCCACGTGCAGGACCAGGGCACGGATGTCGGGCCGGAACACGATTCCGGTCCTGCATCCGTGCCTCGATCCTGCAGGCGGTGCCGCGCGCTGACACGAAGAGAGCCGCCGGGCGCAACCCCCGAGACACCGACGCAGACCGTTGAGAGGATGAACCCATGACAACGATCCGGCCAGGACTCTGCTCGGTGACCTTCGCGTCGCTGAGCGTCGAACGCGTCGTCGAGCTCGCAGCGGAGGCGCGACTCGAGGTCATCGAGTGGGGTGCCGACGAGCATGTGCCGGCCGGGGATGTCGAGCAGGCGGCGAGGGCGGCGAGGCTGACGACGGATGCCGGGCTGGTGTGCTGCTCGTACGGCTCGTACTTCCGCGCCGGTGCCGACGAGGCGGTCACTCCCGTGCTCGACACCGCCGAGGCTCTCGGCGTCGACCGCGTGCGCGTCTGGGCGGGGTCGATCGGATCCGACGAAGCCGCACCGCAGGACTGGGCGGCGACGATCGCCCGACTACAGGATGCGGTCGACGAGGCGAGCGCGCGGGGCATGTCCCTCGCGCTCGAGTTCCATTCGGGCACGCTCGCCGACACCGCGCCGACGACACTCCGAGTGCTCGAGGAGGTCGCGAGGCCCACGCTCAGCACCTACTGGCAGCCCACTGTCGGTGCCGCGGTCGACGCGGTGCTCGATGAGTATCGCGCGATCGCAGACCATGTGAGCGCCGCGCACGTGTTCTCGTGGTGGCCCGACCACGACCGGCTGCCGCTGCGGGCACGTGATGCCCTCTGGACCCGGTTCTTCGGAGAGGCGCAGTCTGCGCCCACGCCCCCGAGAGACGCACTGCTCGAATTCGTGCCCGGTGATGATCCGGCGATGATGCGTGGCGAGGCCGCGACGCTCCGCTCGTACCTCTCGCTCTAAGGCCGGCATGCACGTCAGGACTCGGGTTGCCGCCGCCCACCGTTCCTCGGCGCCGCCCGCATCGCACAGTATGCTCGGGGCATGAGTCAGCAGGAAAGCCCTTCCCGGGTGCGTCAGCCGCGGCACTCCCGAGGCGCAGCCCCGACCCTGCACGACGTGGCCCGAGAGGCCGGGGTCTCCCTCGCCACGGCATCCCGCGTTCTGAACGGATCCGAGCGCAAGGTCGCCGAGTCCTTCCGTGAGCGCGTCGAGCAGGCGGCGGCCGAGCTTGGCTACACGGCGAACGCGTCTGCTCAGGCCACCGCCCGCGGCAGCTCGCCCGTGATCGCGCTGCTCGTCGCCGACATCGCCGACCCGTACTTCGGACTCATCGCCGCGGGCGTCGCTCGCGGAGCCGACGAGCACGGCCTCGTCGTCACCATCGCGATCACCGAGCGCGACCCGGCCCGCGAGGCGCGCATCGTGCGCGCGCTGCGCGGACAGCGACCCCAGGGCCTGATCCTCGCCGCCTCACGCACGAACGAGCCGGCCGACTCCGACACCTCGCGCGAGCTCGCGGAGTACGCCCGGTTCGGCGGGCAGGTGGTCACCTTCGGGGCCGGCAGTGCAGAGAACCGCCACGTCGAGATCGACAACCGCGCCGGTGCAGAGGCGCTGGGCCGCCGCATGGCGTCGCTCGGCTACCGCTCGGCCATCGCGATCGGTGCGGCCGAGGGGGTCCTGACCTCGGACGAGCGTCTCGCCGGATTCCGCGCCGGCTTCGAATCAGGCGGCGGCACGATCGATCGGCTGATCCGAGGCGACTTCCGCCGCGAATCCGGTGTGCAGGCGATGTCGGCGGCGCTCGCCGACGGCGTCGAGCCGGGCACTCTCGTGTTCGGCATGAGCGATGTCGTCGCGATCGGTGCGATGTCGGCGATCCGCGACGCGGGTCGTGAGATCGGCTCCGACATCGCCGTCTGCGGTTTCGACGATGTGCCGTCGTCGAGCGATGTCACGCCGGCGCTCACGACCGTGCGGGTGCCGCTGAGCGAGGTCGGCTACCAGGCCTTCCGAGCGACGGTCGACGCCGACTGGCAGCAGGCGGCGCTGCCGCTCGAGGTCATCGTGCGGTCGAGCACCCCCGGTATCGCCTGATGACCCGCGTCGTGCTGGCGCCGGACAGCTTCAAGGGCACGATCACCGCGGCGGATGCGGCAGCATCCCTCGCTGAGGGCTGGGCGTCGGTCGATCCTTCCGCGACGTTCGTGCACCGACCGATGGCAGACGGCGGCGAGGGCACCGTCGCCGCCTTCGCCGCGGCCGTGCCGGGGGCGCGACGCATGCCGGTCGTCGTCGACGGGCCCGCTGGCGTGCCGCTAGAGACCAGCTGGCTGCTGCTGCCCCCATCCGCCGGGTCTCCTGGCGGCACCGGCGTCATCGACCTCGCCTCCACCTCGGGCATCGAACTTCTCGACGAGCTGCGCCCGTGGGATGCCGACACCACCGGCTTCGGTCAGGCGATCGCCGCCGCCCTCGACCACGGCGTCACGCGACTGGTGGTCGGCATCGGATCGAGTGCGTCGACAGACGGCGGCACCGGGATGCTGTCCGCGCTCGGTGCCCGATTCCTCGACGCGTCCGGTGAGCCCGTCGCCCGCGGTGCGCGCGGTCTCGCCGACATCGCATCGGTCGATCTGAGCGCCCTGCGTACCGCGCCTCAGGTGCGCGTGCTCACCGACGTCACCAACCCGCTCGTCGGCCCTCGGGGTGCCGCAGCCGTGTTCGGGCCGCAGAAGGGTCTCGACGCCTCCGAGCTCTCAGACGTGGATGCCGGACTCGCCCGACTCGCCGACCTGCTCGGCCTCGATGCCGCTCTGCCCGGCACCGGAGCCGCCGGGGGCACGGGTGGTGCGCTCGTCGTCTGGGGAGCGGCGCTCGCTCCCGGAGCCGCCGAAGTGGCGGAGCTCATCGGGCTCGCGGACGCGATCTCCGACGCCGACGTCGTCATCACGGGCGAGGGCTCGTACGACGGTCAGTCCGGCGACGGCAAGGTGCCTTCGTTCATCGCGGGCCTCGCGGCATCGGCCGGGGCCGTCGCGCTGCTCGCGGCCGGGCGCATCACCGCCGACTCCGATGTGTCGCTGTTCGCGGCATCCGCGTCTCTCAGCGACATCGCCGGATCGTCGGATGCCGCTCTCGCGGAGCCTGCGCGCTGGTTGCGCGAGGCCGGCGCGCTGCTCGCCAGTTCGGTCTGACCGGCCGCTGCTGCCGCCTCTGCTCTTCGGGCTGCCCCCGCGCAGCATCCGATCGCGCTCGACTGCGGTGGTCGAAAATGCATCCCAGGCGGCCGTTTCCGGTGGTTTTTCGACCACGCACGTCTGTGCAACCCCCGGTGGCGCGCAGTCACGGTCTGTGGTGGTCGAAAACGCATCCGAAGTCGCTGCGTCGGATGTGTCTTCGACCCCGCACCCGCGTTGGGTGGCTGTTTCGACCCGGCCTGCGCATGGCGTCCGCCAGGTGGGGTCGCTTTCGCATCGCTGAGCCCAGGCGCCCGATCCCGGATGCTCTCGACCCCGGCATGCGCGACCCCGGCGTGCGCTGACCCCGGATGCACTTCTGCCCCCGCACGGGCGGCGTGCGGGGGCAGAAGACGGACGGAAGCGGTACGCCGGGTCAGTCGCCGAGGGCGGCCGACACCACGGCGCGAGCCTCGGCCTGCACCTCGGCGAGGTGCTCGGGGCCGCGCAGGCTCTCGGCGTACAGCTTGTAGACGTCTTCGGTGCCGGACGGGCGCGCGGCGAACCATGCGTGCTCGGTCTGCACCTTGAGTCCGCCGATCGCGGCGCCGTTGCCCGGTGCGTGCGACAGCTTGGAAGTGATCTCCTCGCCCGCCAGGGTCGTCGCCGAGACGGCATCCGGCGCCAGCTTGCCGAGCGTCGCCTTCTGCGCCGGCGTCGCCGGGGCGTCGACGCGCTGGTAGGCCGACGAACCGAAGGCCTGCTCCAGCTCGGCGTACCGCTCCGACGGGGTCTTGCCCGTCACGGCGATGATCTCGGCCGCGAGCAGGCACAGCAGGATGCCGTCCTTGTCGGTCGACCACACCGTGCCGTCCTTGCGGAGGAACGATGCTCCGGCCGACTCCTCGCCGCCGAAGGCCACGGATCCGTCGAGCAGCCCGGGCACGAACCACTTGAAGCCGACGGGCACCTCGAGCAGGCGGCGTCCGAGCGACTCGGCGACGCGGTCGATGATCATCGACGACACGAGGGTCTTGCCGATCGCTGCGTCGCGCGGCCACTCGGCGCGGTGCGAGAACAGGTAGTCGATCGCGACCGCGAGGTAGTGGTTGGGGTTCATCAGCCCGGCGTCGGGGGTGACGATGCCGTGGCGGTCGGCATCCGCATCGTTGCCGGTGAGCACGTCGTAGTCGGCCTTCTTGGCGACCAGCGAGGCCATCGCCGACGGGGATGACGGATCCATGCGGATCTTCTCGTCCCAGTCGAGCGTCATGAAGCGCCAGGTCGGGTCGACTTCGGGGTTCACGACGGTCAGGTCGAGGTCGTAGACCTCCTTGATGAGCGCCCAGTATTCGACCGAGGCTCCGCCGAGGGGGTCGGCTCCGATGCGCACCCCGGCGGTGCGGATCGCGTCGATGTCGATGATGGTGGCCAGATCGCGCACATAGGCGTCGCGGAAGTCATATCCGGGAAGCGCGTCCCAGTCGATATCGGCGAACCGCTCGCGCTTGACGTCGACCAGACCGCCGGTGATCAGCTCGTTGGCGCGGTCGGCGATCCAGCCGGTCGCGTCGGTGTCTGCCGGTCCGCCGTGCGGCGGGTTGTACTTGAACCCGCCGTCCCTCGGCGGGTTGTGCGACGGGGTGACGACGATGCCGTCGGCGCGGCCGGCGGCATCCGGTGCGAGGTCGCGGTTGAAGGTGAGGATCGCGTGGCTGAGCGCCGGGGTCGGCACCCACGCGTCGCGGGAGTCGACTCGGACGTCGACGCCGTTCGCGACCAGCACCTCGATGGCGCTGCGCTCGGCCGGCAGCGACAGGGCGTGAGTGTCACGACCGAGGAACAGCGGGCCGGTGATGCCCTGCGCCGCGCGGTAGTCGACGATCGCCTGGGTGGTGGCCAGGATGTGGTTCTCGTTGAAGCTCTTGGTGAGCGACGACCCGCGATGACCGCTCGTCCCGAACGCGACCCGCTCGGCGGCGACGCCGGGGTCGGGGACACGATCGTAGTAAGCGGCGATCAGCTCGTCGACATCGATCAGATCGGATTCTTCGGCTGGTAGGCCGGCACGGCTCGTCATGCAGACAGTCTGCCCCCATCTCGGCATCCGCGCATCTTCTGGGCCCCTACCCGTGCCCTAAGGTGAAACGCGTGACTGAACGCCGCACCTACAGCTATCTCGGCCCCGCCGGAACATTCACCGAAGCGGCGCTCGAGCAGGTCGCCGAAGCGCGAGGCCAGGACTGGCGTGCCGTGCACAACGTCGGCGAGGCGCTCGCCGACGTGCTCGAGGGTCGAAGCGATGCCGCCATGATCGCGATCGAGAACTCGATCGAGGGCGGCGTCTCGACCACTCAGGATGCTCTGGCGACGCTGCCCGGCCTGCGGATCGTCGGCGAGTACCTGGTGCCCGTGAACTTCGTGCTCGTGGCTCCGCGCGGCACCACGCTGGCCGATGTGCAGGTGATCGCCGCGCACCCCGTCGCCTATGCGCAGTGCCATGGCTGGCTCGGCGAGCACCTTCCGACGCACTCGCACGTCCCGGCGGCGAGCAACGTGGCGTCGGCGATCGGCATGCTCGACGGCGGTCTTCCCGCGCAGGCGGCCATCGCCGCTCCCGGCGTCGTGAAGCACCTCGACGTCGACGTGCTGGCCGAGGACATCGGTGACAACGCCCAGGCCGTCACCCGCTTCGTGCTCGTCACCCGCACCACCACGGCACCGGCTCCCACCGGCGCCGACAAGACCTCGCTGATCGTCGAACTGCCGAACGACCACCCGGGTTCGCTCCTCGAGATGCTCGAGCAGTTCTCGACCCGTGGCATCAACCTCTCACTGATCCAGTCGCGTCCGATCGGCGACGAGCTCGGCCGCTACCGGTTCGTGATCGACGCCGACGGCCACATCGAGCACGAGCGCATGGCCGATGCTCTGCTCGGCATCCGTCGTTTCAGCCCCCGGGTGGTGTTCCTCGGGTCGTACCCGCGGGCCGACCGGCAGATCGTGCAGTACCCCGAGCGCTACTCCGACGACATCTTCGTCGAGGCACGCGACTGGCTGCGCGGCATCCTCTCGGGCGAACCCGAGGACTGAGACCGACCCCGGGTCAGACCGCGCTGAGCTGCACGAGCGCCCGCTTGAACTCGGGCATCGCCGAGTGCGGATCGACCCGGTCGTCGGTGAGCAGATTCGCGCTCTCGCCGTCGGGGTAGTGGAACGGCAGGAACACCGTGTCGGGTCTGATGTCGTGCGTCAGCTCGGCCCGCGCCTGCACCGTGCCGCGGGAGTTCGAGAGGCGGATGCCGTCGCCCTCGCCGATCCCGTGGCGACGCGCCGTGGCGGGGTGCAGCTGGGCGACGAGGGAAGGCCGCTTCTCGGTGAGTTCGGAGACGCGGCGGGTCTGCGTACCGCTCTGATACTGCTCGAGCAGTCGCCCGGTGATCAGTGTGAGCCGGTCGGCGCTCGGCGTCTGCTGCGCCCGCGCCCGCACCGCCACGAGCTTCGCGCGCCCGTCGGCGTGCGCGAACCGGTCGGCGAACAGACGGGGCGTGCCGAGGCTGCCGATCGGGAACGGCCAGTGCGCCTCGATGCCCAGGTCGAGCAGGGCGTGACTCAGCCCCGAGTAGTCGGCGCGGCCGCCGGCCGAGGCGCGGGCGAGCTCGTCGAACACTTCTGAGGGGTCGAGGCTCCAGACGCCGGGGGCGTCGAGGCGGCGGGCGAGCTCGGCCATGATCCACAGCTCGCTGCGGGCTCCGGCAGGGGCGTCGACGGCCCGTCGGCGACGCAGCACCCGGCCCTCGAGGTTGGTCATGGTGCCCTCCTCCTCGGCCCACTGCAGCACGGGCAGCACGATGTCGGCGGCCTTCGCGGTCTCGGAGAGGAAGAAGTCGGCGACGACGAGCAGGTCGAGCCGGCCGAGGGCCTCTCGCACCGTCGAGACGTCGGGTGCAGACACGAAGACGTTGGAGCCGTGCACGAGCAGGGCGCGCACGCCGCCTGGCAGGCCGGCGGTCTGCAGCAGCTCGACGGCCGGCACACCGGCGCCGGGGAGATCGTCGGGGGCGACACCCCACACCGCCGCGACGGATGCGCGCGCCACCGGGTCCGTGATCGACTGATACCCGGGCAGCTGGTCGGCCTTCTGCCCGTGCTCGCGTCCGCCCTGCCCGTTGCCCTGCCCGGTGAGGGTGCCGTAGCCGCACCCCGGAGTGCCCGGCAGTCCGAGCAGCAGCGCCAGGTTGATGGCAGCGGTCGCGGTGTCGGTGCCGTCGACGTGTTGCTCGACCCCGCGGCCGGTGAGGATGTACGTCGAGCCGGGTTCGGCCAGCCGGCGGGCGAGATCCCGGATGCTGCGCGCGGGCACCCCGGTGACGGTCTCGGCGCGCTCGGGCCACCACGCCGACACCGACTGCCGGAGCGCATCGATGCCCGAGGTGCGCTGCCGCACGTAGCCCGAGTCGTACAGCTCTTCGGCGATCACGACGTGGGTCAGTGCCAGCAGCAGAGCGAGGTCGGTGCCCGGCACCGGCTGCAGATGGATGCCGGCCCCGTCGGCGCACAGCCGGGCCGTCGAGCTGCGGCGAGGATCGACGACGATGAGGCCACCGCGTGCCCTGGCGCCCTGCAGGTGCGACACGAACGGGGGCATGGTGTCGCCGACGTTCGAGCCGAGCAGGAGAACCGTCTCGGCGGTGTCGAGGTCGGTCAGCGGGAAGGGGAGACCCCGGTCGATCCCGAAGGCGCGGTTGGCGGCGGCCGCGGCGGACGACATGCAGAAGCGGCCGTTGTAGTCGATGCGCGAGGTGCGCAGCGCGATGCGGGCGAACTTGCCGAGCTGGTAGGCCTTCTCGTTCGTGAGGCCGCCGCCGCCGAAGACGCCGATCGCATCGTGGCCGTCCTCCGCGGCGATCCCCTCCAGCTGAGCGGCGATCAGGTCGAGGGTGGAGTCCCACTCCGCCGGATGCAGCTCGCCGTCGTCGCCCCGCACCAGGGGAGTGGTGAGGCGCCCGGTGTCGGCGAGCAGCTCCGCCGACGTCCATCCCTTCTTGCACAGACCGCCGCGGTTGGTCGGGAAGTCGCGGCCCGTGACGGTCACCGGCAGGGCTTCTCCCGCGGTGGGAGTCAGCGTCATCGCGCACTGCAGCGCGCAGTAGGGGCAGTGGGTGTCGGTCATGCGACGGCCTCCGCGCGGTCGTGCAGCAGTTCGGTGATCCTGGCTCGGCATCCGCCGCATCCGGTGCCGGCGCGCGTGCAGTCCCCGATCGCGGCGACCGAGCTGCAGCCGTCATCGATCGCATCCTCGATCTGCCCGACGGTGACGGCGTTGCAGATGCAGAGCGTCGCGTCACGACCGGCAGGCGCCACCACGTCGGCATCGGGATCGTCGAGGCGCAGCAGCAGCGATCGGTCTGCGGGCAGCTCGCCGCCGCGCAGATACAGCACGCTCAGCTCCGCGGCGGCCCGCGGCATCCCGACCGCCACGAAACCGGTGAGGATGCCGTCGCGCGTCGCCATCTTGACGTAGGTGCCGTGCTCGGGGTCGGCCCACACCGCGATGCCCGGCGCATCCTCGCCCACAGGGACCGGCGCGAACGGGTCGGCCGAGACGTCGCCGGCCGAGGCGATGTCGACCAGCTCGCCCTTCAGCACGACGACCCCCGGATGCTCGTCCGTGAACTCGGCCGCGTCGCCGATGCCGTCCAGCTCGGCAGCGATGGTCGCGGCCAGCCAGCTCGCCTGCCGCCACCCTGGGCCGATGAGGCCGTGCGGTCCGCCGGGCACCTGGCGCTCGTGCAGGTGCTCGGCGGGGTCGGCGAGGTGGGCGCAGTCGCCGATCGCATGGATGCGGGGATCCGACCACGATCGCAGCGAGCTGTCGACGAGCACGCCGTTGCCGATGCGCAGTCCTGCCGCCTCGGCGAGCTCGGTGCGCGCCCTCACCCCGCACGACAGCACGAGCAGGTCGCCTTCGATGCGCTTGCCGTCGGAGCTGGCCAGCGCGCGGAACCGGCGGATGCCGTCGTCGCCCTCGACGCCGATGACGCCCTCGGCGCGCGTGTGCGGCACGAGCGTGACGCCGGCGGAGGCGAGGGCGGTCGAGAGGATGCTCGCCGATCCGCGGTCGAGCTGACGCGGCATCGGCATCGGGCCGAAGTGGGCGACCGAGGGCACGGCACCCGCATCGGCGAGCAGCATCGCGAGCTCGATTCCGAGCACGCCGGCCCCGAGCACCACCACCCGGCCGCCGCGCTCGACCACGGCCCGCACCTGCTCGGCATCCGCCAGGTCGCGCAGCACGCAGACGCCCGCGGTGAGGCGGGTGTCGAGGCCCGTGCCGTCCGGCCCCAGCGTGTCGAGTCCGTCGAGTGTCGGGACGATCGATCGCGCGCCGGTCGCGAGCACCAGCCGGTCATAGCCGACGTCCGAGCCGTCGGCGAGCTCGACGAGCTGCGCCCCGCGGTCGATGCGCACCGCTCGCGCTCCGAGACGCAGATCGATCCCCGGAAGGCCCGCTGCGGTGGCCAGGGTGAGTTCGTCGGCCGAGGCCTCGCCGACCGCGAGCTCCGCGAGGAGGACCCTGTTGTAGGGGTTCGCCGTCTCCGCACCCAGCACGGTCACCGTCGCCCGGCCCTCGGAGACGAGGGGCAGGAGCTCCTCGGCGAAGCGGATGCCGACGGGCCCCGCGCCGATGACGACGATGCGCTCGGTCATGATCAGATCCGGTGTCCGGCGAGGGAGGCCCGGGGGATCAGGTAGACGAAGATCGTGATCAGGAGCAGCGCGACGTAGCCGGCGACGAAACCGCCGAACGCCGGTGCGTACGACCCTGTGCCGCTCTTCGCCGCGGCGAGCACCTGGGGGATCACGAATCCGCCATAGGCGCCGATCGCCGAGATCAGGCCCAGGGCGGCCGCACCCTTGCGCTGGGTGCTGACCGCGAGTGCATCACCCGCGGTCGCGGCTCCTCGCGCGGCGAAGACGTTGGGGATCATCCGGTAGGTCGCGCCGTTGCCGACCCCCGCGGCGACGAACAGCAGCAGGAAGCATCCGAGGAAGAGCGCGAAGCTGTCCGCTTCGAGGGTGACGAGCAGCGAAAGGGCCCCGACGATCATGAGCGAGAAGGCGGCGATCGTCATCGGCGCACCGCCGAAGCGGTCGGCGAGCTTTCCGCCGTAAGGGCGGGCGAGCGAACCGACCAGCGCGCCGAGGAACGCCAGTGTGATCGAGGCGCTGCCGATCTGGAAGGTCGAGAACTCGGGGAAGGTGTCGGCGATGAGCTTCGGGAAGACGCTGGCGAAGCCGATGAACGATCCGAACGTGCCGATGTAGAGCAGCGAGAGCACCCACAGGTGCGGTTCGCGCAGGGCGGCGGCGGCTCCGGCGAAGTCGGCCTTGGCGGACGAGAGGTTGTCCATGTGGCGCCAGGCGCCCCAGACGGCTACGAGGATCAGCGGCACCCACATCCACCCGGCGAGCGAGAGGTTGAACGTGAAGGCGGCGGTCATCGAGACGACGATCGGCACCGCGAGCTGCGCCACGGACGTGCCGAGGTTGCCGCCGGCGGCGTTGAGGCCGAGCGCCCAGCCTTTCTCCTTCTGCGGGAAGAAGTAGGTGATGTTCGCCATCGAGCTGGCGAAGTTGCCGCCGCCGAAGCCGGCGAGGGCGGCCACGGCGAGCAGCACGCCGAACGGGGTCTCGGGGTCTTGCACGACGATGCCGAGCAGCACAGCCGGGATCAGCAGCAGGAGGGCCGAGACCATCGTCCAGTTGCGTCCGCCGAAGCGGGCGACGAGGAACGTGTAAGGGAATCGCAGGGTCGCGCCGACGAGGCTCGGCAGCGAGATCAGCCAGAACGACTCGGTGGTGCTGAGCGTGAAGCCGGCGGCCGGGAGCAGCACGACGACGATGCTCCAGAGCTGCCAGATGATGAACCCCAGGAACTCGGCGAAGATCGACCAGCCCAGGTTGCGGCGGGCGATCGCCTTGCCCTCGGCGGCCCAGAACGTCGGATCCTCGGGGTTCCACCCGTCGATCCAGCGACCGGGTCGATGGGTGAGCGTGACGGCGGGGGCATCGACGCTGCGTGTTCCGGTGGTCTGTGACATCGCGGCTCCTGGCGTTCGAGAGGGTGAATGCTCTGAACGTAGGCGGCGGATGTTGCAGGGCCGCGCGCATGCCGTTTCGGTGTGATTACTTCTCGATCACATCGGGGAGGGCGGCGATGAGAGAACTTCAGGAATCGTGGTCGTCGGCGCGCCAGGATGCCGCCAGCGCGGTGATCGCTGCGACCGCCGCGGCCGTGTCCTCGCGGCCGCCGCCCGCGCGACCTGCGGCGAGGCCGGCGAGGTAGGCACTGAGCGGGGCGGCGGGGCGCGCGACGCCGTGCGCGACGTCGCGGGCGAGATCGAGGAGCAGCCCGATGTCGACGGACGCCCGGTCGATCCCGAGGGCGGCGCAGGCGGCGGAGGTCCAGTCGTCGAGGGCCTCGACCGGAAGATGCTGCGGCTGGTCGGTCATGTCGTCTCCTGGTTCGGTGCGCTGCCACGCAGGGCGTCTGTGCCGTTGTCGTGGTCGGCGTCTGTGCCGTTGCGGGTGGGTGCCTGCACGGTGGCGCGGGCTCGTTCGAGATCGTCCCACGTGTCGACGTCGGCCGCCAGGGCTCCCGCCGGCAGAGCGCTGATGGTGAGGCCCGCGAGCAGTGAACGGATGGATGCGTCTCGGCCGCCGTCGGGGAGGGTGGCGACAGCTCGGCGCAGCGCGTCGGTGCGATAGAGCCCGATCAGCCACTGCATCCGCCCGGAGTCGTCGGTCAGGCAGACGCCGTCTTCGCCGCCGGCGAGGGGCGGATGCCGACGCAGCAGCGCGACCGCCTCTTCGGCGTTCGGCAGGTCGGCCGCCAGCACGAACACGTCAGCGCTCTCGGTGCGTGCGAGTCCGGCCGCGACGCCGGCGACCGGGCCGCCGAACTCGGGGGTCTCGCGAGTCCAGACGACCTCGCCCTGCACGGGCGCGGGCGGGCCGACGACGATGATCGGGTCGCAGCCTGCGACGGCCGCGACCGCCCGATCGAGCAGCGTGCGACCGCCCACGTCGAGCAGCGGCTTGGCGGCACCGTCGAGCCGAGACGCCCGCCCGCCCGCAAGGACGATCGCCGCGGTTGCGCCGCTCGTGTCGGCGGCGCTCGCGTCGGCGGCGCTTGCTGCGGTCACGAGAGCAGCATCACGTCGACGAGGTCGCCGGCGGCCACCGCCGATACCTCGGCGGGCACGACGGCGTAGGCATCCGCTCTGGCGAGTCCTGCGGCGAGGTGCGCGCCGGACGACCCGTCGGCGGCTGCCGGGTGCACCGCCCAGGCGGCGGGGTCGGATCGGTCGAGAGTCACCGGCACATACTGCTGTCGTCCTGCCGGGCTGCGCCACCCGGCGGTGGTCGTGAGACGGATCATCGGGCGCTGCAGCGGCTCACGCCCCTGGAGAGCGAGCAGTGCCGGGCGCACGAACGCCTCGAACGAGGCGGCGACGCTGGCGGGGTTGCCAGGCAGGCCGAAGATCAGCGCGTCGTCTATTCGTCCGAAGGCCTGCGGTCTGCCGGGCTGCATGGCGACCGCGACGAACTCGATGCGATCGCGCAGCACGTTCTTGACGACCTCGTGGGCGCCGGCGCTGACGCCGCCCGAGGTGACCACGACATCGACGCGGCCGGCGTGCAGCGCACGGTCGACGAGGGCTGTGAAGGCGGCATCTTCGTCGGTCACCGTGTCGACCGAGATGACGTCGGCGCCCGCCTCGGCGCACATCGACGCGAGCAGCACCGAGTTCGACTCGGGGATCTGCCCTCGGTCGAGGTCTGCCCCGGGGGCGGCGAGCTCGGTGCCCGTCGAGATCACGGCGACCCGGGGGCGACGACGCACCTGCACGGTGTCGATGCCCGTGGCCGCGATGGCCGTCAGCTGCAGCGGCCCGAGCACGGTGCCCGCCGGCGCGACGACCTCGCCGGCGCGCAGTTCCTCTGCACGGCGGCGGATGTGAGCGCCCTCGCGGGCAGGAGCCGTGGTCACGATGGCCGGGGCATCCCAGGCCTGCAGCCCGTCACGGGTGTGCTCGAAGGGCACGACGACGGTCGCCGTACGCGGCACGGGAGCGCCGGTCATGATCCGAGCGGCCAGCCCTGGACGCAGCTCGGGCTCCTCGGACGACCCCGCCGGCAGGTCGGCGATGACGCGTAGTTCGGCAGGGTGCTCGGCCGTCGCTGCCTCGACGTCGGCGAAGATGACGGCGTATCCGTCCATCGCGGAGTTGTCGAACAGCGGCACATCGACCCGGGCGCGCACGTCGTCCGCGAGGGTGCGACCGGCTGCCAGCGCGATCGGCACCGCCTCTGCGCGGAGCGGCCGGGCGGCGGCCGACACCTTCGCCTGCTGCTCCTCGACCGTCAGCATGGCACGAGGAGCGAGGGAGGTGGCGTGGTGCATGCAGTCAGCGTACGACGGTCGCGGGGGTGTCCCCGCGACCGCGTCGCCCCTCTTCCCCTTGTTTCCCCGTTCTCGTGTCAGCGCTCTCGAGTCAGTGCTCGCGGAACATCGGCCAGCCGCTGCCCGGCAGCATGTGCGAATGCAGCGCACCCTTGGCCGATTCCAGGGTCGGATACGTGCCCGTCGCGGCATCCGCTCCGGCCATGACGACGGTGTATCCCCCGTCATCGTGTCGGATGCTGCCGACGACGCCGTTCGTGCCGTACGCCACCCAGAGGGCCAGAGTCTTGGTCGTGCTCATCATCGAACCCCTTCCGTTGCTGGTGAGGGTACGCCCCGGCGCACCGGAATACCAGCCCCTGTCGGAGGGTGCGCGGGTGCCGGTGCGGCGGCGCGTGGTCAAAAGCGCAGCGTTCAGTCGGTGGGTGGTCGAAAAGGCACGGCTACGGGCCGGTGGGGATGCGTTATTGACCACTCAGCGCGTCGGTCGTGCGGGCGGTCGTGCGCACGTAGGGAGAGCGGTGGGCAGGCGCAGGCGCGGGCGCAGGCGCGGGCGCAGGGGCAGGGGGGTGTGTCAGGAGCGCGACGCGATCGCACGGCGGATGCGGTCGAGCAGCATCCGTCCTCCGTCGTCGAGGTCTAGTTGCGTCACTCGGATGACGATCCAGCCGATGTCCTCGAGTTCTCGCTGCCGCTGAATGTCACGGCGCCACTGGTCGCGGTCGGTTCGGTGTCCGTCGCCCTCGTATTCGACGGCGATTCGGAGCTCGGGATACGCGAGGTCGCTTCTCGCGATGATCACGCCGTCGCGACGGATCTCGTGCTGGACCACGGGCTCGGGAAGGCCTGCCGCGACGAGCAGCAGACGCGTCTCGGTCTCCTTCGGGGACTCGACGGACGCCCGCACCGCGGGCAGCGCAGCTCGCACGCGCGCACCCGGCGAAGCGCCCCCAGTGGCGCAGGCGTTGATCGATCTCCTCGACCGTGTGCAGGGGGCGGTCGGCGCGCAGCCCCGGGTAGTTGTCTGCGGTCGTGACGAGAGCGTCGAGGGCCACCACGAGCTCGTCGTCGGTGAACGACGCGACGCAGAGGAAGAGGGCGGCCAGAGGGTCGACGACGGGGACGCGGCCGATCCACCACAGCTGTGCTCTGCCGGTTGCGAGCCTTCGACTCCTCACACCCCGCGTGCGCGGCCGGACGGCATCCGTCGCCACGACGACGTCGATGTCGTCGGTGACCTTCCACGAGCCCGGAACGGGATAGCCCCACACGCGCATCGCGGTCGCGCCCCCGATCAGCTGTCCCGGTCTCAGTCGCGAGGCGAGCGCGAACACTCTGTGCAGAGGTGTCGTCTGAGGCGTGAGCGATCGCACACCGTGGAAGGGGCGGTGCAGGTCGGCGGCTGCCGCACGGCCGCGTCCCACCCCCGCTGCCGCTGCCGCTCGAACGGTGAAGGTGGCTCCGAGTGTGGGCGGCAGCACAGATCGACGACGCATCTCCCCAGCATCCGCGTCCGGGGAGCGCCATTCGGAGAGCTGCGCGTTGCGGGCCGGGAGCTGTGCATAAGTCGGTCTCCCCGCCGCCGTGGTGGAGGAGTGATTCAGGCCGTCGTCGCGTCAGCGACGTCGCCCGTACGCCGATGGATGGTCGAAAGCGCATCGGAGCGGAGGAGCGTGGTCAAAAACGCATCCCACGCGGCCCTCAGGCGTGCGCTTTTGACCATCCACGCCCGCGGGCGGGACGCGCGGGGACCGCGACTAGAGAGCGGCGGCGATGAGCTCGAGCGTCTGCGCGCGGCCGGCGGCGGCGTCGCGCGGCTCGGACTCGTAGGCTCCGGCGACGGGCGAGAGCATGACCTCGTCGACGCCGTACTTCGTCGCGAACGCACGCACCTCTTCGGCGACGGACTCTCCCGTGCCGACGAACCACCGCGAGCGGGCTGCTTCGACGACCTGGTCGGTCGCGGGATCCGACTCGGCGGCGAGCGCCTCTTCGACGGTCTCGAGCGCGATGAGCGGCTTGTTCAGCCGCAGGCGCGACATCATGCGCAGCTGCGGCAGGGCACGGGCCTCGGCCTCCTCCTGCGTCGGCGAGGCGACGACGTTGACCGTGAGGAACGTGCGGGGCTCGGGGTGCTCTTCGCTCGGCTGGTAGCCGGTGCGGTAGAGGTCGAGTGCTCGTTCGAGACCCTGGCCCGAGAAGTGGTTCGCGAAGACATAGGGCAGCCCGTGCGATGCGGCGAGCTGCGCCGAGTAGTCGCTCGACCCGAGCAGCCAGACCTCGGGGCTTCCGCCGGCGGCGGGCGTCGCGTGCACCGTGTACTCGCCACCCGACGTGAAGCGCACGGTGGCGCCGTCGCTCGAGAGGAGCGCAGCGATGTCCTGCACGTTGCGGGGGAACTGCTCGACGTCGCTCGTCGTGCCCGATCCGCGCAGCAGCTGGGTGATGACCGGGTCGCTGCCGGGAGCGCGGCCGAGGCCGAGGTCGATGCGTCCTGGCGCGATCGCCTCGAGCGCGGCGAACTGCTCGGCGACGATGAGCGGGGCGTGGTTGGGCAGCATGACGCCGCCGGATCCCAGACGGATCTTCGTCGTGCGCATCGCGGCGGCGGCGATCAGCACCGGGGGAGTGGTGGACGCCACGGCCGGCATGTTGTGGTGCTCGGCGAACCAGTAGCGGCGATAGCCGAGGCGGTCGGCGGTCGCGGCGAGATCGAGGGAGGAGGAGATCGCCTCGGCACTGGTCTGGCCGGTGCGAACGGGGACGAGGTCGAGGACGGAGAGCGCGGTGGAAGTCATCCCCGAATGCAACGGCGGGGGCGGGCGGGGAATTCCCGCCCGCCCCATCGTCGCCGGTGGGTCGTCACGCTGCGGCGAGGGCGGAGGATGCCGACGGTGAGAACTCCTCGGCCAGAGCGTGGCGCGCGAGGTGGTAGCGGATGTGCCAGGCCGCGCTGAAGCTCTGCTCGGGAAGCCGAGCGAGCACCGCTCGATCGTCGGAGTCGAGACCGTCGCGGGCTGCTTCGCGCAACAGGTCGTCGCGCGTCGCCGGGTACTCCATCCCGCGCAGGAAGCGGTCGAGTGCAGCGGAGTCGTGCATGGGTCGTCCTTTCCAGAGGAGGAAGCGGGGGGCGGGTGCGCCCCGGCCCCCGTGCTGTCAGGCAGCGATCGACTGTCGGCTGTCGCTCGACTCGACCTCGATCTTGCGCGGCTTCGCCCTCTCGCTGACGGGGATGATCACCGAGAGCACGCCGCTCTCGTACGAGGCGCTGATCGCGTCGAGGTCCACTCCGTCGCCGAGCGAGAACTGACGGAGGAACGAGCCTGCTCCGCGTTCGCGGGCGAGCCAGCGGACGCCTTCGCGGCCGTCGGCCGTGCGCTGCGCGCGGATCGTGAGCTGGCCGCCGTCGAGGTCGACGTCGATGGACCCCGGATCGATGCCGGGAAGATCGGCGTGCAGGACGTACTTGTCGCCGTCGCGGTAGAGGTCCACCGGCATGAGACGCGGTGCGCGGACGGAGTCCAGCACGCTCGCAGCGAAGCGGTCGAGCTGACTGAACGGATCGAAGGACATGGCCATGAGTGTCTCCTTTCGTGTGGCCCGGGTGGGCGTTGTGGATGCAGATTATCTGCATCTGTTGCTATAGATTTGTTATAGAACAACATCGAATAGAATGCAAGTGCCACGAGAAGGAGCTGCCGATGGATGAGCGTGATCCGAGCATGCCGGTGTACGGCATCGCCGTCGCCGCCCAGCTCAGCGGCGTCCCCGAAGCGAGTCTGCGGCTCTTCGAGGCGAAGGGCCTGGTCACGCCTGCGCGCAGCGACGGAGGCACGCGCCGATACAGCGACGACGATCTCGCCCGCATCCGTCGGGTGACGGGCCTGCGTGTCGAGGGCATCAACATCGTCGGCATCCGACGAGTCCTCGATCTGGAGGACGAGAACGCCGGACTCCGCGACGAACTCAGGGACGATCGTCCCTGACCCCGTCGGAACCGCCCGATCCCGTCGGAACCGCCCGGCGGCGGCGCGGCAGGGCAGTACTTTAGGGGCATGGATGCCGAGATCTTCTACGTGCTCGTCGGTGCTGTGGTCGTGGCGGCGATCGCCCGATGGCGCGGATGGCCGGCTCCGCTGCTCGTCACGGTGGTCGCGCTCGCGGCATCCTTCCTGCCGTTCGTTCCCGAGGTCGAGATCGACGGGCACCTGCTGCTGAACCTCGTGCTGCCGCCGCTGCTGTATTCGGCGGCGCTCGACGTGTCGTTCGTGGGTTTCAAGCGCAGCCTGCCGCAGATCCGGCGCCTCGGCGTCACCCTCGTGCTGCTCACGGCTGTCGCCGTGGGACTGGTGGCGTGGTGGATCCTGCCGTCGCTGACCCTGCCGGGCGCGCTGCTGCTCGGTGCCATCGTGGCACCGCCCGATGCGGTCTCGGCCGCGGCCATCGGCCGCAAGCTCGGGCTTCCGCGCCGCATCATGACGGTGCTGTCGGGGGAGAGCCTGATCAACGATGCGACCTCGCTGACCCTCTATCGCGTGTGCGCGGCGATCATCGCGGGGGCGACCCTGACCGTCTGGGACGGCATCTGGCAGTTCCTGCTCGCGGTCGGCGTCGGCGTCGCGGTCGGACTCGTCTTCGGCATCGTGCTGCACCAGCTGCGCATGCGCATCAGCGACCCGGTCGTGATCGGCACCTTCGGGCTGCTCGCACCGTTCGGCGCATATGCGATCGCCGAGCACCTGCTCGGCTCGGGCGTGCTCGCGGTCGTCGCGATGGGACTGTATGTCGGATACAACTCGCCTCGCACCGACTACACGACCCGTCAGCAGGAGGCGCCCCTCTGGCTCTCGGCCGACCTGCTGCTCGAGAGCTTCGTGTTCGCCTACATCGGCCTGCAGTTCCCGCGCGTGCTCAGCGACCTCGGGGGCGAGGAGGTCGGTCGCATCCTGATGCTGTCGGGTGTCGTGCTGCTCGTCGTCTTGTTCGTGCGGCCGCTCTACGTGTACCCGACGAATCTCTGGGCGAACTTCCAAGACCGCAAACGGTTGGAACGCTGGGATCGAACGGTCGAATCCGGAGCCTTCGACGAGCGCCGCCGCGACTCGAAACGCTGGAAGCAGTACAGCGCAGAAGAGCTGCGCTCCAAGATCGTGCGCGACCGCATGGCGGGGCTGCAGCTGACCTGGAAGGACAACGCCGTCATCTCGTGGGCGGGCATGCGCGGTGTGGTGACGCTGGCGACCGCGCTCGCCGCAGCCGATCTCGCTGCTCTCGACACCGAGCCGTCGCACGCGATCGTCGTCGTCGCCTACGTCGTGACCCTCGGCACGCTGCTGCTGCAGGGCCTGACCCTGCCGCTGCTGATCCGCAGTCTCGGCATCGCCAGCGACGTCGATGACGAAGAGGACGAGCGCGCGATCGCCGACGTCAAGGCGAAGAGCCGCGAGGCGGGCAAGGCCTTCCTCGCCGAGAAGCGCGACGAGTGGGTCGACAAGTACGGCAGCGTCGACATCGGCGTCTTCGATGCCTTCACCAAGCGCATGACCAGGGTCGAGAAGGCCGCAGACGAGGCGCAGGAGGTCGAGGAGGCGGTGACCCGCCCCTCGTACGAAGACCTCGCAGCGCTCACCCGCGGGTGGCTGCAGGTGCGCCGTGACATCCTCCTCGCAGAGCGAGACGCCGGCAACCTCGACGAGGAGGTCATGCGCGAGCTGATGGCCGCGATGGATGCTGAGGAGCTCGCCCTCGACACCCGCGCCGCCACGCGTCTGCAGGGTCGCGCGTAGCGGGAGACAGACGAGCGCCCCGCCCCTGAGTGGGGCGAGGCGCTCGGTCGGTGCGGCGAAGGGTCAGCGGGTGCCGGCCGGCTCCTTCTCGGATGCTGCGGCATCCGCCTCGGGTGCCTCGTCGTCGGCCGAGTCGTCGGCGAACGGCAGGCCCTCGCGCGGTGCGTTGTAGAGCTCCTCGTCGAGGATGCCCTCGCGCTTCGCGACGATGGTCGGCACGAGCGCCTGGCCCGCGACGTTGACCGCGGTGCGGCCCATGTCGAGGATCGGGTCGATGGCGAGCAGCAGTCCGACGCCCTCGAGCGGCAGGCCCAGCGTCGACAGCGTCAGCGTGAGCATGACGGTCGCTCCGGTGGTGCCGGCGGTGGCGGCGGAGCCGACGACCGAGACGAGCACGATCAGCAGGTACTGCACGAGGTTCAGTTCGATGCCGAAGAACTGTGCGACGAAGATCGCGGCGATGGCGGGGTAGATCGCGGCGCAGCCGTCCATCTTCGTGGTCGCACCGAACGGCACGGCGAACGAGGCGTACGAGCGGGGCACGCCGAGGTTGCGCTCGGTCACGCGCTCGGTGAGGGGCAGGGTGCCGATCGACGAGCGGCTGACGAACGCCAGCTGCACGGCGGGCCAGACGCCCGAGAAATACTGCTTGATCGAGAGTCCGTGCGTCTTCACCAGGATCGGGTAGACGACGAAGAGCACGAGAGCCAGGCCGACGTAGACGGCGATCGCGAACCAGCCGAGCGACGCCAGCTTCTCCCAGCCGTATTTGACCACCGCGGCGCCGATGAGGCCGAAGGTGCCGAGGGGGGCGATGCGGATGATCCACCACAGCACGCGCTGGATGACCTTCAGAAGCGACTCGGTGAACGCGAGGAACGGCTCGGCCTTCTTGCCGGCCTTGAGAGCGGCGATGCCGACGGCGACCGCGATCACGATGACCTGCAGGATGTTGAAGTTCACGCTCGACGAGAACGTGCCGTCGGTGGCTCCCGGGTTCGTGCTGACGCTGAGCCCGAGGAAGTTCTGCGGGATCAGACCCAGCAGGAAGTTCCACCACGTGCCGACCGTGTACGGGTCGCCGGGCTCGAGGCCCTCACCGGCGCGGTTTCCCGGCTGGATGACCAGGCCGAGCGTGATTCCGACGATCACGGCGATGAATGCGGTGATCGCGAACCACAGCAGGGTCTGGCCCGCGAGGCGCGCGGCGTTCTGCACTCGGCGCAGATTCGAGATGCTGGCGACGATCGCGGTGAAGATCAGCGGCACGACGGCGGCGCGCAGCAGTGTCACGTACGAGCTGCCGATCGTGTCGAGGGTGGCCGAGAGGCCGTTCGGGCTGTCGGCGGTGGCGCCCAGCTGGCGGGCGATCAGGCCGGCGGCGATGCCGAGGACGAGGGCCGCGAGGATCTGGAAGCCGAACGAGGTCAGCAGCTTCCGGACGGGACCGCGGGTGTCAGGCGCCTTCGTGGGGCGGGCGGTGGTGCTCATTGGATTGGGGACTCCAGAATCGGTGCGCGCCGTGTGCGCGCTATAACGCCCAACGCTATGAGGGCGAGTGAATTCCGAGGCTGAGATGACGAAGGATGACGAGGGCCGCGGCATCCGTCATCCCTCGTCAGGCGACCTGGCGGGTCAGGCCGCGCACTTCTCGAGGTTGTCGGTCAGGATCTGCGTGGTCAGAGCCTTGTCCTCTTCGCTCGACTGCTTATCCTCGCCGCCTGGTCGCGTCGGCTGTGTTCTGCCACGATGGCCTCATGTTCATGGTGACCACGAACGACATCCCCGGCTACCGCATCACCCAGGTGCTGGGGGAGGTCATGGGTCTGACGGTGCGATCGACCGACTTCGGGCAGGGTTTCGCCGCCGGGTTCCGCTCGCTCGGCGGTGGCGAGATCCCCGAATACACGCAAGTGATGTACGAGGCGCGGCAGGTCGTGATGGGCCGCATGTGGGCCGAGGCGCAGCAGCGCGGTGGCAATGCGATAGTCGCGATGCGCTTCGATGCCGGCTCGATCCAGAACTTCACCGAGATCTGCGCCTACGGCACCGCCGTGGTCGTCGAACCTCTCGCGCCGGTCCCGCAGGCCCCGCAGCCGCCGCAGGCCTGACCTACGCCAGCACCAGCAGGTCGCCGACCTCGCACCCGAGGGCGTCGCAGATCGCCCGCAACGTCGAGTACCTGATCGCTCGCGCCCGGTCGTTCTTCAGCACCGACAGGTTGACGATGCTCACGCCGACGCGCGCGCTCAGCTCGGTCAGAGTCATGCCGCGCTCCGCGAGCAGCTCGTCGAGGCGGCAGTGGATGCCGGTGAGTTCGTCGTCGTTCTCGGCCGGGGTCATACGAGTCCCCTCGTCTCGTCCTCGAGGGCCGCGTTCGTGCGCTGCAGGCGGATGCCCTGCCGGAACGCTGCTGCGATGAGTCCCACCGCGACGCCGGTCGCGAAGATCGGGACGATCGACCAGAACTCGATCGGATGCACGGGCTCGCCGGAGCCGAGGCCCACCGCAGCGGACACCCCGTTCAGCCCCAGCTTCTCGAGCAGCACGATGAACATCGGAGCGAGCACGAGAGTCCAGCCGATCGCGTCGAAGGCCCGCGCGTTGCTCCGCACGAAGAAGCGTCCGCGGAGGAAGTTCCAGGCGACGAGCATCACGCCGACGATGACGATCAACGGGGCGAGCGCCCACAGCACGAGCGAGCCGATGATCGCCGCGGTCGCGGCGGCATCCACTCCGGTGGCGAACACCATCGCCTCCTGAGCGATCCCCTCGACCGACGCGGCTCCTGAGCCGACGGTCGCGTCGATCGGCTGCTCGTCGATGGGGATGGACCACGCGATGCCCTGGTCTCGGAAGGTTCCGAGCACGCGCAGGACGGTGCTGATCGCGGTCACCACCAGAGCGGCGGCGCCGAAGAGGATCACGGTGATCGCATCGGCGGTCTGGGAACGTGTCGCGGTCACGGTGCTCATCAGACGAGCCCGTCCGTGTCGCGCTGCAGGCGGTCGCCGATGGAGAACACCGTGCAGATGAGGGCGATGACGAACGCCCCGAGGATGAAGGTGAACGGTTCGACGCTGATCACGGCGTTGTCGATGCCGTTGTCGGTGATCTGTGCCACCGTGGCATTCGCGAGCATGTTGTCGAAGAAGCGCACAGTGGCGAAACCGACGAGTCCGGCGATGCCGGCTGTCGCGACGAGAGCGGTGTTGCGTCGGCTGAACACGCGGTCGGTCAGCACGCTCCGTGCCAGCAGGATCAGGCATCCGATCACGATGACGATCGTGAGGATCTGCGCCACTTGGCCGATGATGCCCGGCACTGCGGCGATCGCCGGCAGCTGAGGCGCGGTGATCACAGCGCTGTCGACGCCGACGGAGATGCTGGTGCCGTTGCTCAGCGGCAGGTCGACCGGCGTCTGCGAGCCGATGAGCTCGATCAGCACCGGCACGTCGACGCCCCGGGCGAGTTCGATGATCCGCATGACCGAGAAGACGGTGATGTAGGCGGCGATCAGCACGCCCGAGATGCAGAAGCCGACCAGGGCTCCGCGGTCGCCTCGGGAGATCGTCCGGTTCTTCGTCGAGGTCATCATCCACTCCTTATCGAGAGTCGTTATTACCGATAATCGTTAACATAACGACTGTCGATAAGTGAGTCAACCCCGGCCGCACGAGAGCGCCGTCACCGACCGTCACGGCGCTATGCCGACGGCGAACACGGGCATACAGCATCCGCACGGTGGTTACTCTCGATGTACAGGCGCGGAGACCCGTCGAGGACTCAGCGCTTCGCCCCGTGCGAATAAGGAGTCACAGCATGTTCGAGAGATTCACGGACCGAGCCCGTCGAGTGGTCGTCCTCGCCCAAGAAGAGGCGAAGATGCTCAACCACAACTACATCGGCACTGAGCACATCCTGCTCGGCCTCATCCACGAGGGTGAGGGTGTCGCAGCCAAGGCGCTCGAAAGCCTCGGTATCTCCCTTGACGCCGTCCGCGAGCAAGTGCAGGACATCATCGGTCAGGGCCAGCAGCAGCCCACCGGTCACATCCCGTTCACGCCGCGCGCCAAGAAGGTGCTCGAGCTCAGCCTCCGTGAGGCTCTGCAGCTCGGCCACAACTACATCGGAACCGAGCACATCCTGCTCGGCCTCATCCGCGAGGGCGAGGGTGTCGCAGCCCAGGTGCTCGTCAAGCTCGGCGCCGACCTCAACAAGGTCCGCCAGCAGGTCATCCAGCTCCTGTCGGGTGCTCCCGGACGCGAGCCGGCAGCCGTCGGCGCGCAGTCGAACGACACCCCGAGCGCCCAGGGCGGCTCGCAGGTGCTCGACCAGTTCGGTCGCAACCTGACGCAGGCCGCGCGCGACAACAAGCTCGACCCGGTCATCGGGCGCGAGAAGGAGATCGAGCGGGTCATGCAGATCCTGTCTCGCCGCTCCAAGAACAACCCCGTGCTGATCGGTGAGCCCGGCGTCGGCAAGACCGCCGTCGTCGAGGGCCTCGCCCAGGCGATCGTCAAGGGCGATGTGCCCGAGACGCTGAAGGACAAGCAGCTCTACTCGCTCGACCTCGGCTCTCTCATCGCCGGCTCCCGCTACCGCGGTGACTTCGAGGAGCGCCTGAAGAAGGTCACCAAGGAGATCCGCACGCGCGGCGACATCATCGTCTTCATCGACGAGATCCACACCCTCGTGGGTGCGGGTGCCGCCGAGGGCGCGATCGACGCGGCCAGCATCCTGAAGCCCCTCCTCGCTCGTGGAGAGCTCCAGACCATCGGTGCCACCACGCTCGACGAGTACCGCAAGCACTTCGAGAAGGATGCCGCTCTCGAGCGTCGCTTCCAGTCGATCCAGGTGAACGAGCCGAGCCTCCCTCACACGATCAACATCCTCAAGGGACTCCGCGACCGGTACGAAGCGCACCACAAGGTGCAGATCACCGACGGCGCGATCGTCGCGGCATCGAACCTCGCCGACCGCTATGTCTCCGACCGGTTCCTACCCGACAAGGCCATCGACCTGATCGACGAGGCCGGTGCACGCCTGCGCCTCAGCATCCTGTCGAGCCCGCCCGAGCTGCGCGAGTTCGACGAGAAGATCGCCAAGGTGCGCGAGCAGAAGGAAGTCGCGTCCGAGGACCAGGACTTCGAGAAGGCCGCATCGCTGCGCGACGAGGAGAAGAGCCTCCTCGCCGAGCGCCTGCGCCTCGAGAAGCAGTGGCGTTCGGGTGACGTCGCGACCCAGGCGGTCGTCGACGAGGGCCTGATCGCCGAGGTGCTCGCACAGGCCACCGGCATCCCGGTCTTCAAGCTGACGGAAGAGGAGTCCTCGCGACTCGTCTTCATGGAGAAGGCTCTGCACCAGCGCGTCATCGGTCAGGAGGAGGCCATCGCGGCGCTCTCCAAGACGATCCGTCGTCAGCGTGCCGGCCTCAAGGACCCGAAGCGTCCCTCCGGTTCGTTCATCTTCGCCGGCCCCACGGGTGTCGGAAAGACCGAGCTGGCCAAGGCGCTCGCCGAGTTCCTGTTCGACGACGAAGCTGCTCTCATCTCGCTCGACATGAGCGAGTTCGGTGAGAAGCACACCGTCTCGCGTCTGTTCG
This sequence comes from Microbacterium forte, assembly GCF_031885415.1. Taxonomy (NCBI): domain Bacteria; kingdom Bacillati; phylum Actinomycetota; class Actinomycetes; order Micrococcales; family Microbacteriaceae; genus Microbacterium; species Microbacterium forte. The sequence goes on from NZ_CP116871.1 coordinate 3,055,997, forward strand.
GTGCTCCTCCCGGATTCGTCGGATTCGAAGAGGGCGGCCAGCTCACCGAGAAGGTGCGCCGCAAGCCGTTCAGCGTGGTGCTGTTCGACGAGATCGAGAAGGCCCACCCGGACATCTTCAACTCGCTGCTGCAGATCCTCGAAGAGGGTCGGCTGACCGATGGTCAGGGCCGCGTGATCGACTTCAAGAACACCGTCATCATCATGACCACCAACCTCGGTGCTCGTGACATCGCCGGTGGTCCGGTCGGATTCCAGATCGAGGGCGTCAACTCGACGAACTACGAGCGGATGAAGGGCAAGGTCAACGAAGAGCTCAAGCGCAACTTCAAGCCCGAGTTCCTCAACCGCGTCGACGACATCATCGTGTTCCCGCAGCTGTCGAAGGAGGAGCTCGTGCAGATCGTCGATCTGTTCACCAAGCGCCTCGGCGAGCGTCTGCTCGACCGCGACATGACGATCGAGCTGTCTCAGGCCGCCAAGGAGCGTCTCATCGAGATCGGGTTCGACCCGGCACTCGGTGCCCGCCCCTTGCGTCGCGCGATGCAGCACGAGGTCGAGGACCGTCTGTCCGAGAAGATCCTGCACGGCGAGCTCAACCCGGGCGACCACGTGAAGGTCGACTCGAAGGACGGCGAGTTCCTCTTCGAGCACGGCCCCCGCGGCGAGAAGGTCGCGGTCGGCGTGAACACCGGCGGAGCGATCTCCGGCACCCCTGACCTGGCGGTCGCCAGCGGGGAGTGACCTGATCACAGAAGGGGCGGATGCTGCGGCATCCGCCCCTTCTGCGTGTCCGGGTGGTCCAGCACTCCGGCATTCCGCGTCCGCTCAGGGTCTCGGGAGGTGACGGGTTCTAGGCTTGACGTGTGAGCGAGTACATCGTCCGGCCGGCGCGCAGCGCTGACATCATCGGCATCCGCAACCTGCTGCAGCCGATGGTCGAGCAGCGCATCCTGCTCGGCAAAGACCTGGCAGTGCTCTATGGCGCGGTGCAGGAGTTCGTCGTCGCCGAAGCCGACGGCGAGCTGATCGGATGCGGCGCGCTTCACGTGTTCTGGGAGGACCTCGGCGAGGTGCGCACCCTCATGGTCCGCGGTGACTGGCTGCACCATGGCGTGGGCGGTGCCATCGTCGGCGCGCTCGAAGAGCAGGCGCGCGAGCTCGGCCTCAGCCGACTGTTCTGCCTCACCTTCGAAGTCGACTTCTTCGGCCGGCGCGGCTATTCGATCATCGGCGAACAGGTCGTCGACCCTGACGTGTACTCGCAGCTGCTGCGCAGCGGCGACGCGGGTGTCGAGGAGTTCCTCGATCTCGCGCACGTCAAGCCGAACACGCTCGGCAACACCAGGATGCTGAAGAGCCTCAACTAACCTGAACTAATGCCTCGTCACTCCGCCGCCGTGTATCGTCGCCGGAGATTGGTGACCCTCGTCGCGGCGATCCTCGTGGCCGCGGTCGTCGGCGTGGCGGTATGGCTGCTCGTGGCTCGTCCGTGGGCGAATGCCGCCGAGGCGACGCCATCGCCCAGCGCATCGGCGTCTGCGCCGGAGTCGCCGACACCCGATCCCACGGCGGGCGAGTCGCCCGCAGCCGAGTCGCCCGCGCCTGAGTCGTCGGCCGAGGAGACTCCGGGGATCGTCGCGTGCGAAGCCAGAGACGTCGAGGTGGCTGCTGTCACCGATGCTGACGCATACGACCCCGGGGTCATGCCGCAGCTGTCGATCTCGCTGACCAACCGCGGTTCGACCGACTGTGCGATCGACGTGGGGTCGACGACCCAGAGGCTCACGGTGTCGAGCGGATCCGACGTCTGGTGGACGTCGACCGACTGCCAGGAGAATCCGAGCAGCATGGTCGCCACGCTTCCGGCCGGCGCGACCGTGACGAGCAAGGTGCCGGTCACCTGGGATCGCACCCGCTCGAGCGTCGAGACCTGCGCCGACGAGAATCGTCCGCGTGCACCCGGGGGCGGAGCGTCGTACCACGTCGCCGTCGAGATCGGCGGCTTCAAGGGCACGACCACGAAGCAGATCCTGCTCTATTGACGCCGAAACTGGCCAAACGTCTCGAATACAGTCCTGCACTCAGTTTCGGGTGACACTGGTCGTTCTTTGGGATACCATTGAAGTGACCCTTGCAGACTTGCGGCGCATGCCATCCCCAGTGGCGTCGAGCACAGCGTCCCCAGCGCTTCGACATGCCGCCCGAGGGTCCGAGGGCCCTCTCGAGTACCCCAGTCCCCAATGGATGACTCGAGAGGGCCCCTTTCCATCTCTCCTCCCGTTTCGGGACGCGCATCGCCATCCGCTCAATATGCTGGATGCATGGCAGCGAAGAAGTCGAGATCAGCGAAGAGCGCACCCGCACCCGAGGATTTCCGGTCGGATGCCCTCGCTCAGGCGCTGGAGAAGCAGGACATCGCTGCGGTCGCTCTGGCTCTGCGCCACGGCACCACGGTCGTGCCGCTCGTGAAGCCCGGTGCTCGCGACAATCCGCTCGACAGCGGAGAGGTCTGGACCTATCGCGACCCGAAGTCGGGCGATCTGGCGCTGCTGCTGTTCAGCGACGCCAAGAACAAGCCGGCGAACCTGCCCCCGGGGGTGGGGATCTACACCGCGGACTGGCTGCGCAAGTTCCTCGCCGCGCACCCGATCACGACCGTCTTCCTCGACATCGCCGGGCCGCATCCGATGCAGGCCGCGCCCGACGAGCTGCTCAAGGCGCTCGACGCCTGAGACCCGGCCGCGCTGCGGCGGGATCGCGCGCTCAGAACGGCGGGATGTCTGCGTCGCTGCGCCGGGTGGTGTTGCGGGCGCGCACGTCGTTCAGCGCCGCGCGCAGAGTCTTCGAGCGATCGTCGACCACCTGGTCGTAGCCGAGCCGCGCGGCCTCCGACCGGCGCTGCGCCGACTGGGTCACCGGGCGGATCTCGCCCGCGAGGCTGAGCTCCCCGACGGCGGCGACCGTGCGCGGCACCGAGATCTGCTGGATGGACCCCGCCACGGCGATCGCGATCGCCAGGTCGGCGGCCGGTTCGGTGAAGCGCACCCCGCCCACGGTCGAGACGTAGACGTCGAGGGTGCTGGTCTTGATTCCCGCTCGGCGTTCGAGGATCGCTAACACCATCGCCACGCGGGAGGAGTCGAGTCCGTGCACGACACGACGGGGGTTGGGTGCGGTCGTGTTGATGGTGAGTGCCTGCACCTCGACGGGCAGCGCCCGTCGACCTTCGAGCGAGATGGCGACGCACGTGCCCGGCTCCGTCGCGCCCTGCGAGAGGAAGAGGCCCGAGGGGTCGGGCACCTCGGAGATGCCCGCACCCGTCATCTCGAAGCAGCCGACCTCGTCGGTGGGCCCGAAGCGGTTCTTCAGCGCTCGAATGAAGCGCAGTGAGGTCTGTCGGTCGCCCTCGAAGTGGCAGACGACGTCGACCAGGTGCTCGAGCACTCGGGGGCCGGCGACCGTGCCGTCTTTCGTGACATGGCCGACCAGGATGATGGGCAGGCTGCGGTCTTTCGCGACGCGGATGAGAGTCGCCGCCACCTCGCGCACCTGACTCGGCTGGCCCGCTGCGCCGTCGATGAGCGACGACGACACCGTCTGCACCGAGTCGACGATGACGAGCTGCGGTGCCACTTCGTCGATGTGGCCGAGGATCGTCGCGAGATCGGTCTCGCTCGCCAGGTAGAGCTCGTCGTGCAGGGCACCGGTGCGCTCCGCGCGCAGGCGCACCTGGGCGGGAGACTCCTCGGCGCTCGCGTAGAGCACGCGACGCCCCGCGCGAGCCGCCTGCGCTGCGACCTCGAGCAGCAGCGTCGACTTGCCGACACCCGGTTCGCCGCTGAGCAGGATCGCCGCACCGGGCACGATTCCCCCGCCGAGGACGCGGTCGAACTCGCCGACACCGCTCGTGCGGCGCGGGGCGTCTTCGGTGGTGATCTGCGTGATCGGGCGGGCGGCCTTCGCCGCCGTCGGCGCGAGCGGGGTGATGCGGCTCAGGATGCCGGTCTGTGCGCCCTGCTCCTGCACGGTGCCCCACTGCTGGCACTCGGCGCACCGACCCACCCACTTGGCCGTCGTCCACCCGCATTCGGTGCAGACGTACGCGGGAGGGGCAGGTTTTCGGGTGGCCATGCAGCCAGGCTATCGCCGGGATCAGACATCCCTATCGGTTCGGGCATTATTCACGGCCCAACCCCTCGATGTCGCGCAGCAGCCACGGAATACTGGAGTCATGGCCAACGGCGGGCCCGTCTGCGGGCCGATCTCGACCTTCTCGCGAGTGCGGATCCTGCACGCGCTGTTCGAGGGCGGCTCGGCGCAGAACGACGGCACGCGGACGCGCGCGGAGCGAACGATCGGCGAGCTCTGCGAGGCGACCGGGCTGCACCCCAACACGGTGCGCGAGCACCTGCAGCGTCTGATCGAGGGCGGCTACGTCATCCAGGCCAGCGAGCACCGCACCACCCGCGGTCGCCCGCGCACGCTCTACAGTGCGGTGACGGGCGCAGCGGATGCCTCCAGCCCCATCGCCCGCAACAAGGCGAAGGCGGCCGCCCTCCGCGGCGATCTGCTGCGCCGAGTCCTTCCTGCTTCGGCATCCGCTCTGGGTCGCGATGCGACCTATCAGCTGGATGCCCTGATCGAACACTTGGAGGAGAGCGGCTTCGAGCCCGTCGTCGATGACGAGCAGCTCACCGTCGATCTCAGCCCGTGCCCGCACGCCGCGGGTCGCGCCGAAGACCGTCCGATGCTGTGCTCCGTGCACCTCGGCCTCATGCAGGGGGTGCTCACCGAAGCCGGTGGACCGCTCGCTGCCGAGGCCGTGCGCACCCCCGCCCTCGCGGCGGACTGCGCTGTGCCTGCTGAGTGCGTGGTGCAGCTGCGCCTGACGGAGATGACCGCCGCCTAGGCGAGCATCTGTCTTATTCACGGTCTGCGGCCCCGCGGGGGCAGCGGGCACGTCGTTAGCGTGGCACCCGGGGCACGGAAGAACACGGGCACGGAAGAAGGAGTGGCTCATGGAATGGCTCGACCCGCTGGTCCTGTCTCGATGGCAGTTCGGTCTGACGACCGTCTACCACTACCTGTTCGTGCCGCTGACGATCGGCATGGCGCTCGTTGCAGCCATCTTCCAGACCGCGTGGGTGCGCACCGGCAAGGTGCAGTACCTGCACCTCACGCGGTTCTTCGGCAAGATCTTCCTGATCAACTTCGCCATGGGTGTCGTGACCGGCATCGTGCAGGAGTTCCAGTTCGGCATGAACTGGTCGGACTACTCCCGCTTCGTCGGTGACGTCTTCGGCGCCCCGCTGGCCTTCGAGGGGCTGCTCGCGTTCTTCTTCGAGGCGACGTTCATCGGCCTCTGGATCTTCGGATGGGACAAGCTCCCGCAGAAGCTGCACCTCGCCACGATCTGGTGCGTCTCGATCGGCAGCATCCTCTCGGCGTACTTCATCATCGCCGCGAACGCGTTCATGCAGAATCCGGTCGGCTACGTCTTCAACCCCGAGACCAACCGCGCCGAGCTCACCGACTTCTGGGCGCTGCTGACGAACCCCGTCGCGCTCGCCGCCTTCCCCCACACGATCTTCGGTGCGCTGATGTTCGCCGCCGGCGTCGTGATCTCGGTCTCGGCCTGGCACCTCGCACGGGGCCAGCACTTCGACACCATGCGCATCTCGCTCAAGTTCGGGCTCTGGGCGATGATCGTCTCGACCGCCGGCGTCGTGCTCACCGGCGACCAGCTGGGCCTCGCGATGTACGCCGCGCAGCCGATGAAGATGGCCGCGGCCGAAGCCACGTTCAACACGGTCTGCGGGCCCGATGCCTCGTTCAGCCTGTTCACGCTCGGCACCCCCGACGGCAGCTCCGAGCTGTTCTCGATCCGTGTTCCGTACCTGCTGTCACTGCTGTCGACGCACACCTTCGACGCCTGCGTGCACGGCATCAATGACCTCAACGCCGAATACGCCACGACGTTCGCCGACACCGGCCTCACCGAGTTCGCCCCGATCCTGTGGGTCACGTACTGGGCGTTCCGCTGGATGATCGGCCTCGGCATGGCCGCAGCCCTCGTCGCCGTGGTCGGCCTCTGGGTCACCCGCAAGGGCGCCAAGAACCCGCCGGCGCCGTGGATGTGGAAGCTCGCGATCTGGTCGTTCCCGCTCGCGCTCGTCGCCAACATCATGGGCTGGGTCTTCACCGAGATGGGCAGGCAGCCCTGGATCGTGTTCGGCCTGATGACCACGCAGGACGGCGTCTCGCCCGGTGTGAGCGGCGTCGAGGTCCTCATCTCGCTGATCGCCTTCACCGCGATCTACGCCGCGCTCGCCGTGGTCGAGATCCGCCTCATCATCCGCGCGGCCCAGAAGGGCCCGGACACCGAAGAGCAGCCCCACGAGGAGACGGCCCAGCTGCCGTCCGTCGTGTACTGAGAAAGGGATCAGTCATGGAATACATGTGGTTCTGGATCGTCGCCTTCCTCTTCGTCGGCTACTTCGTGCTCGACGGGTTCGACTTCGGCGTGGGCATGTCGCTGCCGTTCCTCGGCAAGAACGACGTCTCTCGTCGCCAGGTGATCAACACGATCGGCCCGATCTGGGATCTCAACGAGACCTGGGTCATCGTCGCCGGCGCCTGCCTGTTCGCGTCGTTCCCCGAGTGGTACGCGACGCTGTTCAGCGGGTTCTACCTGCCGCTGCTGCTGATCCTGCTCGCGCTCATCCTGCGAGGCGTGTCGTTCGAGTACCGGCACCAGCGCGAGAGCGCGGCCTGGAAGCGCGGCTTCGACCGGATGATCGTGATCGGCTCGGCCGTGCCCGCGCTGCTGTGGGGCGTCGCCTTCGGCAACATCGTGCAGGGGGTGGCGATCGACGAGAACCACATCTACGTCGGCGGCTTCTTCGCCCTGTTGAACCCGTACTCGCTGCTGGTCGGCGTCACGACGCTGCTGCTGTTCTTCCTGCACGGAGTGCTGTTCGTCTCGCTCAAGACCGACGGACAGGTGCACGCGGATGCTCGTCGACTGGTGAAGCTCGCCGCCGGCCCGACGGTGCTCGCCGCCGCGGGAACCGTGATCTGGACCATCGGCATCGCCTGGGGGCGCCAGTCTCCACTGATGCTCATGGTGGTCGGCTGCGGGCTCCTTGCAGCGCTGGCGCTCATCGCCTCGGTCCTGTTCTCGCTGCGCGGACGTGACGGGCGGGCATTCACGGCGGGCGCCGTCACCGTGGCATCCGCTGTCGTGATGCTGTTCGCGGCGCTGTTCCCCTACGTCATGCCGTCGACGATCGACCCGGCCTTCAGCCTCACGATCGAGAACGCATCGAGCACCCCGTATACGCTGACCATCATGAGCTGGACCGCCCTGATCGCCCTGCCGCTCGTGCTGGCGTACCAGACGTGGACCTACTGGATCTTCCGCAAGCGCGTCACCCGCAGCTCGATCGAGGGGGCTCCGGCGCACGCGTGAGAGCTGACTCCTGTTCCGATCGCAGTTCGTGCCGCATCCCTGTTCGGGGCGCGGCACGAACTGCGATCGGAGTGTCTTCGCTCGTGTCTGTGGCGCGGGAGGTGCGCTCGTGAAGCCGGTCGACGTCCGCCTGCTGCGGTATGCGAGTGCCGCGCGCGGATTCCTACTGCTGTCGGGCGCGATCGGGGTCGTGCAGACGGCGGTCACGGTGGCGTTCGCGTGGATGCTGACGCAGGCCGTCACCGGCGTGCTCGCGGGGCGCGATGTCACGGCATCTCTCCTGTGGCTGCTCGGCTTGGCAGCGCTGCGGGGCGTGCTGATCGCCGCCTCGGATGCCGCCGGCACCCGTGCCGCGGCGAAGACGGGCATGCAGCTGCGCGCTGCGCTGATCGCCGCGGTCGGCCGGCTCGGACCGGGCTGGCTCGCGCAGCGCAATCAGGCGGGGCTCGCCGTCACGGCGGGGCATGGGCTCGAGGCACTCGACGCGTACTTCGCGCGATACATCCCGCAGCTGGTGCTCACGGTCATCGCGACGCCGGTGCTGGTGGCGGTCATGTGGTGGCAGGACTGGCCGAGCGGACTCACCGCGATCATCACGCTCCCGCTGATCCCGCTCTTCCTGATCCTGATCGGCATCGCGACCCGCACGGTGCAGCGCACGCAGTGGCAGACGCTGCAGCGACTCGCGGCCCGGTTCGCCGACACGGTGCAGGGTCTCTCGACGCTGCGCCTGTTCGGTCGCGAGCGGCGGGCCGCCGCCCAGATCGAGGCCACGGCCGACGAGTACCGCCGCGAGACCATGAAGGTGCTGCGGTTCTCGTTCCTGTCCGGTTTCGCGATGGAGCTGCTGGCGTCACTCGCCGTGGCGCTCATCGCGGTGGCCGTCGGATTCCGGCTGCTGTCCGGCGACCTGTCGCTCGAGGTCGGGCTGTTCGTGCTGCTGCTCGCCCCCGAGGCCTTCCTGCCGATCCGCCAGGTCGGCGTGCAGTTCCATGCCGCGTCCGAGGGGGTCGCGGCGACGGAAGACGTGTTCGAGGTGCTCGACGCGGCCGAGGCTCGCGTCGTCGGCGTTCACAATTCAGCACGGAACCGTGGCACGGTGCCGGAAGAAGAGCTGAGCGCTGGTTTCGGCCGTGTTCATGCTGAATTGCGAACGGGTAACGCGCGAGACCTCGTCGTCTCGGATCTGCGCGTGCGCGATCTGCCGCCGGTCTCGTTCACAGCCGTTCCTGGAACCATCACGCTGATCGAAGGACCGAGCGGCGCGGGCAAGTCGAGTCTGCTCGCGGCTCTGCGCGGTGCGGTCGAGTTCGAGGGTTCGGCTGCGATCGGCGGTGTCGATGTGCGCGAGCTCGCGCCGTCGGAGTGGCTGGCGTGGAGCGGGCAGCGCCCTCAGCTGAGCCGAGGCACGATCGCGGCGAACGTGGCGCTGGGGGATGCGGACCCGGATGCCGACCGCATCCGCCGCGCACTCGACGATGCGTGCGCGCAGGAACTGGATCCGACGTTCGACCTCGGCGTGCAGGGCAGCGGGCTGTCGGGTGGCCAGGCGCAGCGGGTCGCGGTCGCACGGGCGCTGTATCGGCAGGCCGGTCGCCCCGACGCGGTGCTGGCGCTCGACGAGCCGTCCAGCGCGCTGGATCCCGAGACCGAAGCGCGGCTCTGGGCGTCGCTGCGTGCGCGCGCGGATGCCGGCGCGACGGTGCTGCTCGTCTCGCACCGCCGATCGGCGAGAGTCATCTCCGACCACGTCGTGGAGCTGGGGGTGAGCGCATGAGCGCCGACTCCGCTCGCATCCGCGGCATCCTTCGCCTGGCGCAGCCGCCTGTTCGTCGCTTCCTCCCCGGCCTGATCTGGGGCTTCCTCTCGGCTGGTGCTGCCGTGAGCCTGCTCGCGGTCAGCGGCTGGCTGATCGTCAGCGCGTCGATCGTGGACTCGCTCGTGCCGCTGTCGATCGCTGTGGTCGGCGTGCGGTTCTTCGCGGTGTCGCGGGCCGTGACGCGCTACCTCGAGCGTCTGAGCGGACACGATGCGGCGCTGCGTCAGCTCGCGTCGACCCGCGCCGACATGGTGCGGCGGCTGACTCCGCTGTCGCCTGCGGGGCTCGGGCGCACCGACCACGGCCGGGTGCTGTCGGCCCTGGTCGACGATGTCGAGAACCTGCAGAACCTGCCGTTGCGGGTGGTGCAGCCGCTGGCCGTGTCGGGGCTCGTGGCGCTCGGCGCCGTCGGATTCCTCGCGTTCGTCTCGGTGCCCGCGGCTCTCACCCTCGCAGCATGTCTGGTCATCGCTGCCGCTGCGGCGATCGGTCTCGGCTGGTTGCTCGGCTCCCGCGCCGAGGCAGCCGTGTCGAGTCGCCGCGGAGATCTGTCCGCCGCGCTCATCGACTACTTCGGCTCGCTCGACGTGCTGCTCGCCTATGGAGCTGAGCCGCAGGCCCGCGAGCGCGTGCGACAGGCGGATGCCGAGCTGCGTCGCGCCGTGAGCACCGCCTCGCTCGCGCAGGCGATCGCCGCCGGGGTCGTGTCTGCGGTGGCGGGTGCTGCATCGGTGTGGGCACTGGCGGTGGCCGCGCCGGGTCTGCAGACCGGTGCGATCGACGGGCCCTGGTTGGCTGTCGCTGTGCTGGTGCCCATGGTCGTGTTCGAGGTCTTCGGCGCGGTGCCGATCGCGGCGGCATCCTGGCGGAGCGTGCGGTCGAGTGCCGAGCGCATCGTCGACGTGCTGCCCTCCGCGGTGCCGGGCGAACTGCGGTCGGACGACGGCGAGGACGCCGAGATCGACGGCGTCCCGGCGCTGCGGCTGCGGGGCGTGCGGGCGTGGTGGCCCGGTGGGGCACCGGCGTTGCGTGGAGTGGATCTCGATCTGCGTCCGGGCGAGCGCGTGCTCGTGTCGGGGCCGAGTGGGGCGGGCAAGAGCTCTCTGGCTGCCGCGCTCGTCGGATTCCTGCGGGTCGAGGGCGAGTATTCCGTGGGTGGCATGGATGCTGCGGCGCTGTCGGGTCCCGCGCTCCGCCGCACGATCGGGCTGTGCGAGCAGAGTCCGCAGCTGTTCGACGAGGACATCCGGCAGAACCTGCTGTTCGCCCGCGACGATGCGACCGATGATGAGCTGCTCGCCGTGCTCGACCGGGTCGGACTCGGGCCGTGGGTGCGAGAGCGCGGGGGACTGGATGCACGGGTCGGCGACCGGGGCGGCCTCGTGTCGGGCGGTCAGGCGCAGCGCATCGCCCTGGCTCGAGCGCTCCTGCGGGGATTCCCGGTGCTCGTGCTCGACGAGCCGACCGCGGGGGTCGATCCCGACGCATCCGATGCCCTGCTGCGCGATCTGCTGCAGGCGGCGGGGGAGCAGTCGGTGCTGCTGATCTCGCACGTCGCCCCTCCGGCCGGAACCGTCGACCGGGTCGTCAGGCTGGAAGAGGGGCGCACCGTATCGGGGTAGCCGGCGGTCATCCGTGTCCGCGGGGGCGGCCCGCGGGCACAGCGTCGCATGACGGGCGCGGCGCCGTGGCATCCGTCGTCTCGTGCGGTGTGTCGGTCTCTGCATCCCAAGGTGTGCTCGCTGGCGCGGTGACGATCTCCGTACCTCGTGTCCGTGTGCAGGACGCAGGCACGGATGCCCTCTCGAGACCCGGCCTCTGATCCTGCAGATGTGCCTCGGTCCTGCGATCGGTACGTGTGGACGGTCCCCGGTGTGACGGTGCGGCTCGGTCGGTGAGCGAGGAGCGCAGCGACGAGACGAAACGCGGTGAGCGTCCCCGTCAGATGCTCAGGTCGGCCCGGGGCTCCATCACGATGCCCTGGGCTTCGAAGACGCGGCGGCGCTCTTCGATGCGGCGGTGCAGCTCGACCTGCGCGTCGTCGACGAGCTGCGGGTCGAGCTCGACCGTCGCGGGGTGCGGGTCGCCGTGGTTCGCCTCGATGTAGGCATCGAGCTCGGGGCCGGACGTCCACGACGTGATCAGGGCGTAGCGCGGAGTCGTGCCGCGGTGCCAGACCGCATGCCAGAAGCGCTGCGTGTCGACGATGATGCGCGAGCCCTCGCGCAGCGGCAGGCGGATCTCGGTCGCCGGGTCGAACCGATCGGAGCGCAGGAGCAGCAGCGAGTCGGTGTCGTCGGAGAGGTTGTAGTAGCCGCGCACGACCCAGCCGGTGCCGTCTTCGTTGAGGCGGTTGTTGTCGTCCTGGTGCAGGTTGTAGACGGCGTCGGCGTATTCGTTGGGCTGCAGCTCGATGACGCGGCAGCGGCCGACTCCGGCACCGGGTTCGAGGGCGCGGCGCTGCAGGGTCGGCGCGATAGCGACCTGCGACTCGACCCACACGCCGTCTCTATCGGTGCGAGGAGGGGTGTGGTTCCAGAATCCGTTGCATTCGATCGCGCCGGCATAGCTCGCGAGCGGGGCGAAGCGCGTGACGCCCGACGAGCGCCACCCGATGTACTCGAGATCGAGCCACTCGGCGGGGTCGGATGCCTGGTCGTGGTCGTCGAGCACGACGTAGCCGGTCTCTGCCAGCGCCTCTGACCTGATGAAGCCCATTGCGTCCCCTCCGTGCCTGATTCCTTAGGCCATCCTAACCAGGGGAGATGGCGGCCGACCGAGGCGCGGCCGGGGAAAACCCCGTCGATTCGCGCCGTGGCCCGGGTTGTCGTAAGCTAGTCCGCGGTGACGTGTCCGAGCGGCCGAAGGTGCAACTCTCGAAAAGTTGTGTAGGGTAACCCCCTACCGTGGGTTCAAATCCCACCGTCACCGCCACCACGAAGGCCCCGACTCCCTGGAAGCACAGGGATTGCGGGGCCTTCGTCATGTGCGGAGTGCTGGCAGCGGTAACCCAGCGATGGCCGTCTTGCTGCGCACGCTCAGACGGCTGATCGAGTGGTGAACAGCTTGATCCGATGCTGATACGGATCGCGGAGGTACAGGAACAGCGCATTGCTGATGCCGTGCCGGCCGAGGTCACGATCGATCTCGTCTCCGAAGCCGAGATCTTCGGCGACGTCGGCCGCGTGCAGAAGAGCCGTCCCTCGGCGTCAGGCGGAGTCCCCCGGTACGACGGTGAGGACGACTGGGTCGGTCGGGCGGGCAGGACGAGCGGATCCGGAGACTCGGCTCACGACGTCCCGGATCATTCTGTCCATGGCGGGCGCTGCCTCGACCTTGATCGTGGTGAGGCGTGGCGCCACGAGCGTCCCGATCCGCGTCGCGTCCATGCCCATCAGCGCGACATCTTCGGGAACCCGACGGCCGAGTTCGCGCGCTGCGCCGAGAAGGGCGATGGCCACGTCGTCGTTGTAGCAGGCGATGGCTGTTCCGAGAGGCAGAGTCCGAAGCAGGGAGACCGCCTCGTCGAGCTCGAGCGGAAGCCGGATCGACGTCGGCGCGTCGATTCCGTGCGCGAGGCAGTAGTCGGCGAGCCCCTGTTCCCGAGCGTCGCCGAAGACATCGAGGCGGGCATCTCGGAGGTGCGCGTAGACGAGGTGCCTGTGTCCTTTCGATGCCAGGTACTCGCCCTGGAGCTGGCCGATGCGGTGGTTCTCATCGCGACCGCCCTCCGCGTGCAGGTCGATGAGGGTGATTCCGGCGGCATCGATGGATTCACGCTCCGCGGCTGTGGGAGCGACGAACGGCGCGATGACGGCGCGCGGTCGCACGGTGGTGATGAAGTGCTCGAGCAGCTCCACCGGCGAGCTTGCGAAGCGCAGCACGAGGATCAGTCCCGCGCGAGCGAGCTCTTCGGTGAGAAAGTCGACGAAGTCCTGCAGGTTGGTGCCGAAGGTGGTGTTCGGGACCAGGGCGATGACGACATCGCTCGTGCCTGTCGCGAGAGTGCGAGCCGCCGCCGAGGGGTGATAGTTCATGGCCGCGGCGGTCTCCTCGACCCGTCGGATGGTATCCGCTGAGAAGCGACCGCGACCGTTGAGGATCTGACTGACAGCGGGGCGGGAGACCCCCGCTGCGCGCGCGACGTCGTCGCTGGTCACTGTCATCGGGGCCCCTCCGGTGTCGTCTGCACCAGTCTAGTTGACGCGCGTAATCAGATGGTGTTCACTCGGTGATAACGCGCGTTAGCGCAGTCCCTCACAATGACGTGGAGATCAAATGACCAGCAACATCCATCCGGAAACCGGCCCCTTCGAAGCAACCGTTCCCGGAGCTGCCGTCCGCCCCGATGCCCTCCTCGAGCCGTCGGAAGGCCCGCAGCGGATGAGCCGGTGGCTGTGGGTCATCTACCCCCTTGCACTGATCAGCGTCAACGTCGTGTGGGGTGGAGTGCTCCAGGTCATGCTGGGCAGACAGGTCGCGGAGCTCCTCGGGGAGACGACCGCGGCGGCAGGCGTGCTGGGTCTCGTGATCAGCGCAGGGGCCATCTCGAGTCTGGTCGCGCAGCCGCTTCTCGGACTGCTCTCCGACAAGACGAGCAGCCGCTTCCTGGGGCGTCGCAACATCTGGATTCTCGGATCCGCCATCGCTGCGACCATCGCCCTACTGGTGACGGCCAGCAGCCCGAGCCCGGTTGTGCTCGCCATCACCTGGGCGATCGCAATGTGGCCCCTCAGCGGGTTGCAGGCCGCGCTGACCGCCGTGCTGCCCGAGCGCGTGCCCGTCCGCAATCGCGGCACCATGTCGGGGCTGGTCGGCGCCTCTTCGATCCTCGGCGCCTTCGGCGGTATCGCGATCGCCGGCCTGACGACGAGTCTGTTCGTCGGATATGTAGGCATCGCCGCCGTCATGCTCGTCTTCGGAACCATCTTCGCGCTCACGACCAAGGATTACGTGCCGTCCCTCGCGGGCTCCGGTGCATCCAAGGCGGAGCGTCGCGCCGCCTCCCGTTTCCCCAGCTTCCGCAGCGCACCGGACTTCTGGTGGACATTCGTCGGGCGGTTCCTCATCGTCTTCGGGTACAACTTCATGTCCGGCATGCAGCTCTACATCCTTGCCGACTACATCGGCGTCGGCACGGTCACCGAGGCGGCCGCGGTTCTCGTCGCCGTCCAGGGTGTGAGCACCCTCGCTTTGCTGGTGTTCTCGATCGTCGGCGGGTGGCTGTCGGACCGATTCGGACGAGTCCGGGTGTTCGTCGCGCTGTCGAGCCTGCTCTTCGCACCGGGCGCACTCGTCTACCTCCTGGCTCCCACGCTGACCGGCGCGTTCGTCGCGAGCGGGATCCTTGGTGTCGCGTTCGGTGTGTACCTCGCAGTCGACCAGGCCCTGATCACGCGCGTTCTGCCGAACATGAACAACGCCGCACGCGACCTGGGCGTGATGAACGTCGCCAACGCGGGACCGCAGGTGATCGCCCCTGCCCTCGCCGGGGCGCTCGTCGCCGCGACAGGGCTCTATCAGCCGCTGTTCATCGTGACCATCGTCGCCGTGATCCTCGGGGCGATCAGCGTCCGCTTCATCAAGGGTGCCCGGTGACGACCGACACGCGCTCTTCTCAATCCCTGGCACACAATCAGAAAGCACCGGCATGATACGCACACCCTTCAACAACGACTGGACCGTCGGGCCCAAGGGCTCGATCTTCGACGCCTTCACCGGTGGGGCTGCCAAGACGGCGGTGACCCTGCCGCACGACGGTCTCCGCGATATGCCGCGTTCGGCGAGCAGCCCCAACGGAAGCCACACCGGGTATCACCCCAGTGCACATCTGGAATACAGCAAGACCTTCGACGTGCCCGCAGAGTGGCGTGACAAAAGCGTGGTCCTCGATATCGAAGGGGCATATCGCGACGCCGTCGTCTACGTCAACGGCGACTTTGCCGCCCAGCGCCCGAACGGGTATGCAGGTTTCGCCGTCTCGCTCGATCCTTTTCTCCGTTTCGGCGAGTCGAACACGATCAGCGTGGAGGTCCGCACTCACGAAGACAGCCGCTGGTACACCGGGGCCGGCTTGTATCGCGACGTCTGGCTCGTCGCCACCGCCCCTGTGCACATCCCGCTCGACGGCGTGCGGATCACCACTCCTGTGATCGACCCCGACCTCGCATCCGTGGTCACGACCGTCGAGGTCGTCAACAAGACCCGCCACACCCGCACCGTGCGGGTGGAGACGGAGATCCACGGCGATTCCGGTGATCTGCTCAGCCTGCAGACGGCACCCCTCACCGTGCTTCCCGGCACGACGGGGCTGGTGCACCTGCGCCACTACCTCGCGGAGCCGGTGCTGTGGGACGTCGACGGTCCTCGCCTTCATGTCGCGCGCACCCGGATTCATGAGAGGGGCGCAGTTCTCGATGAGGACGAGTCGGTGTTCGGCATCCGTTCCGTGACCGTCGACCCCATTCACGGACTGCGGATCAACGGGCGCTCTGTGAAGCTCCGCGGGGGGTGCATTCATCACGACAACGGGCCGCTCGGCAGCGCCGCACACCCGCGCGCAGAAGAACGCCGCGTCGAGCTGCTCAAGGCCGCTGGCTACAACGCGATCCGCAGCTCTCACAACAGCATCAGCCGTGCGTTCCTCGACGCCTGCGATCGCCACGGCCTCCTCGTCTGGGACGAGACCTCCGACGTGTGGACGAAGACCAAGACAGCGTTCGACTACTCGCTCGATTTCCCCGAGTGGTGGGAACGGGATGTCGAATCGATGGTCGCGAAGGACTTCAACCACCCGAGCGTCATCATGTACTCGATCGGCAACGAGATCTTCGAGACCGGCAGTCCGATCGGATCCACCTGGGGTCGCGCTCTCGCCGAGAAGGTCCGTTCTCTCGACAGCACCCGGCTCGTCACGAACGCCATCAATGGCATGGTCTCGGCAATCGACGTCCTTGCAGCACATGCCGCCTCGGGCGACGGTGATACCGCCTCGACGAGCGTCAACGCATTCATGGCTTCGATGGAGGACATGGGGAACACTCTCGGTGCATCAGAGCTGGTCTCCGAGCGAATCGAGGAGGCGCAGTCCCAGCTCGATGTCAGCGGTGTCAACTACGCCGAAGCTCGCTATGTCATCGACGCGGAGCGGCACCCCAACCGGATCGTGGTCGGGTCTGAGACCTACCCCCGCGCTCTCGACAGGATCTGGCCGCTCGTCGAGCAGCACCCGACCGTGATCGGGGACTTCGCATGGACGGCCTGGGACTATATCGGCGAGGCGGGTCTCGGGAGAGCGATCTACGCGGATGACCCCGATGCGCCGCAAGGGCCGAGCTCGCCCTTTCCTTGGCTTCTCGCCCAGTCCGGAACCATCGACATCCTCGGGAACAGGCGCCCCATCTCGTTCTGGCGAGAGACGGTCTGGGGGCTGCGAAGCGAGCCGTACATCGCGGTTCATCGTCCTGAGAACCACGACCGTGAGGTGTTCATCGGCGGTTGGTCCTGGGACGATGTCGTCAGCAGCTGGAGCTGGGACGTGCCCGCCGGATTCCCGGTCGTGGTCGATGTGTACAGCGATGCGGAGGAGATCGTACTCCAGCGCGACGGAATCACGGTCGGCCGTGCGCAGGTAGGCGTGCACAAAGCCTTCATCGCAAGGTTCGAGACCGAGTATCGCCCAGGGGAGCTCACGGCGATCGCCATTCGAGATGGGCAGGATGTCGGCGTCAGCAGTCTGCGCACGCGCCAAGACGACGTCCGTCTCGCTCTCGCTGCCGATCGTGCAGACCTGCGCGCCGACGGTTCCGATCTCGCGTACATAGCCATCGAGCTCGCCGATCGCGGAGGAACCCTGGCGACCGACGCCGCTGCCGTCGTCTCGGTGGAGATCGAGGGGCCGGCGGTCCTCGCGGCATTCGCGAACGCGCAGCCGGACTCGATCGAAGAGTTCAGGGCCGTGACCCGCACCACCTATGACGGACGGGCGTTGGCGATCATCCGTCCGATCGGTCCAGGATCGATCACCGTTCGCGCCACCGCGGCGGGTCTCGACGCGCAGCAGGTGGATCTCGTAGCGCGCTGACCGGGGTGGCGGTCGGCGGAGGAGCCGACCGCCACCCAGGACGGGGTGGGCGAGTTGACCCTCTCGAAGCGGTGATGCTCACACCGCCGCAGCTCTCCATCGAGTCGTCCGGCGCGTCGGCAGAACCTCACGATAGCGAGGAAGCGGCGGCTGGAGGCTGAGCGGCCACCAGCCGCATGAACGTGGTGAGCAGGCCGAGGGCGTCGCGGGAAGGATCGAGCAGAGCCTGGATGCGCAGTCCGTCGACCATCGCGAGCACGAGCGTCACCTTCTCGTCGGCCGTGAGGAGCTCGCTGTCGCTGGTGGGCAGGGGGCCGTCTGTGAAGCGCGACCGCATGCGTTCGCGGCGGCCGAGGAAGAACTCGTGTGCAGGGTGCTCCGGGTTCGTCGCGGCGACGGCGAGGGCGAGCCAGTTGCGCTGGAACTCCGAGTTCGAGAACTCGTCGGCGAGTACCGCACTCAGGATCTGCTCACCTGGAACGTTCGCGGTCATGATGCGTGAGGCGAGGTCTTCCTCGTGCTCCTCGCGCTGCGCGAGCGCGGCGGGGAGGAGTTCCTCTTTTCCGGAGAAGTGCCGCAACAGGGCGGCATGGGTGAGTCCGGCCCTGCTGGCGATGTCACGGAGAGACGCCCGCTCATAACCGTGTTCAGCGAAGCTGGCGAGTGCCGCTTCGACGATCTCGGCCCGTCTCGCCGGTGTGGATGCGCTCTTGCCTCGTCGGCGAGGTGATGGCGTTGCGGTCGGCGGTGACGTCATGTGTCCACTTTCTCACTTTTGCCTTCTGTAACCAAAGTGGTTACTATCGCTCAGGATCGACAATCGGTTGCCAAACGGATTTCGACCACATCTCGCGAAGGACGCCCATCGACGGGCGCCGCGGATCACTGAACGATGAAGGAGTCCAGGTGACCAAGAGTGAATACGACCGCAGCGACACGATCGACTCGATCGCCGCGGCCCAGCCGGTAGGCGGGAACACCCCGGACGGCACCCCGCTCGAGACGACCGTCGTCGGCTCCGAGCCGACGGCCAAGGTCAGTGGCGGCTACATCTTCTGGCTGATGCTGGCCAACTTCGGTGCATCCATCGCGATGATGGTGCCGCTCGCGTACGGCCTGGCACTGCGCATCACCGAGCTCGCCCCCGGGCATGAGGAGGTGCTCGGTTACGTCACCGGAACCGCGCAGCTGATCTTCCTGGTGCTGAGCCCCATGATCGGCATCTGGAGCGACCGCACCCGGTCGCGCTTCGGTCGACGCACGCCGTTCCTGTTCCTCGGCGCTGCCCTCGGCCTCGTCGGAGCGGTCATCATCGGCTTCGCCCCGAACCTCCTCCTCGTGGGTGCAGGCTGGGTGGTCGCGATGACCGGATGGTCGACCGCGGGCGCCGCCATCCAGACGCTGCAGGCCGACAAGCTCCCCGAAGAACAGCGCGGCAAGGTGTCGGCGCTCACAGGGCTCATGACGCAGGTGGCGCCGGTGCTCGGTATCGGCATCGCCTACGCCGTGTCGTACAGCACCTTCCTCGTGTTCTTCGTCCCCGCGGTGATCGGTGTCGTCCTGCTCGTGCTGCTCCCGACGTTCAAGAGGGAAGGCAGCTCGAAGGATCTCGTCGTCGACTCGACGGTGACTCTCAAGAAGGTCATCGCCGGCTACGGCTTCAACGCCCGCAAGTACCCGGACTTCGCCTGGAACTGGGTCGGCCGGATGGTGTTCTTCATCGGTCTGTACTTCAACACCACGTTCGGCACGTTCTTCTACGCCCAGCGTCTCGACCTGCCGGTGCGCGAGGTGGCCGGTGTCGTCGCCACCGTCGGGATGCTCGGGGTCGTCGCCGCTGCCGGCGGCGCACTGCTCGGCGGCTTCCTCTCGGACAAGCTCAAGCGCCGCCGTCTGTTCGTGCTCGCGGCCGCATTCATCTTCATCGGAGGCGCGCTCGCCGAGGCGTTCGCCTGGTCGCTGCCGCAGCTGATCATCGGCGCCGTGCTCATGCAGCTCGCGATCGCCGTGTTCGCCACAGTGGATCAGGCCATCGTCTACGCGATCATCCCCGACCGCGCCGAGTCCGGTCGATACATGGCCGTCGTCGCCTTCGCGCAGAAGATCCCCAGTGCGATCGCCCCGCTGATCGCGCCGCTCATCATCACGATCGGTGCCGTCGGCGCGGAGAAGAACTACACGCTGCTGTACCTCATCGGCGCGGTGTTCGCTCTCATCGGTGGTCTGATCATCATGTTCAAGGTCAAGGGAGTGCGTTGAGATGATGCTCGAGTCGACCGCGGCATCCGTGCCTGCTGCACCGTACGACCTGCGGATCGACAGCGGCGGAGACGACTTCACCGTGTCGGAAGCCACACCGCGACTGTCGTTCACCGTGCCCGTCGAGGCGGAGACATCGAACGGTTTCGAGCTCGAGGCGATCGTCGACGGCGAGAGCCGGGCGCGCGTGCCGCTCGATGCCGGCTCTCATCTCTTCGTCGAGTGGCCCTGGGTTCCGCTGACGAGTGGGCAGCGCGTGCGGTGGCGGGCGCGGGTGCAAGCCGGGGACGCCCCGTCGGAGTGGTCCGACTGGTCGACCTTAGAGTGCGGTCTGCTCGACGCCGACTGGTCGGCGGAGTGGATCAGCCCGGTCGAGCACGATGACCCTGGCTACGGAGCTCGCGGCGCCCACACACTGTCCCGCGCGTTCGAGGCGGACGACGTCGTCGCGGCTCGTCTCTACTCGACGGCGCTCGGGGTCTACGAGGCCAGGGTCAACGGACAGCGGGTCGGCACCGCCGAGCTCGCTCCGGGTTCCACGTCGTACGACCGCACGGTCTACGCGCAGGCGGCCGATGTGACCTCCCTGCTCCAGGGCGGTCGCAACGCACTCGAGATCGAGCTCTCCGACGGCTGGTATCGAGGTCAGGTCGGTGCCTTCCGCCTGCCGGCGGGATGGGGTACGACGCTCGCGGCTCGGGCGGAACTGCACCTCGAACTCGCCGACGGATCGCGGCGTGTGATCCGCACCGACGGCGAATGGACCAGCGCTCAGTCGACGATCGTCCGGGCCGACCTGATGGACGGGCAGACGACCGACTTCCGCGCGGAGAGCGGATCCGCGGTGCCCGTGATCGTCGGCGCGGTCGAGGGGCCGCCCATCTCCTGGTCGCCCGCCCCGCCGGTGCGCGTGGTCGAGACGCGCGACGCGGTGAATGCGAACCGAATCGCAGAAGACACCTGGGTGCTCGACTTCGGTCAGAACGCCTCGGGATGGATCCGGCTGACGGACCTCGGCCCCGCCGGCACACGCACGGTGATCGACTACGGCGAGCACGTCGGTCAGGATGGCGATCTCGACACCTCACACCTCGACTCGACCAAGCCGGGCGAACCGTCCGTCGTGTTCGTCCAGCACGACGAGGTGGTATCCGCCGGAGGAGGCGAGGTCTTCGAGCCGCGCCACACGGTGCACGGGTTCCAGTACGCACGGATCACGCGCGAAGGCTCGCCCTTCGAGGCGTCCACGGCGCAGATGCGCATCGTGCAGACGGACCTCCGCCGCACCGCATCGTTCGGGTCGAGTGATCCCTCGCTCAACCGCCTGCACGAGATCGCCGACTGGAGCTTCCGCGGCAACGCGGTGGACGTGCCGACCGACTGCCCGACGCGCGAGCGCCTGGCGTGGACGGGCGACTACCAGGTCTTCGCTCCCACGGCGGCGCGGCTGTACGACGTGCTCGGCTTCACTCGCAAGTGGCTGCAGTCGGTGCGCGATGATCAGCTCGATGACGGGCGGATCGCGAACTTCTCGCCCGATGGGCGGCGCATCAAGCAGAAGCTCGACGATCAGTTCGCGATGATGACCGGATCCTCCGGGTGGGGCGACGCGATCACCTTCGTGCCGTGGGAGATGTACACCGCGTACGGCGACTCCCTGGTCCTGGAGGAGAACTGGGGCGCGATGGTCCGCTGGGTCGAGTGGGCCCTCGGGGCTGCGCGCACGACCAGGCATCATTCCCGCGTGGAGCGGTCGGGGGAGCCGCAGTCGCACGAGGAATATGTGTGGGACGGCACCTTCCATTGGGGGGAGTGGACCGAGCCCGTCCCCAAGGCGGAGGACGGCTCGCGCCTCGACCCGATTAAGTCCAACCCCATGGCCTGGTTCATGGCCGACAAGGGAGAGGTCGGCACGGCCTACCTCTACCGTTCGACGCGGATCCTCGCGGACGCGGCGACGGTGCTCGGGCGGGACGAGGACGCCGAGCGGTACGCCGTGCTGGCCGACCGCATCCTCGACGCCTGGCGCACCGAGTTCCTCGCCGGCGACGGACGCACAGTGCAGGACACGCAGGCCGCCTACGTGCGGGCGCTGACCTTCGGCCTCATCCCGGAGTCGCAGCGCGCTGCGGCGGCGGAGCGGCTCGTCGACCTCATCCGCGCTGCCGGCACCCATCTCGGCACCGGATTCCTCGCCACCGGCGACCTGCTGCCCGTGCTCGCCGACACCGGCCATGCCGGCGTCGCCTACGAGCTGCTGTTCCAGCGGAGCGCACCGTCGTGGCTGCACATGATCAACAAGGGTGCGACCACGATCTGGGAGGACTGGGAAGGCATAGACGACGACGGCGCTGCCCACGAATCGCTGAACCACTACAGCAAGGGCGCGGTCATCCGCTTCCTGCACACCCACACCCTCGGTCTTCGTCAGGACCCGGATTCGATCGCTTGGCAGTCGTTCACGATCGCCCCCATCCCGGGCGGCGGACTCACCTGGGCGACCGGGCATCTCGACACTCCGCGAGGGCGGATCCGCGTCGAGTGGCGGATCGAGGGTGACGAACTCCGGATCGACGCGGAGATCCCGGCCGGGGCGAGCGCGACGGTTGTCTTCCCCGACGGCTCGACGCGCACCGCGCCCCCCGGAGCGTTCACCGGTCTCGGGCGTCTCGCCGTCCGCTGAGTGCGACGGCTGTGTATGGCGACGGGTGCGCAGATCCAGGGCTGCGCACCCGCCGCCTCAGCGGCCGTCGGAACTCGCGGCATGCAGCTCGCGGCTGATGGCTCGCAGGCCGACGGCCAGCGATTCGAGTTCGTCGAGGGAGAGGCCGTCGAGGATGTCGGCACCCATCTCCGGGCGTGCCGCCATGATCTTCCCGATCACGTCGCGACCGAGCAGGGTGGGATGCAGCCGGCGGACTCGGTGATCGTCGGCATCCGTCATCCTCTCGACGAGTCCCTGCTCGACGAGACGTTCGATCAGCTTCGACATCGTCGCGAGGGACACCTCGAAGGTCGAGGCCAGCTCGCTCGCGCTGCTCTGCTCGGACACGACGATCGCCGTCAGCACCTTGAGCTGCTGGATCGTCAGCTGGGTGCTGAGCAGGGATCCCACCATGCGGGGGAGCGAACGCACCGAGATCGCGAGGGTGAGCGCATCGATGTTCTCGAGCGCGGCGGTTCGTCTCAGTTCGTCTCCCACGTCTGTACCGTAGTGCCTTCATAGCGTCTTCCCAGTGAGATTTACTTAGCTTCAAGCTAACCTTTTGTCGAAGGAACCGATCCGGGGTCGTGTCGGGCCCAGGCTCGTGCGCCATCCCCGACGTCGGCCTCCTGTGCCCGCACCCCCGAAGACAGGAGGGTGGAACGATGGCGTATCAGGTGCAGCAGACCCGGAGTGGGCAGGAGCGGGAGCGCTCCCTGCAGGAGATCCGAGAGAAGTATGCGTACGAGCGCGATCGGAGGATCCGCCCGGACGGCGCGACGCAGTACCGCTCGGCGCTGGGCGAGTACGGCTACTACGCGAAGGATCCCTACACGGTGCGTGTCGAGCGGGAGCCGCTGCACGATCGCGTGGACGCGCTGATCATCGGCGCCGGATTCGGCGGGCTGCTCGCGGGGGCAGGTCTGCGCGACACGGGACTCTCGTCGATCCGCCTGATGGACGAGGCGGGAGACGTGGGTGGCACCTGGTATTGGAACCGTTATCCCGGCATCCGCTGCGACATCGAGTCGTACGTCTACATGCCCCTCCTGGAAGAGACGGGATACGTGCCCACCGAGCGCTACTCGACGGGGGAGGAGATCCGCCAGCATGCCGTGCGCATCGCCGAGCACTACGACCTGCGGCGCGACTTCGTCGGGCACACCCGCGCGACGGGTCTCACGTGGGACGAGGGCGCGTCGGAGTGGCAGGTCGAGACGGACCGGGGTGACGTCTTCCGTGCCCGCTACGTCATCACCTCGTCGGGAACCCTGACGCAGCCGAAGCTTCCGGGCATCCCGGGCATCGAGCGCTTCGCCGGCCACACGTTCCACACGAGCCGTTGGGACTACGGATACACCGGCGGATCGCCGGACGGCGATCTCTCCGGTCTGGCAGACAAGCGGGTTGCGGCTGTCGGCACGGGAGCGACCGGGCTGCAGGTGATCCCGCACCTCGCCGAGCACGCGAAGCAGCTGCTCGTCTTCCAGCGCACGCCGTCGACGGTCGACGTGAGGGACAACCGCCCGACCGATCCGGAGTGGGCGGCATCCCTCGCGCCCGGATGGCAGCGCGAGCGGATGGACAACTTCCTCGCCGTGCTCGCGGGGGAGGTCGAGGAATCGCTCGTGCAGGACGGGTGGACGGCGACGCACGCGCTGCAGCGCAGCATCCTCTCCGGTGCCGTCGACGAGGGCGTCTCCGAGGAGGAGCGGCAGCATCGCGAGGAGCTGGAAGACGCCGCGACGATGGACAGGATCCGAGCGCGTGTCGACGAGATCGTCGAGGATCCGGCCACCGCGGAGGTGCTGAAGCCCTGGTACCGGTACATGTGCAAGAGGCCCGGGTTCAGCGATCTCTACCTGCAGGCGTTCAATCGGTCGAACGTTGTACTCGTCGACACGGCGGACACCCACGGTGTCACGGCGCTCACCGAGACGTCGATCGTGGTCGGCGACGCGGAGTACGAGGTGGACTGCCTCATCTTCGCCACCGGATTCGACGTGGGCGTTTCGGGTGTGGTCTCGGGAACGCTCCCCGTCGTCGGTCGAGGCGGGCGTTCGCTGCTCGAGGCCTGGGGGTACGGACCGCGCACGCTCCACGGGTTCAGCACGCACGGGTTCCCCAACCTCTTCCAGCTCGGCCCCATGCAGAACGCGAACTCGGTGAACTTCGTGCACATCCTCCAGGAGCAGGCGACGCACATCGGAGCGGTCATCGCACGCGCCGAGCAGGTCGGGGCTCGCCGTATCGAGCCCACGGCGGAGGCGGAGGATGCGTGGTGCCGCACCGTGGCCGAGACTGCGAGAGACGTCTCGGACTTCCAAGCTCAGTGCACTCCCGGGTACTACAACGGCGAGGGATCCCGATCGATCGGCGGCCTTACATTCTCGCCGGGGCCGGTGGTCTTCCACCGTCTTTTGCGTGAGTGGCGGAGCGGGGACATGGCCGACGTTCTCGTCGTCTCGGATGCCGATGATCACATCCGCGTGACGGCCGCGGTCGGGGTGCCCGCATGAGGGTGCCGATCGTGACGGTCGCGACGGTCGTCGGCGCGACGGTCGTGCTCGCCGGATGCGCGCCCGCGGCGGACGATGGCGGGTCGGTGTGCGAGGCCGCGGGGCCGGCACTCGAGCAGACCTCGACGGAACTCCTGCAGGTCACCGAGCCGCATGAGCTCACCGGGGGGACACTGCTCGAAGGGCCGACCTTCCACGACGACGGCTCTCTGTTCGTGGTCGACGTGATGGCACCCGCGGGCGAAGCCAAGGTGCTGCGAATCGATGTCGAGGAGGCCTCGGCGGAGCAGGTCTTCACGGATGAGACGAGCGCATTCACCTCGGCGCAGTTCCATCCGAGCGACGGGCGTCTGTATCTGACCGACTTCCTCGGAGGCGACGTGCTGAGCATCACGCCCGATGGCGAAGACCCGCAGGCCCACTTCACGGGTGCGGTCGAGGGCGTCGCGATGCTGCCCGACGACATCGCCTTCGCCCCCGACGGGACGATGTTCGTGACCGACACCCGCGGCATGGACGGGCCCGGGTGGGAGACGCCGGGCAGGGTGGTCAGGATCGGCGTCGACGGGTCGGCGAGCGTGCTGGCCGACGATCTGCCCTCGCCGAACGGCATCGTGTTCGACGAGGAGGACGCCGGGCTCTGGGTCGCCCAGTACAACGCGAACCGCATCGACTACTTCGCCCTCGACGAGGAGCGCACGCGTGTCGTCTCGGCGTACCCGGCGATCCATGTCGACGGCGGGATCGGACGCATCGACTCGACCGCGGTGGATGCCGAAGGGAACATCTACCAGGCGTTCCACGAGAAGGCGGAGATCGTGGTGATCGCCAAGACCGGCGAGCAGATCGGGGTGATCCGCGTGCCCGGGGAGGGGCTCGAATCCGCGACGAACATCGCCATCGCGCCGGGGACCACTGACGGCTATCTGGTGGTCAGTGGGCCCGCGGGCGGGTTCGTGCACACCTTCGAGGCGTACGGCGAGGGCATCAGGCAGTCGAACGGGGGATGATGCCCGGACGCGACCCGTACCGGCAATCGCTCGGCTGCGGGTCGCGTCCTCTCAAGGCGTCACCTCGTCGGTGCCGCCGTGGACTCCCGCACGACGAGCTCGAGCGGCAGGACGACCTTCGTCGGTGTCCTGCTCCGCTCAGGGTCGATGAGTGTCTCCATCGCGCGGGTGCCGATCTCGCGGAGCGGAGAGCGCAGAGTCGTGAGCGCGGGAACGGCCAGCTCGGCGCTGAAGATGTCGTCGAAGCCGATCACGCTGAAGGCCTCGGGCAGCTGCAGACCGCCGCTGCGCGCGGCCCGAAGGAGTCCGTGCGCGACGAGGTCGTTGTAGGCGAGGACGGCGGTGACGCCGCTGGCCCGGACGCGTCGGAGGGACTCAGCGCCGCCCGCGACCGTCGGCTCGTCCACGGTGATCTCCACCACCCCCAGGCCTCGTGCGGCCGCGAGATCGAGAGTGAGCTCCCATCGTGCCCGGTTGATCCGGGCGCCGCCGAGACCGAGGTACGCGACGGAACGGTGTCCGAGGTCGCGCAGATGGTCGAGTGCGTCGGTGAGGCCGGACTCGAGGTCTGGGGTGACGCTCGGCAACGACGGTGTGGAGTGATTGGCTCCGACGATCGGCTTGCTCGCAGCCAGCGCTGCCAGCGAGTCGTCGTCGAGGCGAGAGGCGACGACGAGGAGGCCGTCCACGGACGGCTGCAGCGTCTCGATCGTCTCGAGCTCGATCTCGGCAGCACCCTCGGTCTCAGAGACGATCAGAGTGAAGCCGCTCCTCCGCGCGACCTGCTCCGCGCCACGGATCAGCTCGAAGTGCACGGGGTTGGTGATGTCGGGGAGGACGATCGCATATGTCCCCGAGAGCCCTGTGGGAAGCGCCCGAGCCATGGGGTTCACCCGATAGCCGAGTTCTGCAGCAGCCGCGCGGATCTTCTCCTCGGTGGCGACGTTCGTGCGACCGGGCTTGTTCAGGGCGCGCGACACGGTCGACGGATTGAGTCCGACCCGCTGGGCGATGTCGTAGATCGTGGGGCGTCGGCCGATGCGACCGTCGATCGCGGCCGCATCCTGCGAGGCGTTCGGCTCGTCTGTCGACATCGTGCTGTCTTCCCCTCGTCGCGACGGCATCCGGTTCCCCGATCGTACGGCAGAAGTCATCCGTCCGATCGAGACGCGTTTTGGCAACCGCTTGCCAAAACGGGTCGATCATGGTTGTCTGGTCTGACGATGTCGGGGCGGGGCGCCCGGAGAGGATTGAGCGACGATGCTTCGACCCCAGTGGTCCCCGACGCGGGAACTGGTCTCCCTCGACGGCCTGTGGAGATTCGCGGCGGATGACGACGCGGTGCCCGAGCCGTGGTCGGATCGCCTCCGCACCGAACTCGAGGCGCCGGTCCCGTCGAGCTACGACGACCTGTTCGCCGACCAGGAGATCCGCGACCACGTGGGCTGGGTCTGGTATCAGCGCACGGTCCGCGTGCCGCGCGGATGGGACGGCTCCCGGATCCTCGTGCGGGTCGAAGCGGCATCGCACCGAGCCCGCGTCTATGCCGGACATTCCCTCGTCGCCACCCACGACGGCGGGTTCACTCCGTTCGACGCCGATGTGACCGATCATGCGATCCCCGGCGAGGAGTTCCGCCTGACGATCGGCGTCGACAACGAGCTGACGAAGGCCACGCTCCCACCCGGCTTCGTGACCGTGGCCGACGACGGCCGCAGACAGCAGCGGTACCTGCACGACTTCTACAACTACGGCGGTCTGCCGCGCTCTGTGTGGCTCGCGGCTGTTCCGCCCGTGCGGATCGAGGACATCACGGCGGTCCCCGACGTCGACGGCGCCGACGGCATCGTCCGCTACGACATCGTCCTGTCGGACCCGTCCGTCGCCGCCGACCTCTCGATCAGAGTGCTCGACGGCGCCGGACGCCAGGTCGCCGAGGGGCACGGGCGCACCGGGGAGATCCGGATCCCGGACGCGATCCTGTGGCGTCCGGGGGCGGGCCACCTGTACGACCTCGTCGTCGAAGCGACGACCGAGACGGGCGTCCGTGACGTGTACACGTTGCCGGTCGGCATCCGCACCGTCGAAGTGAGAGGAGCCGAGTTCCTCATCAACGGCGAGCCCTTCTACTTCCGCGGATTCGGCAAGCACGAGGACTCCCCGGTTCGAGGCAAAGGTCACGACCCCGCGTACATGGTGCACGACTTCCACCTGATGCGCTGGGCGGGGGCGAACTCGTTCCGAACCTCCCACTACCCCTATGCGGAGGACGTCCTGGAGTACGCCGATCGGCACGGAATCGTCGTGATCGACGAGACCGCGGCCGTCGGTCTCAACCTCGCGATCGGCGCCGGGATGGGCACGGGAGCGACCAGGGCGACGTTCGGACCGGAGGGCTTCGGAGACGAGACGAGAGCCGCTCACGCTCGCGCGATCCGCGAGCTGATCGCCCGGGACAAGAACCACCCGAGCGTCGTGATGTGGTGCATCGCCAACGAGCCGGCGTCGTTCGAGGAGGGAGCCCGCCCCTACTTCGAGCCGCTCGTGGCGCTCACCCGGGAGCTCGACCCGCATCGGCCCGTGACCTTCGCCAACCTCATCCAGGCATCGCATGAGACCGATCGCATCGCTGATCTGTTCGACGTCATCTGCCTCAACCGCTACTACGGCTGGTATGCCGACGGCGGCGACCTGCGCAGCGCCGAACGACACCTCGAGGCCGAACTCCGCGGGTGGGAGAGCACATACGGCAAACCTCTCGTCATGACCGAGTACGGAGCCGACACGATCGTCGGGACCCACTCGGTCTACGACCAGCCCTGGACCGAGGAGTATCAGCTCGCCTTCCTCGAGATGTACCACCGGGTCTTCGACAGGATCCCGGCGGTCGTCGGAGAGCAGGTCTGGAACTTCGCCGACTTCCACACGCCAGGCAGCGCCTTCCGCGTCGACGGCAACAAGAAGGGTGTGTTCACCCGCGATCGACGGCCCAAGGCCGCCGCTCACGCACTTCGTACCCGCTGGCGCGGCTGAAAAGGACCTTCCATGTCACACGCATCACTCGTCCGTCGCGACCGCGACCGACTGCTCCCCGCCGATCCGACGACGCGCTCGGTCGCGCGCGCCCTCTACGAGCGCGTCGCCGATGCCCCGATCATCTCGCCGCACGGTCACGTGCCGGTGGAATGCCTGGTCGAGGATCGCCCGTTCTCCGACCCGGCATCGCTACTGATCACACACGACCACTACGTCACCCGGCTGCTCCACGCGTCCGGGGTCGGCCTCGACGAGCTCGGGGTCGGCGGCAGTGCCGCGGACCCGCGCCAGGTGTGGCGGAGGTTCGCTGAGCGTTGGCCTCTGTTCGCGGGCACGGCGTCGGGGTACTGGATCTCGGAGTCTCTGCAGAATGTGCTCGACGTCACGGTGCCGCTCTCGGCGGCGACGGCGGATGAGGCGTACGACCGCATCGCGGATCAGCTCGCCACGCCCGAGCTGCGGCCGCGTGCGCTGTTCGAGCGCTTCGGCATCGAGGTGCTGGCGACGACCGACGATCCTCTGGACGATCTCGCAGGGCACGCGGCGCTCGCCGCGGAGGGCGCGGTCGGCCGGGTTCTGCCGACGTTCCGCCCCGACCGGTACCTGGATCCTGATGCGGCAGGGTTCGCGCAGAACGTCGAGCGGCTCGTCGCCGAGACGGGCAGCCCGGGCACGTTCGCCGGGTACCTCGCCGCCCTCGAGCAGCGGAGGCGGTACTTCATCGAGCACGGGGCCGTGTCCGCAGATCACGGTGTCGAGGTCCCCGACACGCTCGACCTCGCGCCCGAAGAAGGCGAGGGGCTCTTCGCCCGCGTCGTCTCCGGTGATGCGGATGCCGGGGAGCGTCACTCGTTCCGGGCGCACATGCTGCTGCAGATGGCCCGGATGAGCGTCGACGACGGACTCGTCATGACGGTGCACGCCGGCGTCGTGCGCAACCACAGCACGCAGACCTTCCGCCGCTTCGGCCCCGACTCCGGGCATGACATCCCGCGGCGCACAGACTTCGTCGGCGGTCTGCGGCCGCTTCTCGAGCGCTTCGGCCTCGAGCGCGATCTGCACCTGGTGCTCTTCGCCGTGGATGAGACCGTCTACTCTCGCGAGATCGCCCCGCTGGCGGGGTTCTACCCGAGCGTCTACATCGGCGCTCCCTGGTGGTTCCTCGATGCCCCGGATGCCATGGCACGGTTCCGCTCGGCGGTGACCGAGACGGCCGGGTTCTCGCGCGGGTCGGGGTTCATCGACGACACCCGCGCCTTCCTCTCCATACCGGCCCGACACGACACCGCACGCCGTGCGGATGCCGCATTCCTCGCCCGGCTGGTCGTCGAGGGGCGTGTGGACGAGGACGCGGCCGGCGCCGTCATCGACGACATCGTCGGGCCCCAGCCGAAGAGGGTGTTCAAGCTGTGAGCGGTGTGATGCTCGGAGTGCGCGAGTCGCCGGCACCACCGGTGCGGATCATCCATATGGGGCTCGGCGCCTTCCACCGCTCGCATCTGGCCTGGTACACGGCCCATGCCGGTGACTCGGCGCAGTGGGGGATCGCGGCGTACACCGGAAGGAGTGCCGGGCTCGCGGATGATCTCTCCGCCCAGGACGGTCTGTACACACTGATCGTGCGTTCGCCGGCAGGCGACGACGCCGAACGAATCGGGAGCATCGTCCGGGCGCATCCGGGCACGGACATCCCGTCATTCGTGAATGACGTCGCCGCTCCTGCGACCGCCATCGTCAGCCTGACTATCACCGAGGCCGCCTATGCCGATGATCGGACGGCTCTCGATCGAGCCCTGCTGGCAGGACTCCTCGACGACGACCTCGTCAGCGTGCGTCCTGTCACCGCCGTCGGTCGCCTCGTGCTCGGTCTGGAGGCGCGCAGGCGTTCGTGTTCCGGAGCTCTCGCTCTCGTCTCCTGTGACAACCTGGCCGACAACGGGGGAGTGCTGCGCGCCGCCGTCAGCTCTCTCGCGAGGGAGGTGCCGGGGCTCGTCGACTGGATCGATGCGCACGTGTCGTTCGTGTCGAGTTCGGTGGATCGGATCACCCCTCGACTCTCGGATGAGGAAACGACCGAGCTCTCGCGGCGCTACGGGGATCGTGCACCGGTGGTCGCAGAGAGCTTCTCCGACTGGGTCATCGCCGGAGAGTTCCCTGCGGGCCGGCCGCAGTGGGAAGTGGCGGGAGCCCGCCTCACCGACGACCTTGAACCGTGGGAGGCGCGGAAGCTCTGGCTGCTGAACGGCGCTCATACGCTTCTCGCGTCGCTCGGTCGGCTTCGTGGTCATCACACGGTCTCCGAGGCGATCGCCGACATGGTGTGCTTGCGCGCCGTCGACGCGTACTGGGATGAAGTCTGCCGGCATCTTCCGGCGGAGCTCGGACTGCAGGAATACCGGTTGGCGCTGCTCGACCGCTTCCGAAACCCGCGCATCCGGCATCTCCTCGCGCAGATCGGTCTCGATTCCGACACCAAGATGCGTGTGCGCGTCGCGCCGGTCGCAGAGCTCGAACGCAGGGCGGGGCGCCCCGCCGACGCGTGCGCAGCTGTCGTCGCGGCGTGGCTGGCGATCGGCGGACAGCGAGGGGATCGTTCATCCGTCGAATGCGCGGTCGCCGAGCTCAGCCCCGTGCTCGGCGACGACGAGGCGTTCGTCGATGAGGTGCTCGCGAGTCGGCGATCGATCGATGATCTCACACTTCGATAACGAGTTGGCAATCGGTTGTCATTGACTCGAATCCCTGCTTTACTGACATCAGACGCCGCCGTCCTCGTCCGCTAGACCCTTAATGACAAGCGGTTGCGCATCAAGTCGTTTCATCCAAAGGAGTATGAACAATGTGGAACACCCGTAAGCACCGTCGTGGCGTGGTCCTGCCCGCCGCGATGCTCATCACCGCACTCGCGGTGTCCGGCTGCGCGGCCGGAAGCGACCCCGAACCCGCAGGCACGTCGGCCACCGTCGTCGAGAAGGATCTCGCCATCGCGGCTGTCTCGGCGCCGAACTCGCTCGACCCGGCGCAGCTCGTCGATGGGCAGCAGATGTTCGTGTGGTCATCGATCCTCGACACTCTGCTCCGCAAGGATCCGGCCACGGGGGAGATCATCCCGGGTGCCGCGGAATCGTGGGAGTACAACGAGGACGGCACGCAGCTCACGCTCGTACTTCGTGAGGGAATGAGCTTCAGTTCGGGAGACCCGGTGAACGCGGACGCCGTCGTGGCGACCATGCTCCGCTCGCGGGAGACCGCCGGCAACGTGCAGAGTCGTCTGGCTTCGGTCACGGATGTCGTCGCCGAGGACGACCGGACGGTCGTGGTCTCGTTCGACGGCTTCGACCCGCAGTTCCTCGACAACCTCTCCTCCGGCCCGGGGGCGATCGGCGACCCTGCCACGATCGACGAGGAGCGCACCGCCACAGATCCCGTCGGCTCGGGGCCGTTCACACTCGACACCGAAAAGACCGTTCCCGGGAGCAGCTACGTGCTGGTGAAGCGAGACGACTACTGGGACGCGGAGAACGTCCCGTTCAAGACGCTGACGGTGAAGGTCCTTCAGGATCAGACGGCGTCGTTCAATGCGCTCCAGGCGGGCGAACTCAACGCGGCGACAGTGCAGACGCAGGTCGTCGGGCAGCTCGACAAGGAGAAGTTCTCGATCAAACAGAACGATGCGGTCGCGACGAGCTTCCTGAACATCCTGGACAGAGGCGGGGAGAAGTGGCCCGCTCTCGGAGATGAGAAGGTACGCCAGGCGATCAACCTCGCCATCGATCGGGACGCCGTCCTCAAGGGGCTGTACAGCGGAGTCGGAATCGCCACGACGCAGCTGGTGAGCCCATTCGGCGCCATCTACGACGAATCGCTCAACGACGAGTACGAGTACGACCCAGAGAAGGGGCGTGAGCTCGTCGAGGAGGCGGGCTACGCGGGGGAGAGCTTCCAGATCCCCAGCACCTTCCTGTCGACCACTGTGGAACCCGTTCTCACCCAGGCGTTCGCCGACATCGGCCTGACGCTGGAATGGGTCACGGTTCCTCCGCAGCAGGCGCAGTCGGCGGCTCGCTCCGGCGACTACGGTCTGTACTTCCAGATCCTCGGGTTCAATGCGGACAGCGCGGACCTGGCGACGACCTTCGCCCTGGACGGAGTCGGCAACCCGCGCGGCTACACCGATGACACCTTGGACCGGCTGTTCTCGGAGATCGACTCGACGGTCGCCTTCGACGACCGCGTACCGCTGTATCAGGAACTGAACGAGTACGTCGCCGATCAGGCATTCGTCGCGCCGCTGGTCTACGTCGGCGCTGTGTGGGCTACCGCCGACGGCATCAGCTACGTCGGAGAGGCGAACACCCTCTCCACGATCCGACAGTTCGACGTCACCGAGTGAGTGAGGGGTGGGGATGCGGTCCGCCGCATCCCCACCCGCACCGGGAGTTCTTTGATGCTCAGTTATATCCTTCGCCGTCTCGGTGCCGGGATCGTGCTCGCGATCCTGGTGACCCTGATCACCTTCCTGCTGCTCAGCACGTCGTTCGATGACGTCGCGCAGTCGATTCTCGGCACCGGTGCGACGCCGGATGTCGTTGCGGGGCTCATCGAGCAGAAGGGGTGGGATCGACCTGTCCTCGTCCAGTACTTCGACTGGCTGATCCACGCGGTTCAGGGCGACTTCGGCGTCTCCGTGTACACGTCGCTGCCAGTCGGACCGACCGTTCTCCAGCGCCTCGCCGTCACGCTCTCGATCATCGTCCCCGCGCTGATCCTGACCGTCATCATCTCGGTGGTGCTCGGCGTCTGGTCTGCCTCGCGCGGGGGAATCGTCGACCGCATCGCGCAGGGGATCTCTCTCATCGGGTACATCGTCCCCGGCCTCCTGCTGGCGATCGTGCTGGTGGTGGTGTTCGCAGTGCAGCTCAAATGGCTTCCCGCCACCGGCTTCACACCGTTCGCCGAGGACCCGGCGGCGTGGGTGCGCAGCATCACGATCCCGGTGATCGTGCTGACCATCGGCGGCGTCGCCAACATGGCTGCTCAGGTGCGAGGGCGCATGATCGACGAGCTCCGCCGCGACTACATCCGCACCCTGCGGACGCGCGGCTCATCGACCACCTCGATCGTCATCAAGCACGCGCTGCGCAACGCTG
Source organism: Microbacterium forte (assembly GCF_031885415.1). Lineage (NCBI taxonomy): Bacteria > Bacillati > Actinomycetota > Actinomycetes > Micrococcales > Microbacteriaceae > Microbacterium > Microbacterium forte. Next base: position 3,090,050 of record NZ_CP116871.1, read on the forward strand.
CGAGCCCGGCGCTCACGGTGATGTCGCTGGAGTTCATCCAGATGTTCGGCGGCGCGCTCATCATCGAGAACGTCTTCGCTCTGCCGGGCTACGGCAGCTTCGCGTTCAACGCCTCTCTTCAGGGCGACATCCCCGTGATCATGGGCATCACCGCCTTCGGTGTGCTGCTGGTCACCGTCGTCAACCTCCTCACCGACCTGGCCAACGGCTGGTTGAACCCGAAAGCGAGAGTCCATTGAGCGACGAACGCCCACTCCAGACGAACACCGGAACCGTGACGCCGCCCAGCACCGAGCTGCTCGTCACGCTCGAGAACGCGGCGAAGACCCGGACGTCCACCTGGCGTCGAATCCTGCGGGATCCTCAGGCCGTCGGGACCCTCGGCATCCTCGCCGTGATCTTCCTCCTCGGACTGCTCACGCCGTGGCTCGCGCCGCACGGTCCGAACGACGCCGATCTCGCCATGATCAACGCGCCCGTCGGCACGCCCGGGTACCTGCTCGGCGCCGACGAGGCGGGCCGCGACATCCTGTCTCGGCTGCTCCACTCGATCAACACGGCGGCCATCTCTGCTCTGATCGGCGCCGGCGTGGCGCTGGTCGTCGGAGTGATCGCCGGTCTCATCGGCGGGTACTTCGGCACGGTGACGAGAGCCACCACCGAGTGGCTCTTCAACCTGATCATGACGTTCCCCGGCATCCTGCTGCTGATCATCCTGATGCCGGTCACGGGTGGCGACTACCGCTTCACAATGTTGATCTTCGGTGTGCTCCTCTCGCCGGGCATCTATCGCATCGTCCGCAACCTCGTGCTCGGGGTGAAGAACGAGCTCTACGTCGACGCGGCGCGGGTGTCGGGTCTCGGCAATCTCCGCATTCTCGGCCGCCACGTGCTCTTCGTCGTTCGCGGTCCGATCATCATCGCCGCAGCCTTCCTTGCCGGGTCCGCGATCGCCGTGCAGTCCGGGCTCGCCTTCCTCGGCGTCGGCTCGCTGCAGATCCCCAGCTTCGGATCGATGATCTCGTCGGGCTTCCGCAACCTCTACATCGCTCCGACGCAGTTCCTCTGGCCGAGCCTCCTGCTCGGCGTGATCACGGCGTCACTCGTGCTGCTCGGCAACGCTCTGCGCGACATCCTCGAGGGCTCCATGCCGAAGCCGGCGAAGGTCGGACGCGGTCAGCGTGTGCTCGACAGCGCCGGAGAGGCGACGGCCGCGCGGACGGGGCTGCTCGAGATCAACGACCTCGCCATCGCCTACCCGCGTCCGAGCGGAGGACTGAACGAGGTCGTGCGCGGCGTCGACCTCTCGATCGCCAGAGGGCAGGTCGTCGGACTCGTCGGGGAATCGGGCTCGGGCAAGTCGCAGACCGCCTTCGCCTCCCTCGGCGTGCTCCCCAACGAGGCGGTGATCACCCGCGGGTCCATCCGTTTCGACGGGCGTGAGCTCGTCGGTCTCACGGACGCGCAGATGCGGCCCCTCCGCGGCAAGGAGATCGCCTATATTCCGCAGGAGCCCATGTCGAACCTCGACCCCTCCTACAAGGTGGGCGCTCAACTGGTCGAGGGAGTGCGCTCGGCGCTCGGCGTGACGCGCGCCGAGGCGACCGCTCGTGTGCTCGCGCTCCTCGAGCGGGTCGGCATCGCGGATCCGAAGCGGACCTTCGACTCGTATCCGCATCAGATCTCGGGCGGCATGGCGCAGCGCGTGCTCATCGCCGGTGCGGTCGCCAGCCGACCGAAGCTCCTGATCGCCGACGAGCCGACCACGGCGCTCGATGTCACGGTCCAGGCGGAGATCCTCGATCTTCTGCGCGATCTGCAGTCGGAGCTCGATATGGCGATCCTCCTCGTCACCCACAACTTCGGCGTCGTGGCTGACCTGTGCGATCGCATCGCGGTCATGCAGAACGGCGTGATCGTCGAATCCGGCACCGCCGCGGAGGTGTTCGCCCACCCGACCCACGAGTACACGAAGATGCTGCTCGGGGCGATCCTCGACGAGAGCACGGTCCGCACGGACCCGCCCGTCGCGATCACTGAAGAAGGGACGCAGCGATGAGTCTTCTCGAGGTCGATGAGCTTCGCGTGTCGTTCCCCGGCAAGGGGTGGCGGAAGAAGCCGGTGGAGGTGCTGCACGGCGTCTCGCTGAGTGTGGCGCCCGGCGAGACGCTGGGGCTGGTGGGGGAATCCGGATCCGGCAAGACCACCATCGGTCGCGCGGTGCTGGGGCTGGTGACGCCATCCGGAGGCGACATCCGCTTCGACGGGACATCCATCGCACGGATCTCGGCGCGCGATCGACGCCGGCTGTCGCGAGACATCCAGGTCGTCTTCCAGGATCCGTACACCTCGCTGAATCCCTCGATGACGGTGGGCGACATCCTCGCGGAACCGCTCGTCATCCAGGGGGCGACCGCCAAGGACGCGCGCTCGCGCGTCAGAACGCTGCTCGACCAGGTCGGATTGCCCTCGGATGCGATCGAGCGGCTGCCCCGGGAGTTCTCGGGCGGTCAGCGCCAGCGTGTCGCCATCGCGCGTGCGCTCGCCCCCGAGCCTCGCCTCATCGTGTGCGACGAGCCGGTGTCGGCGCTCGACCTGTCGACGCAGGCCCGAGTGCTCGATCTGTTCGTCGAGATCCAGCGGGCGACGGGGGTGGCCTATCTCTTCGTCTCGCACGACCTCTCGGTCGTCAGGCACATCAGCCATCGCGTGGCCGTGCTGTACCGCGGCGACCTCGTCGAGACGGGATCAGCCGAGCATGTGACGTCGAGCCCCGACCACCCGTACACCCAGAAGCTGCTCCTGGCGGCTCCGGTCGCCGACCCCGCCAGGCAGCGCGAGCGGAGGCTCGAGCGTCGCCGCCTCATGGAGGCGTCATGACTCAGAATCCGATCATCCCCGGCTACCACCCGGACCCCTCGATCTGCCGCGTCGGCGACGATTACTACCTCGCGAACTCGAGCTTCGAGTACTCGCCGGGCGTCCCGCTGTTCCACTCGCGCGACCTGATCTCATGGACGCAGGTCGGCAATATCCTCGATCGGCCGGAGCATCTCGATGTGCGCCCAGGACTCGCGGGCGCCAGCGGAGGGATCTACGCTCCGACGCTGAGGCATCATGACGGCAGGTTCTGGATGATCACGACGAACATCCACGAGGTCGGCCGCGGTCACATCCTCGTGCACGCCGAGGATCCCGCCGGCCCGTGGAGCGATCCCGTCTACGTCGCAGGGCTCATCGGCATCGATCCGGACATCGCGTGGGATGACGACGGCACGTGCTTCGTGACCTGGAGCGATGTGATGCGCGGCGGCATCTCGCAGGCCGTCATCGATCCGGTGTCGGGCGACGTCCTCTCGGAGCCGCGCCCGCTGTGGGCGGGAACCGGCGGGGCGCACGCCGAAGGGCCGCATCTGATCCGTCGGGGGGAGTGGTGGTACCTGCTCGTCGCCGAAGGTGGCACGGGCCCCGGACACATGGTGACGATCGCGCGATCCCCAAGCATCCGCGGACCCTTCGAGCCGGCGCCGACGAATCCGATCCTGACCCACCGCAGCACGAGTGCGGCCGTGCAGTCGACAGGGCACTCCGATCTCATCGAGCTCGCCGACGGCTCCTGGGCGCTGGTGTTCCTCGCGACACGGCCGCGGGGAACATTCCCTCGCTGGCACACCAACGGCCGCGAGACGTTCCTCGCGGGAGTCGACTGGGTCGACGACTGGCCCGTCGTCGACGAGGCGCGCTACGACGTGCCGGTCTCGACGTCATCGTTCGTCGACGAGTTCAGAGGCGAGGTACTGCATCCGCGGTGGATCGCGCCGGGCACCGCACCATCGACCTTCGCCCGCACGAGCGCGGATGGTCTGCGCCTCGACCCGGGTCGGGACGCGCTCACCGCGAGCGCCGAGCGGCTGCTCGCGGTGCGCGCCGAAGACGAGTTGTGGTCGGCTCGCCTGCACGCCACGGGTGACGTGGCGCTCTCGGTCCGTATGGATGACGCGCACCAGCTGCTGGTCGAGCGCATCGGTGAAGAGGTGCGTGCGCGGATCGTCATCGGTCCGCTGAGCGACGTCGTCGCGAGTGCGACGGTGTCGGCTGACGCGGCGCTCGAGATCAGGGCTGTGGAGTTCGAGGCCGAGCGCGGCGCTCGCCGCGGGCCGGATCTGCTGCGTGCCGGGGTTGCCGCGGCAGAGGGCTTCGTCGAACTGGCGGCCCTCGACGGTCGGTATCTGTCCACCGAGGTCGCGGGGGGATTCACCGGACGGGTCATCGGGATCGAGGCGCTCGGAGAGCAGGTCGCCGTCATCCGGTTCGAGTACGAGTCGGGTGCCGCCGCGGGGTGATCAGCCCTGCGCCGTGGGCCTCAGCTCCGGCACGAAGGTCGACATGAGCGAGGCGACGCACGCATCGACGTCGATCGTCGAGCGATCGAAGAGCCACTGCGTGTGCAGGCCGTCCATGGCGGCGATGGTGATCGCTGCCAGATGCCTCGGAGGCAGGTCGGTCGACAGGCGTCCCTCGTCTCGGAGTCGCGTGAAGAGGCGGGTCATGAACGAGCGGATGTTGCGGTATCGAGTCTCGAAGTAGACGTGCGCCGGGTGGGCCGGCGCTGTGGCCTCACCGGTGAGCACGGCGCTCAGCTCCACCAGGCCGACTCGTTGATCCCGTTCGATCAATGTCGTGGCCATTCCGCGGAGGACATCGAGCGGGTCGGCGTCGGTGTCGAGCGCGGCATTCCGCGAGAGATAGTCGGCGCTGCGCTCGTCCTGCAGCTCGAGAACCGCCATGAGCAGATCCTCCTTACGCGGGAAATGATGCAGAAGTCCCGTGTGGCTGATGCCGGCGCGACGCGCGATCTCCGCCATCGATGCGCCGTGGAACCCGGATTCTCCGAAGATCGTGAGACACGCGTCGAGGATGCCTCGGCGTACGGCCGCGGTCTTGGCGTACTGCGCCATCAGTCCTCCTCAGATCAAAATAGTGAGTGCTTTCTAATTTTATGTTACCGTGGTGTGGCAATCGGTTGTCATGATTGCTCCGATCGAGAGGATCCCTCAATGACGAACTTCCCCACCGGCTTCCTCTGGGGTGCCGCCACCGCCGGACACCAGATCGAAGGCAACAACGTCAACAGCGACTGGTGGGAGCGCGAGCTGACCATGCCCGGCATGGAACCCTCGGGTGACGCGGTCGACAGCTATCACCGGTATCGCGAGGACATCGACCTGCTCGCGGATGCGGGGCTCACGACCTACCGGTTCAGCCTCGAGTGGTCGCGCATCGAGCCCGTCGAGGGTCGCTTCTCGCGGGCCGAGCTCGCGCACTACCGACGCGTGATCGACTACTGCTTCTCGCGTGGAGTCGTTCCCTTCGTCACCCTGCAGCACTTCACGACGCCGCGCTGGTTCGCGAACGACGGCGGGTGGACGTCGCCGAAGGCCAAGGACCGCTTCCTGAGTTTCGTGACCGAAGCCACGACGATCCTCGACGGCGTCGAGTGGGTGGCGACCATGAATGAGCCCAACATGCAGGCGGCCATCATGACGGCGATGCGCCGCATGGCCGAGACTCAGGGCGGGCAGTGGACGAGTCCCACGGTCGAGAGCGACGCCGAGCGCGAGGGCGGCGAGGAGACGAAGCTCGAGAAGAAGCAGCACGGTGCATTCCTGCAGGACGCCGACCCCGAGATCGGCCGCGCGTTCGTCGAGATCCACCATGCTGCACGCGAGATCGTGCGCGCCCGTACGGACGCCAAGGTCGGCTGGACCATCGCGGCGGGCGCGCTCACCGCCGCCCCCGGCGGTGAGGAGAAGCTGAAGCAGATCCGCTACGGCAAGGAAGACGTCTACTGGGAGGGATCCCGGGGCGACGACTTCGTGGGCGTGCAGGCGTACTCGTCGCAGGAGGTCGATGCGGACGGTCTCGTGCCGCACCCGCCGCACCCCGACAACACGCTCGTCGGCACCGCTTTCCGCCCCGACTCGCTCGCCATGGCCGTGCGGCACGCATGGGAGGTCTCCGAGGGCGTCACGGTCATCGTGACCGAGAACGGCATCGCCACCGGCGATGACACCCAGCGGATCCGCTACACGGATGCCGCGCTGCGCGGCCTCGCAGACACGATCGACGAGGGCATCGACGTGCGCGGCTACCTGCACTGGACGCTGCTGGACAACTTCGAGTGGGGTCACTGGGCTCCGACCTTCGGTCTGATCGCCGTGGACCGCGAGACGTTCGTGCGCACGCCCAAGCCGAGCCTCGGCTGGCTCGGCGAGGTCGCGAAGCGCAACGGTCTGGGCTGACCGGCACCACGCACAGAGGCCGAGCAGATGACCGTCGACGTCGACGATCCCCAGGGCGAGAGCGCTGCGGAGGCTGCGGGGCGCGTTCCGGAGGGCAACCTCGCGCTTCCGCAGCCACCCTCCCTGACCCCCGCGCCCGACGGCGCGGGGGCCGGGCAGGCAGCCGTCTCGGCGTGGTCGATCGTCCTGCTCGTCGCCGCGACGTTCGGGGCCGGCATGGCGATGATCGTGCCGATGGCTTACTCGCTGGCGGTGCGTCTCGACCAGTTGGCGCCCGGGCGCACCGAAGCCCTCGGCATCGTCCTGGCCCTCGGCTCGGCAGCCACTCTCGTGCTCGCCCCTCTCACCGGCATCCTCAGCGATCGTCTGCGCAGTCGCTGGGGGCGACGGCGTCCGTTCACCGTGATCGGTCTGCTGATCGGCGCGGCTTCGGTGCCCGTCATGGCCCTCGCGCCGAGTCTCGTCGTGCTCACGATCGGATGGACGCTGTCGACCGTCGGCTGGGGAACAGCGGCAGCCTCGCTCGGCAACTGGCAGGCGGACTGTCTGCCGCCGCATCAGCGCGGACGCGTATCCGGACTCACCGGTGTCACGATGCAGGTCGCGCCCGTCATCGGGATCATCCTCGTCGGATTCTTCCGCGATCAGGTGCTCGTCGTGTTCGCGCTCCCGGCCGCGATCGGTGTGGTGCTGGTGGTAGCGTTCCTCGCTGTCGTGCGCGACCCCGACAGCCGGGGGATGGTGATCGAGCGGCGGCTGACCGTCGGTGGACTGCTGCGGAGTTACGGCTTCGATCCGCGCAAAGCGCCGGACTTCGCGTGGAACTGGCTCGGACGCTTCATCTTCTTCTCCGGGCTGACCCTCACCACCAGCTTCACCGTGTTCTTCGTCGCCCAGCGCCTCGAGCTGCGCGTGCCGGATGTCGCGGGAGTGCTCGCGATCGTCTCGGCGTCGAGCATCGTCACGGCCACCCTCGGCTCCCTCGGGGGCGGATGGCTGAGCGATCGGGTGGGCAGGCGCAAGCCGTTCATCCTCACGGGTTCCGCTCTCTTCGCTGCGGGATGCAGCGTCTCGGCGTTCGCCCACGACCTGCCGACGCTCATGGTCGGCACCCTGCTGAACTCCCTCGGCATCGCCACTTTCTCGGCCGTGGCTCAGGCGCTGCTGCTCGACGTGCTCCCCGATCGCGAGCGCGAAGCGGGTCGTTACATGGCCATCGCCCTGTTCGCGCAGAAGATCCCCGGCGTCTTCGCGCCGGTGCTGGGCGGGGCGGTGCTGGCCATCGGCGCCGGCGCCGGTGCCGGCGCCGAGAACTTCACCGCGCTGTACCTCCTCGCTGCCGCGCTCGCCTTCGCCGGCGGTCTCCTCATCACCCTCTCGGTGCGCAGCGTCCGCTGAGCATCACCCCTTCGAAACGGAGCAATGATGTCCTTTCCCTTCCCCGATGTCTCGTCGACCCCCCTCGCCTCGCTGACCGATCTGACAGGACGCACCGCGCTCATCACCGGAGGCGCTCAGGGCCTCGGCCGTGCCATCGCGGATCGGCTCGCCGAGGCCGGTGCGAGCATCGTGATCGCCGACCTCGACGAGGGTCGCTCTCGCGCGGCGGCGGGCGAGATCGGCGAGCGTTTCTCGGTGCGGACGGTGGGCGTGCGAATGGATGTGACCGACTCGGCGTCGGTGTCTGCAGCGACCGACGCCGCGGCGGCTGAGGTCGGTGCCCCGGACATCTGGGTGAACAACGCCGGGATCTTCCCCAGCCAGTCGCTGCTCGAGATGAGCGACGAGACCTGGGAGCAGGTCTTCGCGGTCAACACCCGAGGTGTGCGCAACGGCGCGCGCGAGGCGGCCCGTCGGATGCCGCAGGGTGGCGTGATCGTCAACATCGTCTCGACCGCGGGCTTCCGCGGGACTGCGCCCGGCCTGTCGGCCTACGTCTCGTCGAAGCATGCGGTGCGGGGGCTCACGAAGCAGCTCGCCCTCGAGCTCGCCCCCCAGGGCATCCGCGTGCTCGGCGTCGCCCCCAGCTACGTGCCCACGGAGGGCAACATGGCGATGGCGGCCGCGGCGATCGAGCAGATGGCTGCCGCGGGCATCGATCCCGCCACCATGCCTGCGGCCATGTCGCAGAGCCTGATCGGTCGCCAGGGGACGCCCGACGACATCGCACGGGTGGTGCTGTTCTGCGCGAGCGACCTCTCGACGGTGATGACCGGCAGCACCCTTCTGGCTGATGCGGGCGAGACCATCTGACTGGCAATCGGTTGCCATTTACCTCGAACTCTGCTGTACTGAAATCAAGAACGCAAAGAAGCGCACGAAAGGCCCTTGATGCTCAAGCCCATCGCCACCGCGACCCGTGACCTCGTCAAGCTCGACGGCGTCTGGAAGTTCGGGATCGACTCCCGCCTCCCGGAGGAGCCCTGGCTCGCCGCTCTCGATACGCCTCTCGAAGCAGCCGTCCCGGCGAGTTACAACGACCTCTTCACCGATCCGGCGATCCGCGACCACGTCGGCTGGGTCTATTACCAGCGGTCGGTGCAGGTGCCGCGCGGTTGGGCGGGGGAGCGGATCCTCCTGCGTTTCGACGCCGCCACGCACTCGGCGAAGGTCTACGTCGACGACCGGCTCGTCGGTGGACACGTCGGCGGGTACACGCCGTTCGACATCGACGTCACCGAAGTCGTGAAGCCGGGCACCGCCTTCCGGCTCACGGTGGCCGTGAGCCCCGACCTCACGAACACCACCATCCCGCCGGGCAAGATCGAAGTCGGCATGACCGGCGCCAAGACCCAGACCTACTTCCACGACTTCTACAACTACGCGGGGCTCGCGCGATCGGTGTCGCTGTACTCACTGCCGCAGGTGCACGTTGACGACGTCACTGTGGTGACGACCTTCGAGGGCACCACCGGTCTCGTCGACTACCGCGTCGAGACCGTCGGCGGTGCCCACGTGCGCGTCAGCCTGGCGGATGCCGCGGGCAGTGTCGTGGCGACGTCGTCCGGCCCGGAGGGTCGTCTCGAGATCGCAGACGTCGTGCTCTGGAAGCCGGGCGCCGCGTACCTCTACGAGCTGACGGTCGAGGCCGTCGACGGAGAGGACGTGCTCGACACCTACTCCCTGGCAGTAGGTGTGCGAACGGTCGCGGTTCGAGGCGAGGAGTTCCTCGTGAACGGCGAGCCGTTCTACTTCACCGGATTCGGCAAGCACGAAGACACGTTCGTGCGTGGCAAGGGTCACGACGACGCCTACATGGTGCACGACTTCCAGCTGATGGAGTGGACGGGTGCGAACTCGTTCCGCACCTCGCACTACCCCTACGCCGAGGACGTCCTCGACTTCGCCGACCGCCACGGCATCCTCGTGATCGACGAGACCGCGGCCGTGGGTCTCAACATGGGCGTGGTCGGCGGTCTCAGCGGCACCCCGCCGTTCCCCACCTTCTCGGAGCAGTACGCCGGGGCGGAGACGCAGGCTGCGCACGCACAGCACCTGCGCGAGCTGATCGGGCGTGACAAGAACCACCCGTCGGTGGTGCTGTGGTGCATCGCCAACGAGCCGGCCTCGAACGAGGACGGCGCGCGCGAGTACTTCGCTCCCCTGGTGGACCTCGTGCGCGAACTCGACCCGACGCGTCCGATCACCTACTCGATGGTCATGTTCGCCACGTTCAAGAACGACCAGATCATCGACCTCTTCGACGTCGTGAGCCTCAACCGTTACTACGGCTGGTACATCAACGCGGGCGATCTCGCGACGGCGGAGATGTATCTGCAGGGAGACATCCAAGGCTGGATCGATCGCACCGGCAAGCCCATCATGATGCTGGAGTACGGCGCCGACACGATGCCGGGTCTGCATTCGGTGTGGGACCAGGTGTGGACCGAGGAGTACCAGACCGATCTCCTCGCCATGTACCACCGGGTGTTCGACCGCTTCCCGCAGTTCGTGGGCGAGCAGATCTGGAACTTCGCCGACTTCGCCACCACCAACGGATTGCACCGCGTCGGCGGCAACCGCAAGGGCATCTTCACCCGCGAGCGCAAGCCCAAGGCTGCCGCATTCGCGCTGAGGCAGCGCTGGCGCGGGCTCGACGGACGCAAGCCTGCAACAGACGCCTGACCTACCGGCTTCACGCAGAGGAGAAACCACATGACCATCGACAGAGCCGACGTCATCGTCACGAGTCCCGACCGCAACTTCGTCACGCTCAAGATCACGACCGCTGACGGCGTGACAGGGCTCGGTGACGCGACACTCAACGGGCGCGAGCTCGCGGTCGTCGCCTACCTGACCGAGCACGTGGTGCCGCTGCTGATCGGCGCGGACGAGTCGCGCATCGAGGACACGTGGCAGTTCCTCTACCGCAGCGCCTACTGGCGTCGCGGACCCGTGACCATGGCGGCGATCGCAGCGGTCGACATGGCGCTGTGGGACATCAAGGGCAAGGTCGCCGGCCTTCCGGTCTACCAGCTGCTGGGCGGTGCCAGCCGCAAGGGGTTGTTGGCCTACGGGCACGCCTCGGGCAAAGAGCTGCCCGAGCTGTTCGACTCGATCCGAGCCCACCAGGAGCAGGGGTACCGAGCGATCCGGGTGCAGACCGGTGTGCCGACGCTGAAGGCGATCTACGGCATCGCCTCGCAGTCGGCCGACACCGGAGGAGGAGAGGCTCGATACGACCACGAGCCGGCGCGCCGCGGAGCGAAGCCCGTCGAGGAGGACTGGGACACCCGCGCCTACCTGAACCATCTGCCCGGTGTGTTCGAGGCGGTGCGCAACGAGTTCGGCCCCGACATCCCCCTGCTGCATGATGGGCACCACCGCATGACGCCGATCCAGGCCGCACGCCTGGGCAAGGACCTCGAGCCGTACGACCTGTTCTGGCTCGAGGACTGCACGCCGGCGGAGAACCAGGAGGCGCTGCGCCTGGTGCGCCAGCACACCACCACCCCGCTCGCCATCGGCGAGATCTTCAACACGGTGTGGGATTTCAAGGACATCATCCGCGACCAGCTCATCGACTACGTCCGCGGTGCAGTCACCCACATGGGCGGCATCAGCGCGCTGAAGAAGACGCTCGACTACGCCGCGATGTACCAGATCAAGTCGGGCATGCACGGCCCGACCGACATCTCACCGGTCGGGATGGCGGCGGCGATGCACCTCGGGCTCGCGATCCACAACTTCGGAATCCAGGAGTACATGCAGCACGGCGCCCGCACCGATCAGGTCTTCCAGCAGTCGTTCACCTGGACCGACGGCTACCTGCACCCCGGTGACAAGCCGGGACTCGGTGTCGACCTCGACGTCGACGAGGCGGGCAAGTATCCGTACGAGCAGGCCTACCTGCCCTACAACCGGCTGCTCGACGGCACCGTCCACGACTGGTGAGCGAGTCGATTCGCCCGTCGGTCGTGGTGATGGGCGTCTCGGCCGCGGGAAAATCCACCGTGTCCCGTCTGCTCGCGGAGCGCCTCGGCATGGATTTCCTCGATGCGGACGACCTGCACCCCGCGTCCAACCGGGCCAAGATGAGTTCGGGAACACCACTGACCGACGAAGACCGGCTGCCGTGGCTCGACCGCGTGGGTGAGGAGCTCGCCCTGCGGTCGGCATCCGGTGCCGTCATCGCCTGTTCCGCGCTGCGCCGGGTCTACCGCGACCGCATCCGGGCTCGGGTGCCCGGCGCGGTGTTCGTGCATCTGCATGGGAGTGACTCTCTGCTCGCCGAGAGGGCTGCGGGGAGGACAGACCATTTCATGCCTCCGTCGCTTCTGCGGTCTCAGATCGACACGCTGGAGGCGCTCGAACCGGACGAGATCGGCGTGACGATCGATGTCGCGCCCGCGCCGGAGCAGATCGCACGCGCCGCCGTCGAATGGCTCGAAAAGCCCCGGACATGACACGCTGGGAGCTGGGAGGAACCATGGACGACGAACTGCCCGGCGAACTCGCGGAGCGCATCCGCCGTCGCAACGGCGCTGCGACCATCTACGACATCGCGGAACTCGCTGGAGTGAATCCGTCGACGGTCTCGCGCGCGCTCAGCAAGCCGGGGCGGATCAGCAAGAAGACGGAGGAGCGGATCCGCGCGGCCGCCGATCGCCTCGACTTCCAGTTCAACCCGATGGCTCGCGCGCTTCCCACCGGACGCAGCCACACGATCGGACTGATGGTGGCTGACATCACCAACCCGGTGATCTTCGGGATCGTCCGTGGCGCGGAGCACACCGCGGCTGCTGCCGGCTACACGTTGGTGATCGCGGAGTCCCAGGAATCGGGGGAGGCAGAAGCAGAGGCGGTCTCTCGTCTGCTTCCGAGTGTCGATGGACTGATCCTCGCGACCACCCGACTGGGCGACGAGCGCATCACCGCTCTGTCGGAGCGCAAACCCGTCATCCTCATCAATCGACAGGTCGACGGAGTCGTCGGCGTGCTGCCTCAGGTCGAGGAGGGCGTCGTCGCACTCGTCGCTCATCTCGCCGAACTCGGGCACACCTCCCTCGCCTACCTCTCCGGACCCGAGACGTCGTGGATCAGTCGGCGACGCTGGGAGAGCCTTCTCGACGCCGCTGAACAGCGTGGCATCGCGGTGGTCGAGATCGGCCCGCTCAGCCCCACCATCGACGGAGGGCGAGAGTCGCTCCGCCGAGTGCAGGCGGCCAGGGCGACGGCCGTGATCGCGTTCAACGATCTGATGGCGATCGGCCTGATCCAGGCGGCATCCGCCTCCGGCATTCGGGTCCCCGACGAGCTGAGTGTCGCAGGCTTCGACGACATCTTCGGCAGCGAGCTCATCGTCCCTGCGCTGACCACCGTGCGGGCGCAGTTGGAGCTGGCAGGCGAGCGCGCCGTCGGCAAGGTCCTCGAGGCTCTCGGTGATGCGATGGAGGCCGTGAGCGATGAACCGCTTGCGACCACGCTCGTCGTGCGCGGGAGCACCGGCCCGGTCGCTCGGGGCTGAGACCGGGGGTCCGAGACGTCTCGGAGCGCCAGCCCTCCACCATTTCTGGCAATCGGTTGCCTTGTTGTTCGGAATCTGTTTTGATGGAACCGTCTCAACAGCGAGACGGTCTGGAGTCTTCGATGTCGAATGCACTGTCCCCACTCCCCGGTCGCGGGGAGCGCATCACCGCAGGGCCGCGGCCATGAGCGAGCCCCTCACGCAGGTGGCCGGCGAGGAGTCTCGCTGGACCTCGACGGTCGCGGTGCACTACGACGCGAAGAGGCCCCTCTCGCGCTACATCCGCTGGTATCTCCTGCTCTCGCTGGCCGTCTCGGCGGTCTGGGCGGCGACGAACGGCATCCTGATGCCGAACCAGATCCAGATCCTGGAGTTCGGCTCGTTCTTCGCGGGGGCGGATGCCGGGGTCGATCTGCAGGCGCTGACCGAGCTCGGCCGAGCCGTCGCCTCTGGCGAGGTCACCCCGACCGCTGAGCAGACGCGACAGCTCGCTCTCCTCTCCGACTTCGAGGCGGCGCGCGCGAACGGGCTGGCTCTGGTGACGACGACCAGCGCCATCATCGTGATGATCCTCCAGCCGGTGATCGGTGTGCTCTCCGACCGGACCCGCTCGCGTCTCGGTCGGCGCGCTCCCTGGATCCTGTACGCCGGTCTGATCGGTGCTGTGCTCCTCGTCGCCGTCCGTTACGCGCCGTCGCTCGTCGTGCTCGTCGTGCTGTGGTCCGCGACCGAGCTGGCACTGAACGTCGCGGGCAATCCACTGCAGGCGACGGTGGCAGACCGGGTGCCGCGGGATCGTCGCGGGCGTGTGACCTCGTGGACGAGCATGGGCGCCATCATCGGCGGCATCCTCGGCGGAATCGGCGCCGGCGCTCTCTTCGGGATGGTCGGCCTCGACTTCTACCTGATCCTGGGCCTGATGGTGGCGATCGCCACCATCCTGTTCGTCACGCGCAATCGCGACGAGTCCTCGAGCGACCTGGAACGCGAGCCGTTCGCCTGGAAGCCGTTCCTCCTCGGATACGCGAGCGCGCTCACAGCCCGTAACTACCGCTGGCTGTGGATCTCGCGCGTGCTCTTCTTCTTCGGCTACAGCACGTCGACGGTGCTCAACCTGTACATGCTGCAGAGCTATGTCCGCCCTGCGCTCAGCGCCGCCGAGGCATCGGCGATGGTGCCGATCCTGGGGCTCGCGGGGATCCCCTTCACGCTCATCGCCGTCGCGATCTCGGGCAGGCTCTCCGACCGCGTGGGGCGCCGCAAGCCGTTCATCATCGTCGCGTCTCTTCTCATGGCCGTGTCCATGGCGATCCCGCTGATCTCTCCGACCCTGCCGGCGCTGTTCGCCCAGGTCGTCCTGACCGGACTCGCCTTCGGCATCTATCTGCCGGTCGACAACGCCATGTTCATCGACGTTCTGCCCGATCCTGCACGTGCCGGACGAGATCTGGGACTCGCGATCGTCGCCATGAACCTCGGCCAGGCACTGGCACCCGCCCTCGCTGCTGCTGTGGTCTCGCTGACCGGCGGCTACCAGCTCGTCTGGGGCGCGGCCCTCGTGCTCGTGGCACTCGCGACGCTGACGGTGGCGCCGATCAGAGAACGCAAGGGCGCGGATGCCTAGGTGGGGCATCGTCGGTACGGGAGACATCTCCGACCGGGTCGTCGCCGACCTGCTCGACATCAGCGGTGAGATCAACGGGGTCTGGGGGCGTACCGCTGAGCGAGCTGACGCATTCGCCTCGCGGCACGGAATCCCGTTCGCGACGTCGGATCGTTCTGCGCTCCTGGGGCGTGACGACATCGACGCGGTGTACATCGCCACGCCTGCCGACACGCACACGGCGATCACGCTCGAGGCGCTCGACGGGGGCCTGCACGTGCTCGTCGAGAAGCCGATCACCACGTCCGCCGCCGATGCGGAGATGCTCTTCGCCCGAGCTGCACAGGCCGACCGCTTCCTCATGGAGGCGATGTGGATGCGGTTCAATCCGCTCCACGTCGAGCTGATCCAGCGCATCACCGGAGGGGAGCTCGGCGCGATACGCAGCGTGCGAGCGAGCTTCGGCACGCCGTTCTTCCCTCGGCCGGGCAAGGCGCGACCCGAAGACGGTGGCAGCATCCTTCGAGACCGTGGCATCTATCCCGTGATGCTCGCGCACTGGTTCCTCGGTGATGCCGATGCCGTGACCGCGCGGGGAGTGATCTCGGACGGTGTCGACCTCGCCGGTCACGCGACTCTCGACCACAGCGGGGGCGCGTTCGCTCAGCTGTCGTGGTCGGGCACGGAGTTCCTCGACCTCTCCGCGGCCGTGAGCGGCGAGCGCGGATGGATCACGATCGACCCGATGTTCTGGGCAGGCAGCACCGCTCGTGTGCACGCGGGCACCGCCGAGCGCATCTTCCGCGTGCCGGAGCGGGTGGAGCATCCGCGAGTCGGCCACGGCTACGGGCCGATGCTCGAGGCCGTGACCGCAGCGATCGACTCCGGCCTGCGCGAGCATCCCTGGCACGACGCCGCGACGACGATCTCGGTCACCCGAACGCTCGACCGCATCCTCGCCGACATATCTTCCCCGTCGCTCTGATCGCGACCCACCCACCCAGAAGGAACCCATGGACATCTCAGGCAAGGTCTTCGTCGTCACCGGCGCAGGGAACGGCATCGGACGCGAGGTCACGTTCAGACTGCTCGCCCAGGGGGGCTCCGTCGCCGGCGTCGACCTCAATGAGGTCGGTCTCGACGAGACGGCCCGCCTCGCGGGGGCCGGTGGCCGTTTCACCGCGCACGTCGTGAACATCACCGACCGGGATGCGATCGACGCGCTGCCCGGCGCGGTGATCGCCGCGCACGGTCAGGTCGACGGAGTCGCGAACATCGCCGGTGTCATCCAGAAGTTCGTCAAGGTCAACGATCTGCCCTTCTCCGAGATCGAGAAGGTCATGAACGTGAACTTCTGGGGCGTGATGAACGTGTGCAAGGCGTTTCTCCCGCACCTGCTCATCCGCCCGGAAGCCTCCCTGCTGAACGTCGCGAGCATGGGTTCCTACGCTCCCGTGCCCGGCCAGGCGGTCTACGGAGCGTCGAAGGCGGCGGTGAAGCTGCTCACCGAGGCGCTGTACGCCGAGCTCCTCGACACGAACGTGCACGTCACCGTGATCTTCCCCGGAGCGATCAGCACCGGCATCGCGGCGAATTCGGGTGTCGATCTGGGAGGTGACGCGTCGGCAGAGAACAGCTCGTACAAGACGACCACGCCGCAGGAGGCCGGACGCGTGATCGTCGACGCCATCGTCAAGAACCGCTTCCGCGCGACGATCGGCTCGGACGCGGCCACCATGGATCGCCTCTCGCGCCTCAACCCCAAGCTCGCGACGACGATGATCGCGAAGCAGATGGGAGCCCTGCTGTCATGACCTCGACGACGTCGCCCTCGACCCGCCGGATCTACTGCAACCCGCTCGACCTCGAATACCGCTATCAGGACGTCAGATTCACAGGTGTCGTGCGCGGCCTCACCATCGGAGAACCGCGACGTAGCGTGCACAGGGAGGGTGCTGATCCGTCGCTCGTTCGATACCGCGGTCGGTACTACCTCTTCGTCTCGATGTCGCGGGGGTTCTGGCACTCGGATGACCTCCTCGACTGGCAGTACGTCGCGACGGACAAGATCCCCCCGTACGATTACGCTCCGGACGTCAGGGTCGTCGACGACGCCCTCATCATCAGTGCATCCCGGAAGACGAACTCCCCGTTCTTCCGCAGTGTGGATCCGTTGGCCGACGATTTCGAGGAGATCACTCCGGGGACGTTCGAGTTCTGGGACCCGCACGTGTTCCAGGACCTCGATGACCGGGTGTACTTCTACTGGGGCTGCAGCAGTGACGACCCGATCCGCGGGGTGGAGATGGACTCCACCTTCACGCCCATCGGGCAGCCGGTCGATCTCATCACCACGGACACCACGACCCGCGGCTGGGAGAAGACGGGGGAGGACTATGTCGTTCCCGAGCCGGTCACCGAGCGAGAGAAGCTCGTCGCGTCGTTCTCCAACGGCAAACCCTATCTGGAGGGCGCGTGGATGACGCGCGTGGATGACACGTACTACCTGCAGTACGCCGCCCCGGGAACGGAGTGGAACACGTATGCCGACGGCTACTTCACGGGTGCGCATCCGCTGGGGCCGTTCACCTATTCGCCGACGAATCCCTTCTCCTCCAAGCCCGGCGGCTTCATCACCGGGGCCGGGCACGGGAGCACTGTGCAGGACGAGTACGGCAACTGGTGGCACACCGCCACCATGCGCATCAGCATCAATGACGTCTACGAACGGCGGGTGGGACTCTTCCCCGCAGGATTCGATGAAGACGGAGTCCTCTACTGCAACCAGAACTTCGGAGACTATCCCTGCGCCGTGCCCGCCGGTCCGGTGGATGCGCGGGAACGGATCGCGCCGGAATGGATGCTGCTCTCCTACAGAGCCGGTGCGCGCGCGTCGTCGTCGGCGGAAGGCCACCTGCCGGGCCTTGCCGTGAACGAGAACATCCGTGACTGGTGGGCATCCGACGGACCGGGCCGCGGGCACTGGATCGAGATCGAGATGGACGGCGGGCATCGGGTGCACGCCATCCAGGTCAACCTCGCCGATCACGAGCTCGCCGACTACGCGCCCGAAGACCTGATCGTCGAGGGAAAGGATCAGGGGCACACGTGGCGCGGCATCCATGCGGACCATACGGCGGCGCAGTTCACCGTCGAGGGGTCAATCGACGGCCAGGAGTGGGTCACGCTCCACGACTCGCGTGACGACGAGCGGGAGCGCCCGCATGCCCTGATCCTGCTCGACGCCCCTGCGGAGTATCGACTCATCAGGGTGCGGGCGGATCGGGTTCCGTTCGACGGCCCGTTCGCGGTGAGCGGCATCAGGGTCTTCGGCGTCGGAGTCGGCGAGCCTCCCGCTGAGACGACGCCCCGTGCCGTGCGCACCGATGGGACGACCGCGGAACTGGACTGGCCTCCCGTCGACGGAGCGCACGGCTACAACATCCGCTATGGCCACGCGCCTGACCGCCTGTACCACAGCTGGCTCGTCTACGAGCAGAACCACCTGCGCCTCCCGTCGCTGAACGACGGGGAGACCGTGTGGGTGAGCGTCGACTCCTTCAATGAGAACGGAGTCACTCCCGGCCGCGCATTCGAGGTTCCTCCTCGTGTGTGAGCACGGTCGCGTTTGAGAATCCCCGCTCAAAACCATCGGCCAGGGTTTCATGGTCGGTGTGACCAACCCCAAGAGGATCGTGTTCTCTCATCTCCGTGCGTGACGCGTCGTGGGAGCGGACCTTCGCGTGGTTCGCTGCAAGGCATGCTGCGCACCGCGCCCGAGAACGACGGCAGCCGCTCGCCGGTGTCGACGAGGGCGGGCGATGATCATCGTTGATCCGATGACGAGGCAGCGATCTCGGGTCAGCGTGCCAGTGAGAGGGTCGCGATCGCCGATTGGATCGCCACCGCGGCGGCTCCGCGCGCCCAGGCGGTGAACCCGGGCTCGTCGATATAGAGCTCGATGGGATCCGCGAGCGGGTCGCGGTCGGCGGCGATCGCGCGTCGGATGGCGGGTTCAGCGACCGAGAACAGACCGATGCCATCGCCGGCGAGAACCGTGGCGGGCTGCATCGTCAGGTTCGCTGCGAGGGCGATGAATCGGCCGAGCGCTTCGCCTGCTGCATCCGCCACCGCAGTCGCTGCGGGGTCTCCGTCTGCGGTGAGCGCCAGGAACTCCTCGTAGTCGACCGCGCGTCGCAGGGCACCGGAGACCTGAGCGGTGATCGATCCCGACGTGAGCATCGCCTGTGCGCACCCGCGGTGTCCTCGGTCGCAGAGGGGCCCGTTGGCTGCGAGCGGGATGTGTCCGCCGAGACCCGCGCCGACTTCGCGCGTGCGCACGACCTCGTTGTGAGCGACGACCGCGTATCCGATGCCCTCACCGATGGTGATCACTGAGAATCCGGGCAGGCCGCGGCCCATTCCGAACCACCTCTCGGCCTCGGCGAGCGCGACGAGGTCGTTCTCGACGGTGACGGGCAGTCCGGTCGCTTCGGCGAGCATCGCCGCGAACGGCACGTCGTGCCAGTCGAGGAACGGCGCGAACTCGACGACGCCGTCGTCGACGGAGCCGCCGAGGCTCACGCCGATACCGCGGATGTCGCCGTCGAAGTCGTCGATCGCCGCGCGGATGTCCGTGACCACGCTCGACGGGTCGGAAGCGGTGAGGGGGCGTGTGGAGGAGTCGACGAGAGCGGCGCGGACGTCGGTGAGAGCCGCGTGCAAGGTGTCGCCGGTCAGCTTGATACCGACGAAGAATCCCCGGTCGGGGGCGATGTCGAGAGGCCTGGTCGGTCGGCCGACGGAGCCGTCGACGACGTCGTCGAGCTCGATGAGCAGCCCGGTGTCGAGGAACGGCTTCGCCAGTCGGGTCAGGCTCGCTGCCGAGAGTCCGAGTCGACTCGTCAGGGCCGAGCGCGAGATCGGACCGTGGATCAGGACCGCTTCGGCGAGCGCGTTCTCGCTCTCTGTGAGCATGATCACCTCCTCGTTGTTTCCATTGTGGCAGTAAAACGGGCTTCCTCTCGGGAATCGAGGGGTCGAAATCGGGTCTTGGCTCATAGTTATTTTCGTGATAGAACTAATCCATGCATTTCAGCAATGAGGCTCTGCAGGAGAGCGTGATGGATGATCTCGAGTCCCCGGCCACCCGCGATCGCGTGATCCACCTTCACCGCGGCGGGACGAGTGTCGTCATCGACCTCGAGTCCGAAGAGGTGCCCGTCATCGTCCACTGGGGTGAGGAGCTCGCCGACTCGACTCCGGAGACGCTGCGCAGCCTCGCCGTCGCCGCGCGTCCGCAGCGGGTGTCGGGCGGTCTCGACCGCACGGCACGTCTCAGCGCGGTCGCCACCGAGGCCTCGGGCTGGCTGGGAACGCCCACCATCGAGGGGCACCGTGGGGGAGTCGGCTTCAGCATCAAGCCCGAAGTCGTCGAGGTGCGCGTCGATCACCACGCGGCCGCCGTCGAGCTGCAGGATGCGGAAGCGGGGATCCGCCTTCGGTGGGACGTCGAAGTCGGCGTCGCAGGGCTTCTCCATCAGCGCATGACCGTGAGCAACACCGGCGACGGCGGCTATTCCCTCGATGCTCTGCAGCTCGCCTTCCCCACCCCGGGGGATGCCACGGAACTGCTCGACACGACCGGTCACCATCTTCGCGAGCGCAGCGCTCAGCGGCACGTCTTCACTCTCGGCACCCACCTGCGCGAGAGCCGGAGGGGGCGTCCGGGGGCGGACGCGACGGTGCTGCTGGCCGCGGGGCGGCCCGGGTTCGGGTTCGAGTCCGGTCGGGTGCACGGCATCCACGTCGCGTGGAGCGGAAACCACCGCGTGCTCGCCGAGCGGGTCGTGACGGGCGATGCCTTCCTCGCCGGCGGTGAGCTGTTCGCCCCCGGTGAGGTCGTGATCGCCCCCGGAGCGTCCGTATCGTCGCCCTGGGTCATCGGCTCGTGGGGCGACGGTCTCAACCAGCTGGCGCAGCGCTTCCATTCCGAGTGGCGCGACCGTCCCCAGCATCCGCGCCGTGCGCGTCCGATCACTCTCAACACGTGGGAGGCCGTCTATTTCGACCACGACTTCGACCGCCTGGCTGCGCTCGCCGATACGGCAGTGGCCGTCGGGATCGAGCGGTTCGTGCTCGACGACGGGTGGTTCACGGGGCGACGCGACGACACCCGAGGGCTCGGCGATTGGGAGGTGGATGCCGAGGTCTGGCCCGAGGGTCTGCATCCTCTCGTCCGCAAGGTCACAGGGCTCGGCATGGAGTTCGGGCTCTGGGTGGAGCCCGAGATGGTGAACCCCGACAGCGACCTCGCCCGCGCGCATCCCGACTGGATCCTTCGAGGCCGGTCGTCGCTGCCGCCGTCCGCACGGCAGCAGCAGGTGCTGGACCTCGCGAATCCCGACGCGTACCGACACATCGCCGATCGGCTTCTCGCCCTCCTGGGCGAGTACCCGATCGCCTACCTCAAGTGGGATCACAACCGGGATCTCGTCGATGCGGGCAGCGGCCCCGGCGGATCCCCGCGGGTGCGCGAACACACCCTCGCGCTCTACCGACTGCTCGATGAGCTGAAGGCGGCCCACCCCGATCTCGAGATCGAGAGCTGCGCATCGGGCGGTGCTCGAGTCGACCTCGGCATCCTCGACCGCACCGACCGCATCTGGACCAGCGACAGCCTCGACCCGATCGAGCGGCTCGAGAACCAGCGCTACACCGGCCTCGTCGTGCCGCCCGAGATGATGGGCATGCACCTCACGAGCCCGGTCGTGCATTCGTCGGGTCGCACGGTCTCGCTCGAGCTGAGCGCCGCTGTCGCCCTGCTCGGACACTTCGGTGTCGAGTGGGACCTCACCTCTGCCGACGAGGAGACCCGGGGTCGTGTCGCCGCCTGGATCGCCCTCGCCAAGCGGCTGCGTCCGCTGATCGCCGACGGCACCGTCGTCCACGTCGACGGTGTCGAGCCGGGCATCGACGTGCGCGGGATCGTCGCCGAGGATGCCGCGCACGCGGTGTTCACCATCACGCAGGTCGCGACGAGCGCCGCCTACCCGGCGGGGCGCGTCCGGTTCCCGGGGCTCGACCCTGCCCGCTCATACGCACTCCGCATCCTCTCGCGTCCCGCGCACGACCCTGCGCAGTCGCCGCTCGCGTGGGCCGAAGAGCCCGTGACGATGACCGGCCACGAGCTCGGGAGCATCGGCGTCCGCCCGCCCGTGCAGTTCCCGCAGCAGGCGACCGTCGTCGAGATCGTTTCACAGCACTGACAACCGAGCAGTTTTCCCGCGCAAGGAGGCGCACACATGAGAATCAGACATCGGCAGACAGCCAGGGCGGTCGCCATGGCGGCTGCACTCGGCGCCGTGGTGGCGCTGGGGGGATGCGCGTCGTCGCCGGACGACGGCGTCACCACCCTCAGCTTCTTTCAGTTCAAGGGGGAGGCACTAGAGGACTTCAACGCGATCATCGCGGACTTCGAGGCCGAGAATCCCGATATCCGCGTCGTGCAGAATCAGGTCGCGGACTCCGAGACCCTCATCCGCACGCTGCTCGTCAAGGACAAGGCGCCAGACGTCATCACCCTGAACGCGAACGGGGGATTCGGGGACCTCGCTCAAGCCGGGGTGTTCTACGACTTCTCCGATGAGCCGGTTCTCGAGACCATCAACCCCGCGGTGCAGGAGATCCTCGCAGATCTCGGCACCAAGCAGGACGAGGTGAACGGACTCGGTTACGTCAACAACGCCAACGGCGTCATCTACAACCAGGACATCTTCGAGGAGCAGGGGCTCGAGGTCCCCGAGACGTGGGACGAGTTCATCGCGGTGTGCGAGGCCCTCGAGGCTGCGGGGATCACCCCGTTCTACGGCACCCTCGCGGACTCGTGGACCGGCATGCCGTCATGGAACGCTCTGGGGGCGTACGCCTCGCAAGGCGGCTTCTTCGACGACCTTCGCGCGGAGGGTGAGGATGTCGGCGCCGATTCGGCCGTCTCGTTCGAGAAGGACTTCCCCGAGGTGATGGCTCAGCAGGCAGAGCTCTTCTCGTACATGCAGGAGGGATACCGCGGCCGCACCTACGACGACGGCAACGCGGCCTTCGCCCGCGGCGAGTCCGCCATGCTGCTGCAGGGCATCTGGGCGCTGAACCCCGTCAAGGCCATCAACCCCGACATCAAGGCGGCGATCTTCCCCTACCCGGCGGCGGACGATCCTGATGATCGTCTGCTGGTCTCCGGTGTCGACGTCGTCGTGACCATGGCGAAGGACACACCTCATCGCGAGGAGGCGCTCCGCTTCATCGAGTACCTGTTCGACGTCGGAGTGATCGAGGAGTTCGCCGCTTCTCAGAACATGATCCCGTCGGTGGAGGGCGCCGAGCTGAGCGACGACCCTGCGCTGCAGTCGGTCAAGCCCTTCTTCGACGAGGGGAAGATCACCGGCTTCATCGATCATCAGGTGCCGCCGAGCATCCCGCTGGTCGCGATCGTGCAGCAGTTCCTGTTCGACGGCGACGCGGATGCGGCGCTGTCGACCCTCGACAGCGAGTGGCGCAAAGTCGCCGCCCGCACCATCCCCGTGACGGGAGACGAAGAATGAGCACCCTGACCAGCGCTGTGCGCGCCACGACACCGGGGCCCGAGGGCACGAAGCGAGCGCGCCGGGTCCGCACCGCGAGCTCCCGCGCGCTGCCCGCCTATTACTGGATGGTCTGGCCCGCCGTCATCGCCTTCGCCGCGTTCCACACCATCCCCGTCATCGTGGGCATCTTCTTCAGCTTCACGAACTACGCCGGCTACGGCGACTGGAACTTCGTCGGCATCTCGAACTACCTCAACCTCTTCAAGGACGACAGAGTCCTGAAGGCCTACGGGTTCTCGTTCCTGTTCGCCATCGTCGCCACGATCCTCACGAACGTGATCTCGCTCTCGATCGCCATGGGGCTCAATGCCAAGATCCGCGCACGGAACTTCTGGCGCGGCGTCTACTTCGTACCGTACGTGCTCGCGATCCTCGTGATCGGTTACGTGTTCCAGTTCCTGTTCTCGAACTCGCTGCCGAAGATCCTGTCCGGCATCCCGCTGTTCCGCGACAACATCCTCACCAACCCCGATTGGGCGTGGACGGCGATCGTCGCACTGGCGGTCTGGCAGGCCTGCGCGTTCTCGATCATCATCTACCTCTCCGGTCTGCAGACGATCCCGAGCGAGTTGTACGAAGCCGCATCTCTCGACGGTGCATCCTCATGGCGGCAGTTCGGATCCATCACCTTCCCGCTCATCAGCGCGTTCTTCACGATCAACGTCGTGCTGAGCCTCAAGGGCTTCCTGCAGGTCTTCGACCCGATCGTCGCCCTTACGAACGGAGGGCCGGGCACGTCGACCGAATCGGTCACCCTGCTCGTCTTCCGCGGCGGATTCTCCGGCGGAGAGTTCGCCTACCAGACCGCGAACGCCGTGATCTTCTTCATCGTGATCACGATCGTCTCGCTCCTGCAGTTCCGGGTCCTTCAGCGCAGAGAGGCCGATATCTGATGACCACCGCAACCACGATCCTCGCCGAAGCCGAGGCGACGGCACCTCGCCCCGGATGGCGCGCCAGGCGCGCCTCCGAGAACGACGACACCCGCAAGACGAACTGGTGGGCGACCGCGCTCATCGCCGTCTGCTCGCTGACCGTGCTCATCCCGCTCTACCTCGCGGTCGCCGTCGCACTGAAGACGCCAGAGCAGCTCGCCGCCGGCAACGGGTTCGAATGGCCGAACCCGATCCGCTGGGAGAACTTCGCCGACGCGTGGGCGCGGACCGCGTTCCCGCAGGCGCTGCTCAACACGGCGCTGATCACCGTCGGAGCGGTCGTCTTCACCCTGCTGACCAGCTCGGTGGTGGCGTACGCGCTCGCCCGCAACAGCCACCGACCGTTCTTCAAGGGGGTGTTCTTCTACTTCCTCGCCGCGCTGTTCATCCCGTTCCCGATCATCATGCTGCCCCTGGTCAAGCAGACGTCGCTCCTCGGTCTGGACAACCAGGTCGGCATGATCGTGCTCTACACGATCTTCGGCATCTCGCTGAACGTCTTCATCTACAGCGCCTACATCCGCTCCATCCCGATCGAGCTCGAGGAGGCGGCGCGCGTCGATGGAGCATCCACGTGGCGGGTGTTCTGGCAGATCGTGTTCCCGCTGCTCACGCCCATGAACGCCACCGTCGGCATCCTCACCTGCGTCTGGGCATGGAACGACTTCATCATGCCGCTCGTCGTCCTCACCGACCCCGGTGCGCGCACGATCCCGCTGGCGCAGTACGTGTTCCAGGGCCAGTACAACACGGACTACACGACCGCCTTGGCCTCATACCTGATGGCGATGGCACCGCTGCTGATCGTCTACATCTTCTCGCAGCGGTGGGTCATCTCCGGGGTCACCCGGGGATCCATCAAGTAGGTGTGATCGGGAGATATGCCGCACTGCGCCGAGTGACGGGGCGGAGAGGTCACCTCAGACAGGGCCATGCACGCGGGTATCCGCAGTCTGGGAGTTCGGTCGTCGCGGGGGCTCAGGCCGCGAGGGTGTCGATGTGTCGCTGCAGCACCCGGTCGGCCTGACCGGCGGGGTCGTCGGAGGTGTTCCACAGCAGGTGGAGCGCAAGCCCGTCGAGCAAGGCGTGCAGTCGTGCCGTCTCGAGATCGGGATCGAGAGTCGGGTCTGTCACTCCCGACTCTGAGAGCTGTCGCAGCACTGATGAGCACACTCGGCCGACGCCGTCGTGAAGGTCGGCCGCGCTTTCCCTCAGGCTCTCGTCGGTGAGGGCGAGCCGGCTCAGCTGCAGCTGCACGACGAGCTCTGTGCGTCGTGTGTCGTCGAGGGGGAGCAGTTCCCGCATCCACTGCATCGCTCTCTCGCGACCGTCGCCCGTCACGGCGCGCAGTCGGGCCGCGACGGACTGGTGGATGCGGTCGAAGCAGAAGCGGCGAAGGGCGTCCTGCGTCGGGAACGCGCGTCGGAGCGACGCCGTGGCGATCTCCGCCTCCTCCGCGACCTTGCGCACCGACAAGCCGGCGATGCCATCGCGCACCAGCACGCGGAACGCCGCCGCCCCGATCTCGTCGTTGCGGTCGTCGTGGTCGATGAGGCGGGGCATGACCTCATTCTCGTGCAGTGGCGGGCGATCGCTTGGGCCAGATCGAGTAGCTGACGGCCCACAGCAGATCTATCGCCACGATCATGCCGAGGATCGGGAAGAATCCGAGCAGTTCGGCGGTGCGAGCCGCGTCGCCGACGAGAGCGATGAGGCCCCCGAGGAGCCCCGCTGCGATCGCGGCGGCCAGCATCGTGCGCGCGACGTCCTTCCAGCAGGCGATCGTGTACGCAGAGCCGGACAGGCGCGGTCGAGGCGCCGCCCCACGAAAGCGCGAGGCGAACTTCGCATCCGCCCACGCGACCATCCGGTGGCCGTACGCGACCGAGATGCCGATGTAGAGAGCGGCCAGGCCGTGGTGCCACGAGGCCGTTCCGCCGCTCATGAGATCGAGGGCGACGAGCGCCAGCAGAACCAGGTCGATGACCGGCGCCGCGAGCAGCAGCATCCTGCCGAGTCGGGGGCGGTCGAAGGCGTAGCGGGCGATGAGGCCGGCTCCGATCGCGACCCAGAAGCCCACCTCGCACGCGATGATCGCCACAAGGATCATGGACGGTCCTCTCGGTCGACGGTTCGATTATGTTAGCACGACTGTGCTACCACCTGACGTGCGGACGCCGCGCTACTTGAGTGTGTGGCGACCACAGGGTTTCTACTACGACATGCACTCGACGGAGGAAGGCGTCGCCCCAGGCGTCGCCGCGAGCCAGAATGAGTCAGAAGACGGCCGCGCAGGAAAGGGACCCTTCATGGCGTGGAGCACGAGAGAGGTCGCTGACCTCGCCGGAACCACGGTGAACACCGTGCGGCACTATCACCAGGTGGGCCTGCTCGAGCAGCCGAGCAGGTCGTCGAACGGGTACAAGAGCTATGAGGTGAGTCACCTCGTACAGCTGCTCCGCATCCGTCGTCTGCGCGAACTCGGGGTTCCCCTCGATCAGATCGATCGCGTCTCCGCCGGGGACGATCGTGCCCTCGCGGCGTTGGAAGACATCGACGCCGAGCTCGCCGTCACGATCGAGCGGCTGCAGCAGGCTCGGGTGGAGATCCGCACGATCATCGACGGCGCGACGACGACGGATCTGCCTCGGGGCTTCGAGAACCTCACCGCACGCCTCACCGAGACCGAACGGTCGCTGATGCTCATCTACTCCCAGGTTTACGATGACGAGGCCATGCGGGATCTCCGGGTGATGCTCGAATCCGATCCGGCCGACGTGCGCGCCGATTTCGATGCGCTGCCACCGGATGCCGACGAGCAGACGCGGATCCGCATGGCGGAGAGATATGCGGTCGGGCTCGCTCATGATCTGACGACCTATCCGTGGCTGCAGGATCCTCTGGCGCATCACCGAGGGCGCCCGCAGATGACCTGGGAGGCGGTCGCGGAGTCGGTCGCCGCGCTCTACAACCCCGCGCAGCTCGATGTGATCGCCCGAGCGCATGTGATCGCGCTGGCGACGATCGCCGCCGGCTGAGCGGGAGCACGACTCCGGGCGCTCTCGATTCACAGACGCGGCAGCACCGTCGCCGCGATCACGGTGTTCATGATGACGGCGTTCATTGTGCGCACCACCGCGCTCGATGCCGCTGCGGCACCCCAGTCGCCGTCCTCGAGCCGCTTCGCCCTCGTGTAGACATCGCTGCCCCAGGGGATCTCCGCGTGGAACTGGGAGAGCGTGCCGCTCGCCGACAGGAGGGCGATGCTCGCCGCGGTGCGGGGGTCCGGATCGTCGCCGTCGATGAGCGCGGCTCGCACTCTGCGGATGAGGTCGGAGCGGCGTTCGCCGGCGAGTGTGAGCTTCGTCGTCGGGAAGAGTCCGAGGACCTTGCCTTCCGCGCGGTTCAGATCACCGCGCGCGACGACACGGTCGAGCACCGGGCCGCGCAGCTGGGGACCGATGCCGGCGAGAACGGCCTGCACGTCCTGAGCCTTCTTCGACAGCGACGTCAGCGCCGATGCGAGAAGCGGGTCGGGCGCGTCGCCTTCGCCGACCGCGCGCACCCGGGTGAACAGTCCGTGCTCCTCGGCTTCGACCCGACCGGCGAGCGCGAGGTCGGCCAGCACGGCGCCGCCGAGCACGTAGAAGAGGATGTTCTCGCCGGCGATGGTGCCCGAATCGGGTTGGAAGAGCAGGAGCAGGGTGTCTTCGACGATCAGGGGTTCTTCCGACATGGGTGCTCCTCGGGTCCTCGGCATCGCGGCCGCGACCTGTCGTCACGGTCGTCACGAGCGCCTGTAGACGCATAGTCAAGACGGTGTTCCGACCACAGGGTCAAGCGGGTCGGCGATCGGAGAGCTCACGCTTGACCCTGTCCCGGGCACACGGTCTTGACTGCCTTCAGACATCCGCGGTACGCACCGTCCGCGGCATCCGACAGAGAGAGATATGACCGATGGACAACCCCTATCCCTGGTTGCAGGACTTCATCAACCAGGTCCCCGAGATCCTGCAGCCGATCATGGTCGCGCTCGTCGCCGCCATCCCGTACATCGAGGGCGAGGGCGCCGCCGCGTTCGGCATCATCGCCGGAATCAACCCGATCGTCGCTGCGCTCGCCGCCATCACGGGCAATGTGCTCTGCGTGATCGCGGTCGTGCTGCTCGGATCGCGGATCCGCGGCGGGGTCGTCGCGCGCCGCGCGGCGCGATCGGCTGCGGCCTCGCCCTCAGCGGTCGGTGGCTCGGCGCATGTCACGTCGACGGTGGCGACCGCCACGGCATCCGACGCAGGCGGGGTCTCCGGCTCAGCGACAGCCGACGACGATGACACGACGCGGCGCGGGAAGGGGCGCGCGAAGCTGCGGCGCTGGCTGGTCAGGTTCGGTGTCCCCGGCGCCAGCATCCTGGCACCGATCGCTCTTCCGACGATGCTCACCGCGGCCTTCTTCGTCGCATCCGGCGTGCGCAAGGAATGGGTCATCCTGTGGCAGATCATCGCGATCGTGCTGTGGACGGGAGCTGTCGCGGCCGCTGCCACGGGACTCCTCGCCCTGCTGGGCTGGTGAGGCGGCGCTCCTGCCCGAGAGCATGCGGCGTCGTCCTGGAGATGACGGACCTCGAGATCGCCTGATCAGTCGTCCACCGTCAGCGGAGGACGCCGCAGGCGGTCTCGACTCGGAGCATGACCGTGCCACCTGCTCCCATCGGGTAGCTCAGCAGGTACGAGCCGGTCTCGTCCTCGATGAGCGTGTGCCCGCCCGTCACCGGCCAGGTGGCGCCGTCGGAGTATTCGACGTCCTGCGAGGACGTGCCGGTGGAGGTCACCGCGTCGCCGTATTCATCCTGCAGTTCGGAGATCGTCCCCTCGATGTCGGTGCTGGGGATACCGAGCGCCCATATCCACCGCCCGATGCCGTCGTCTTCGCCCTGGCACGGGTACGCGTTCGCGTCAGCCTCCGCGTAGCGCTCGCCCGCGGGGAACGCGTCCACGAGCTTGTCGACGACGTCATTCGAAGTGTCTCTCACCTCGTTCATGCTCTGGTCGAACTTCGGCGGCTCGACGTCGGTGGGGGCGCTCGGGGAGCATCCGGCCACTGTGGCGAGGGCGAGAGGCAGAGCCAGGAGAGGTGCGAGTCGCGTGGAGCGCATAGGCACAGTCTTGCTCATCCCGACGGGCGACACGTCAACCCCGTCGGCCGATCCCCTCTTTTCACACGACACGTGTCACTGTGGACGGATGAGACCAGACGCGCGAAGCTACGACCTCGACGATCTGCGGCAGCGGGTCATGCAGGAGCAGGGCGGAGCGGTGGATGACAGCATCCCCGAGCTGGCCGACGCGGACGCCGATCTGTGTGCTCTGGCGCTGGTGCTGCCGGACGGCACGATCCGCACCAGTGCTCAGTCATCGGTCCCGTTCAGTGTTCAGTCGGCGGTCAAGCCGTTCCTCTTCGCTCTGGCGCTGCTCGACACCGAGGGTGAAGCGCTCGACCTCGTGGGCATCGAACCGACAGGGGAGGCCTTCGACGCGATCAAGCTCGAGAGCGGGACCGGCCGGCCGCCGAACCCGATGGTCAATGCCGGTGCGCTGCTCACGGCATCGCTCGTCGACGGCGTGACCGTGGACGAGCGCGGCGAGCGGATCCTTCGAGGGCTGTCGGCCTTCGCCGGACGCCGGCTCGAGGTCGACGAGAGCGTCGCGCGGAACGAGCATCTGCTCGGCGACCGCAACCACGCGCTCGCCCACCTCATGCGGGCAGAGGGAACGCTGCATGTCAGCGCCGACGATGCCGTCGCCGTCTACGCGCGGGCGTGCGCCGTGCTCGTCGACGCGGAGGCGCTGGCCGTCATGGGTGCGACCCTCGCCTGTGGCGGGGTGAATCCGGTGTCGGGGGAACGCGTCGTCTCGCAGAGCGTGGCTCGCGACGTCGTCTCTGTCATGGCGACCTGCGGCGTGTACGACGGTTCCGGGCGGTGGATGCGCGAGGTCGGCATCCCGGCGAAGTCGAGCGTGTCGGGTGCGATCGTGCTCTCGGCGCCCGGACGCCTCGGCGCCGCCGTCGTCAGCCCTCCTCTGGACGAGCTCGGCACGAGCGTGCGTGGAAGAGCGGCATGCGACGCGCTGAGCGTCGAGCTCGACCTGCACGCGTTCGGGACGTCGGCGAACTGAGGATCGAGCCCCCGCCGGTGTCTCAGTCTGCGTCGGGGGAGAAGACGGGGCTGAGGAAGCGACGTTCGTAGCGGCGGATGCACTGCGTTCTCCGCGCCAGCTCGAACGCCTCGATGCACTCGGGGTCGCTCTTCGAGGCCGTCCGGTAGATCTCGTACTCAGCCAGGGACGGGAAGGTGAACAGCGCGAACGCCTCGTCGCTGTCGCCTTCGCTCGGCAGGAAGTAGCCGTGGTGGGTTCCTCCGTGCTTGGCCACCAGTCGGATCCATGCGCGCCCGTACTCGGTGAAGTCGTCGAGTTTGTCGGGGTCGATCTCGTAGCGCAGGTGAACGGTGATCATGTCGTTCATCCTCTCAGAGGGTGAACGTCGTCTCGCTCTCAGCCCGCATCCGCGACGTTCCGTTCCTCGTCGGAGTTCGGGGTCCAGCCGAACCATCCGCCGTCAGTGCTCATGACGCTCCAGTCGCCGCACGCGAAGACGGTCTTCGCCGTGTACGGATCGGGAGCGTCGTCGAGCACCCAGGCCGGCGCCGAACTCCGTTCCACCTCGGTGCAGTCGTCGCCGAGCGCGGATCCGCTGGAGAGCAGAACGACGGCGTCCGCGGCGTCCTCGATGGTCGACGTGCGCACGGTGATCTCGGTGGCGTCGGCCGGGATCCAGCCGGCCTCGACCTCGGCCCCGTCGTCGAAGGCCTCGACGTCGTCGAAGGTCGATGTGGCCTGCTTGTGGACGATGCTGTCGTAGGCGGAGCATCCGGTGAGAGAGATCAGCCCCACGACGATCAGGGCGGAGGAGGCGAGGGCCGTTCGTGCGTTCATGTGTTCCACACTGGTCGACCCGAGCGGCGTCGACATCGGGCGAGCGAGGTAGCGGCATACATCTCGAGGATGATCCCGCGCCGACCCCGCCCCTGAACGCGAAGGTACGCTGAAGGCATGGGTGATCAATCGCCGCTCGCCTCTCGACCCCTGTGGGCGAGCGTGGCCGACGGCTTCTACGTGGGCAGCCGGGACGGCTCCTTCCTCGGCTACGTCGACCGTCAGGCGGATGGCATGTGGCGTGCTTTCGACGCGGTCTCGCGTTCCATCGGCGACTATGCAGACCACCACCGCGCGATGGCCGCGGTGACCACTCGGGGAGAGGATGCCGGATGACCGCCGAGCACGCACTCGTCTCGCTCGTCTACTGCAGCAGCGCGACGCACCCGTTCAGCGAGCAGGAGCTCGCCGACCTGCTCGCGGTGAGCCGGGCCCGTAACAGCGCTCGTGACATCACCGGCATGCTGCTCTACCGGGGCGGCGAGTTCGTCCAGATCCTCGAGGGTGCCAGGTCGGACGTGGAGAGCCTGATGGAGATCATCGGCCGGGATCCCCGTCACGAGGACGTGCGTGTGCTGATCGAGGAGCCGCTGCATGAGCGGCGCTTCGCCGAGTGGACCATGGGGTATCAGTCCCTGGTCGCTGCGGAGCCGAAGATGCTGTCGGGATATCGCGATTCCTTCGACGACCTCCGCGTGGGCGACCACGACATGATCGGCCGCGCGATCATGGAGCTCACCCTGTGGTTCCGCGTGCGGGAGTCCGCCGCGCGGTAGACGCGGGCTCGTGAGCACGGGCCGCTCGCCGGCCCGCTTCGCCGCAGCTCGCGCTCACCGAGCTCCCGCTCGGCTCTCTCGGGATGTAGACCCTGGTACTGCCTCGCCACCGTGGTCAGGACCGCAGCCCGATGTGCCCGTGCGCCGTCGTTCGTAGCGTCGAAGGCGAACGAAAGGCGCGACATGATTCGAGTTCAGTCCCTGACGAAGCACTACGGCGAGAGGGTGGCCGTGAACGGCATCGACTTCACCGTCGAACCGGGCACGGTCACCGGGTTCCTGGGACCCAACGGGGCAGGCAAGTCCACGACCATGAGGATGATCGTCGGCTTGGACCGGCCGACCGCGGGCACCGCGGAGGTCAACGGTCGGGCCTATGCGGATCTGCCCTCACCCCTGCGCGAGGTCGGCGTGCTGCTCGATGCCCGGTCGGCGCACAGGCGCCGCACCGCTTACAAGCACCTGCTGGCGATAGCGGCCACCCACGCCATCGGCGCCGCCCGGGTGCGTGAGGTGATCGAGATCGCAGGACTGGATGCTGTGGCAGACAGGCGGGTCGGCGGATTCTCGCTCGGCATGAACCAACGGCTCGGGATCGCTGCGGCTCTGCTGGGAGACCCGCAGACGATCATCCTCGACGAGCCGGTGAACGGCCTCGACCCCGACGGCATCCTGTGGATCCGCGGTCTGCTGCGGCAGCTCGCGGGGGAGGGGAAGACCGTGCTGCTCTCGTCTCATCTGATGAGCGAGATGACCCAGACGGCCGACCATCTGCTGGTCATCGGCCGAGGGACGATCCTGGCAGACGGTCCCCTGCACGACGTGGTCGCGGGTGCCACCAGATCCGTGGTGCGCGTGCGGACCAGAGAGGTCGAGCGACTCATGGGCACCCTCGCGGGCTCACAGGTCGCCGTGACGGCGCACACGGATGGCGCGGTCGAGATCGACGGCCTCGCCGCCGAGGACGTTGCGCGTGCCGCGGCCGGCGCAGGCATCGTGCTGCACGAGATCGCCACCATCGAGGGCTCGCTCGAAGACGCCTACCTCGCCCTCACCGCGCACGACACCGAGTACCGCGCGACCGCGCATGACGCCACCGAAGGAGCCGGACGATGACCCTCACCACGAGTCCCCGACGAGCGGATGCGCGCACTCGCCGCCCCGCGTTCGCCCACCTGCTGCGGTCGGAGTGGATCAAGCTGTTCAGCCTGCCCTCCTCCGTGCTCGCCCTCGCGGCGATCTTCCTCATCGGGGTCGGCGGCAGCCTGTTCCTCGGGGTGACGCTCGAGTCGTCGGGCGCGCCGTCGGTGCTCCTGATCGAGCGCACCATGGCCGATGTCACGGTGCCGACCGTCGTGCTCGGCCAGATCATCACCGGTATCCTCGGAGTCATGCTGATCGGCGGCGAATACGCATCGGGCTCGATTCAGCCCACGTTCGTCGCGGTGCCCGACCGGTTGCGCGTCCTGCGCGCGAAGGCGGTCGTGGCGTTCACCGTCGTCACCGCGACCGCCCTCGTCACCGTGTTCAGCGCATGGGCGCTCACCACGCCGATCTATGCACAGTTCGGCCTCGCGGCACCGCTCACCGCACCCGGGGTCGTGCTCGCGCTGCTCAGCTCGGCGGGGTATCTCGGGCTCTGCGCACTGTTCGGGGTGGGCATCGGGGCACTCGTGCGATCGACGACCGCGGGAGCGATCATCGTCTTCCTGGCCACGCTGCTGCTCCCTGTGCTGACGTCGCTGCTTCCGTACGGGCTGCTGTCCCGCGCTCTGCGCATCGCCCAGCTGGGCAATGCGGGCGATGCGATGAGCCGGGTCGGCGCGGAAGGCGGTCCGTTCCTCGACCTGTGGAGCGGTCACATCAGCGTGGGTGCCGGCTGGCTGATCGCGTCGCTCTGGGCGGCGATCGCGCTCGCTGCAGGCGCGATCGCCCTGCGCAAGAGAGACGTATGACACCGCGGCGATCCGACCTCGTGGTTCTCGGGTCGTACTCGGCGGTCTCGCTGGCCCTCGGCTACCTGTCGCTCGAGTCGTCACTGACCACACCCGCGTGGGCGCTCGTGGCGCTGTTCGTCGCGGGCATCGCGACGATCCTCGTCTCACGTCGGCATCCGTTCGTGGCCTTCATCGCGGTTCTCGTCCTTCTCCCGCTGTCGTTCGCCGGCGGTTCAGGCGCCGAAGGGGTGCTCGCGGTCGCGGCGCTGTACCGGTGCGGAGTCGACCTCCGGCCGCGACAGGCATGGACGGCGTTCGCGGCGGCCGTGGCGTCGGGCATGCTCGCTGCGCTGGTGCTGTCGCTGCGCGTGCGCCTCGGCCCGCCGCTGCTCGGACTGGCGCCGCGAGTGGACCTCGACGCCTGGCCGCTCGACTGGCTCGGAATCGCCACCGTCGTGGTCGCGGTCTCGCTGATGTCCATCCTCGTCGGGCTCAACGTCGGCCACCGGCGGCGCGAGGTCCGCGCACTCGTGGAACGAGCGGAGCAGATGCGCCGTGAGCGAGACCAGGAGTCGCACATCGCTGCCGCGCTCGAACGCGAGCGGATCGCGCGGGAGATGCACGACGTGATCGCCCACAGTCTCGCCGTGATGGTCGCGGTCGCCGACGGCGCGCAGGCCTCCGCCGCCGCTCGACCAGAGGAGTCCCGCCGGGCGATCGGGCAGGTCGCCGAGACCGGACGCCGGACTCTCGTGGAGATGCGTCGCCTGCTGACGACGGTCCGCGGCGAGGGCGACTCGGTCGACCGTCAGCCGACGCAGGCGACCATGGAGCGCATCCCGTCTCTGGTCGAAGAATCGCGGAGCGCGGGTCTGCCGATCCGATTCGAGCAGACGGGCGTCATCGACGCCGACGCGCTGGTGGGGCTGACCGTCTATCGCATCGTGCAGGAGGCGCTGACGAACATCATGCGGCACGCGCGCGACGTGCAGGAGGTCGTGGTGAAGATCAGCATCGCAGACGACGACCTTTCGATCCTCGTGGAGGACACGTCTGCGCCGGCTCTCCCTATCGTCGACCAGGGCCGTGGCCTGGTCGGCATCCGCGAGCGCGCCGCGTTCTATGACGGGCACGTCGAGGCCGGACCTCGACCGGGCGGAGGCTGGCGCGTGTTCGTGCGACTTCAGACGGAGAACCGATGACGATACCCGATGCCCACGCCGCCCGGATCCGGGTGCTGATCGCCGACGATCAGGAGCTGGTCCGCTACGGACTCCGTCTCGTGCTCGAGGCCGAGGACGACATCCATGTCGTGGGCGAAGCCTCCGACGGGGCGTCTGCCGTCGACGCCGCGATCGCGCTGGGGCCCGACGTGATCCTGATGGATGTGCGCATGCCCGGCACGGACGGCATCGAGGCGACCCGGGACCTCACCGCACGGCTGCCACGAACCCGGGTGCTCGTGCTGACCACCTACGACCTCGACGAGTTCGCCTTCGGGGCGCTGCAGGCCGGAGCCGCAGGGTTCCTGCTCAAGAACACTCGGCCGGCCGAACTCGTCGCCGCGATCCGCACGGTCGCGACGGGCGATGCCGTGGTCGCTCCGCGGATCACCTCGAAACTCATCGAAGTCGCCTTGCCGCACCTGGCTCCCCGCACTCGGGCTCAGGATCACGCTCTCTCGGTGTTGACCGACCGCGAACGCGACGTCTTCGTTCACGTCGGCCGCGGCCTCACGAACGACGAGATCGCGAGGGCCCTGCACCTGAGCGAATCCACGGTCAAGGCGCACTTCGGCCGCATCCTCATGAAGCTCGACCTGCCGCACCGTGTGCAGGCGGTCATCCTGGCGTACGAGCTCGGCATCGTCAGGCCCACCGGCCAATAGCCCCGCCGCGCAGGGCCGCCCATCCTCGCAGACTCACTGCGGTGTGTCCACCACTGCCGTGCAGCCCTGTTCGTTGCAAGACTCGGCGCATGGTCTTCATCGGTTTTCATGCCTCGCACGAGCAGATCGCACCGAGCGCGCTTCTCGACGCGGTGATCGGCGCCGAACGCGCGGGGTTCGACGGAGCCATGTGCTCCGACCACCTCGCGCCGTGGACCAGAGCCCAGGGCGAGTCCGGCTTCGCGCTGAGCTGGATCGCGGCCGCGCTCGCCTGCACGGAGTTCTCGATCGGGATGGTCAATGCCCCCGGGCAGCGCTATCACCCGGTGATGATCGCCCAGGCGTTCGCGACTCTCGAGGAGATGTTCCCCGGTCGCTTCTGGGCGGCGATGGGTAGCGGCGAGGCGGTCAACGAGCACGTGACCGGCGACCCTTGGCCCGAGAAGCGGGTCCGCAACGAGCGACTGCGCGAGAGCGTCGACGTGATCCGCCGACTGATCGAGGGCGAAGAGGTCGACCACGACGGCCTGGTGCGTGTCCACGAAGCGCGAGTGTGGAGCAGGCCGGCCGAACCACCGCCCCTGTTCGCGACCGCGGTGAGCGCCGAGACCGCGGAGTGGGCAGCCGCGTGGGCGCAGGGTCTCGCGACCGTGATCCAGGAGCCCGCTGCGCTGCAGCGGGTCGTCGACGCCTACCGAGGCACCGGGGGCTCTGGCCCCTGCATCCTGCAGGTGCACCTCAGCCTCGCGGAGAGCGACGAGGCGGCGTTCGCCATCGCCCGCGAGCAGTGGACCAACGGTCTGCTCTCGCCCCCGCAGACCTGGGATCTCGAGCAGCCCGAGGACTTCGAGGCGGCGGTGGCCGGCCTCGACAGGAACGAGCTGCGAAAGGCCGTGCTGATCGACCATGACGCCTCGGCGTTGGCCGGCCGCATCGCCGATCTCGCGGAGATCGGATTCGATCGCGTGTATCTGCACCACGTCGGCACCGAGCAGTCGTACTTCCTCGCCGCCGCAGAAGCCGAGCTCATCCCCGCACTCAAGGAGCGACTGTGAAGATCACCGATACGAGCGACCTCTGGTGGAAGACCGCGGTCGTCTACTGCCTCGATGTCGAGACCTTCCTCGACTCGAACGGAGACGGGGTCGGCGACCTGCAGGGCCTCGCCCAGCGGATCGACTACCTGTCGCAGCTCGGCGTCACCTGCCTGTGGCTGATGCCGTTCTATCCGAGCCCCGACCGTGACGACGGCTACGACGTCAGCGACTTCTACGGCGTCGACTCGCGCCTCGGCACCCACGGCGACTTCGTCGAGGTCATCCGCACCGCGCGCGATCGGGGGATGCGGGTGATCGTCGACCTGGTCATCAACCACACCTCCGACCGGCATCCGTGGTTCCTCGCCGCCAAGCGCAGCGTCGACTCGCCCTACCGGGACTATTACGTCTGGCGCGACGACGCGCCTCCGAAGGGTCAGAAGAACGAGGTCTTCCCCGGCCAGGCGAACGGCATCTGGGGCAAGGACGAGAAGTCGGGGCAGTGGTATCAGCACAGCTTCTACGAGCACCAGCCCGACCTGAACATCGCCAATCCCCGCGTGCGCGACGAGATCGCGAAGATCATC